>NZ_JAMYPW010000018.1:0-108457 GCF_040320565.1 Mesorhizobium sp. M0664
ACTGACCCAGAACACGATCCACCATCGCGAATCTCCCTGCTCCAACCTCACAACAGAATCACTGATCGGCTTCTGTGCAAAGATCCCACATGGGGAGAAGGCAAGAGGGTGTCGCAAAACCGGATTCCACTTTTGCTGATCGCGCTTGAGTGCTAAACGCCCGCCTTCATGCATAGCCGAGCCGCGTTCGGCCGGAAGCTTTTCGGGAAAGAAAATGTCCGCCTTCAAATCCGATTTCCTGCGCACGATGAGCGAGCGCGGTTTCATCCACCAGACCTCGGACGATGCCGGCCTCGACCAGCTTTTCGCCACGGAAACGGTGAGCGCCTATATCGGCTTCGACGCCACCGCCAGGAGCCTGCATGCCGGGTCGCTGATCCAGATCATGATGCTTTACTGGCTGCAGCAGACCGGCCACCGGCCGATCGCGCTGATGGGCGGCGGCACCTCGATGATCGGCGATCCGTCGTTCAAGGACGAGGCGCGCAAGCTTTTGACGCCGCAGGACATCGAGGACAATCTCGCCGGCATCCGCCGCAACTTCACGCCCTACCTCAAATTTGGCGGCGGCCCCAACGACGCCGTCATGATCAACAATGCCGACTGGCTGATGGACATCAACTACGTCAATTTCCTGCGCGATGTCGGCCGGCATTTTTCGGTCAACCGCATGCTGGCCTTTGATTCGGTCAAGCTCCGGCTGGATCGCGAGCAGTCGCTGTCGTTCCTCGAATTCAACTACATGATCCTGCAGGCCTACGACTTCGTCGAGCTCTACAAGCGCCTCGGCTGCCGGCTGCAGATGGGCGGCTCCGACCAGTGGGGCAACATCGTCAACGGCATCGATCTCGGCCATCGCATGGAAGGCGCGCAGCTCTATGCGCTGACCACGCCGCTGCTCACCACCTCGTCCGGCGCCAAGATGGGCAAGTCGGCCTCGGGCGCGGTCTGGCTCGATGCGGAGATGCTGAGCCCATACGAGTTCTGGCAATACTGGCGCAACACCGAGGATGCCGATGTCGGCCGTTTCCTGAGGCTCTACACGACCCTGCCACTCGCCGAGGTCGGACGCCTCGAACGGCTCGGCGGCTCGGAGATCAACGAAGCCAAGAAGATCCTCGCCACCGAAATCACCGCCATGCTGCATGGCCGCGAGGCGGCGGAGGAGGCCAGCGAAACGGCGCGTAAGACGTTCGAAGAAGGGGCGCTCGCCGAAACACTGCCAACCGTCGAGGTGGGCAGGACCGATCTTGAAGCCGGCGTCGGCATATTGTCGCTGTTCGTCACCGCCGGGCTGGCCGGGTCCAACGGCGAGGCACGGCGGCATATCCAGGGCGGCGCCGTGCGCCTCAACGACCAGCTCGTGGCCGACGATCGCAGGATGGTGACGCTGCAGGACCTTGGCCCGGAAAACGTCGCGAAACTGTCGCTCGGCAAGAAGAAACACGTTCTGGTGCGGCCGGTCTGACCAGGGCCCGGTACTTCCTGTTAGATCTTTTCCGAAACCGGTTTCATCTTGCGGCGCTGACCTTCGGTTCGGAATCACCGCCGAGGCTAATCAGCTAGCTCCCGAGAATGGCCGAGGTGCCATTCGTCTCATCGATCGGATCGAGCAGGTAGCGCAAATAGCGGACGTTCTGCGGCGCTTCGATGAACGTCTTGTTCGGGGCACGGAAGCGGACTTGCGGCTTGGAGGCTTGGAGGCTTGGAGGCTTGGAATGTGAGAAGCGGACGTTCAGGCGCCCCCATGCATCGACGCGATCTGACCCATTCACGACAGTCGAAATCACGGTGAACGGGTCCGCTTGCGCCGGTAAAGCGAACGTACGACGTGCTACGAATCTCGCCTGGCTGGTCCTGGGCGGACCAGAGGAGCTAACGTCTATGCTATAGCCCTCCATGGCCCTCCTGAATCCCTGGGTTTGGACACCAGTTCGAGCGGAGCGCCAGAGAGATGCCCTGAGGCGCTGCTGTCACGTGGGATGGCTGCCTCGCAGGCGCCGCCCTCCGATAGCTCATGGGCGGCTTGAGGCGGCGATCGCGGGATAGTCGGTATAGCCAGCGGAGCCGCCGCCATAGAGCGTCGCCGAGTTGAACTCCGTCAGCGGCGTGCGCGTCTTCAGCCGTTCCACAAGGTCGGGATTGGCGATGAACGGGCGCCCGAAGGCGAAGAGGTCCGCCTTGCCCTCGGCGAGCCGCGACGCCGCGAGGTTGAGGTCATAGCCGTTATTGGCGATATAGGTATTGTTGAAGCGCCGGCGGAGCGATCCGAAGTCGAACGGCGCGACATCGCGCGATCCGCCCGTGGCGCCCTCGACGACATGGATATAGACGATGCCCAAAGCATCGAGTTGATCGACGATATAGTCGAACTGCGCCTGGGGGGCGCTGCTCGAGACGCCGTTGGCGGGCGAGACGGGCGAAATCCGGATGCCGGTGCGCTCTGCGCCGATCTCCTCGACCACCGCAGTCGCAACCTCCAGCATCAGCCGGGCGCGGTTCTCGACCGATCCGCCATAAGCATCCGTGCGGACATTGGCACCGTCCTTGGCGAACTGGTCCAGCAGATAGCCGTTGGCGCCATGAATCTCGACGCCATCGAAGCCGGCCTCAATGGCGTTCGCGGCTGCTTGCCGGAAATCGTTGACGATCCCCGCAAGCTCGTCGAGCGCCAGCGCGCGGGGCTCCGAAACCTCGACAAAGCCGTTGTTCACGAACGTCTTGGTCGCGGCCCGGATTGCCGAGGGCGCGACGGGCGCGGCGCCGTTCTCCTGCAGATCGACGTGCGAGACGCGGCCGACGTGCCAGAGCTGCAGGAAAATCCGCGCGTCCTTGGCGTGCACCGCGGTCGTGACCTTTCGCCAGCCGTCGATCTGAGCCTGAGAATAGATGCCGGGCGTGTCCTGGTAACCTTGTCCCTGCCGCGAGATCTGCGTGGCCTCGGAGATCAGCAGGCCGGCGGAGGCCCGCTGGCCGTAATACTCGGCGGCAAGGTCGCCCGGAACGAAGCCCGGGCCAGCGCGATTGCGCGTGAGGGGCGCCATGACGATACGATTGGAGAGCGTCAGCGAGCCGAGAGAATAAGGCTCAAAAAGTGCTTTGTTGGTCATAGGTCACCTTGTTTGTCCCCGCCGCGACGAGGTCGTTATCAAATGGTTTCGTTGGTGCTCAGGCGACCTTGCGGTACCGCTCGGCGGGATGTTCGTTCCGATAGTTCGGAAGCATGGCCTGGCGCGCGGCCTGAAGCGCATCCCACTGCCCGGCATCGGGAAGCGGCGGGATGGTCACCGGTTCGCGGCGGTCGAAGCCGACCAGCGCCGCATCAACCAGATCGTCCACCTCCATCACGTTGGAGAGCGTGTTGATGTCGGCGCCGACGTGGTCCCAGATCTCCGTACGCGTCGTGGCGGGCAGCACGGCCTGGACGTAGACACCCTTCGGCGCGAGCTCGAGGCTGAGCCCCTGCGACAGAAACAGCACGAAGGCTTTGGTTGCGCCGTAAACCGTCATCCCGAACTCCGGCGCCAGCCCGACCACGGAGCCGATGTTGACGATCGACCCTTCGCCAGCTTTCGCAAGACGCGGGGCGATGGCGCTGGCAAGTCGCAGAAGCGCGGTCGTGTTGAGCGCAACGAGCCGGGCGACGTCATTGGTACTCTGCTCGATGAAGCTTCCGCCGATGGCTGTTCCGGCATTGTTGACGAGAATCCCGATGCGGGCGTCATCGCGCAGCCTCGTCTCTACCGTTGCAAGCTCGGCAGGCTGCGTAAGATCAGCCTGGATGATATCGATCGCAACGCCAGTTTCCTGACGGAGCCGGGCTCCCAGTGCCTCCATTCGTGCCACGTCACGGGCAACCAGCACGAGGTCGTGTCCGCGGCGGGCGAACCGTTCGGCATAGGAAGCTCCGATGCCCGTGGAGGCGCCGGTGATGAGGACTGATGGAATGGTGGTCATGGCATTGCTCTTTTCTCTGATGGAACCTATATTCATGACGATCATCATGATTGCGGCTAAATATGATGGGCATCATGTAAATGTCAACGGGGCCGACGGAGAATTTTGAAATGAAGGTCAGTCGAGAGCAGATGACGGAGAACCGTCACCGGATATTGGATGCGGCCAGCCGGCTGTTTCGCGAGAAGGGGTTCGACGCGGTCAGCGTGGCGGAAGTGATGAAGGCCGCCGGGCTCACCCATGGCGGCTTCTATGGCCATTTCAGTTCGAAGGACGACCTGATCGCGCAGACCCTTGCCCACGTCCTCGCCGCGGACTCAGGCGGAGGGGGCGATCTTCGCGCTTATGTAGGTTCCTATCTTTCGCCCCGGCATCGCGACAACTGCGCCGGCGGTTGCCCGACGGCGGGCCTTGCCGCAGCCATCCGCCATCAGACCCCGGCTGCACGCTCGGCCATGACGGAAGGCCTACGATCGCAGATCGACCGTATCGGCAAGGCGCTCCCGGAGTTGGATCCGGCAGACAGACGCCGCGCGGCGATCGGAAGCTGGGCAGCGATGGTGGGGGCAGTAATCCTCGCCCGGGCGATCGACGATCCCGCGCTCTCGGATGAAGTGCTTGAGCAGACGCGTGCCTGGGTCGATGCCGGGATCAGCCAAGTGTCTGCCAGCTAGGTGGTCTGCGGCAGGAGTGCTCTTGTCGAGAGCAATGCGGCTATCGGCGTTGGTTGGGTGGCTATCTTGCAGAATATCGCACGGCAGCGTGCAATCAGCGGGATCCGCGGACCAAGAGGGTTTCGAACTTCCCTGTTGAGGGAACCATGCTGTCGCCCAATTTCCGCTAAACTGGCGAATGAAGCCGTTCAACGGCAGAACATCGAATGACCGCTCCTGGCGCAACTACGCCCTCAAGCGCGATCGCCGGTGATGTCCGCTGTAAGGCGGTGGCACAACTAACTTTAACGGCCGACATTAGGCGCAAAGCGGCCATTTAGGCCCGGGCGGACGTCAGTCGCCTTTGGATCATGGGCGTGAATTCGCGGGGCGGACGAGCGGCCGCTTAAGATCAAAACTCGGTCGCTCGAGGTAATTGGGTTTTGACCTCAGCGATACTCGAAGATCGACCTGAAAATCCCGGGCGCTATCACCGATAGCGGATTGACCTCCAGGTTCGGCTTGTTGGCGTTGCCCTTGAGCCTGTAGGTGACGCCGATCAGGCCGCGGTCGCGGCCGTTGCCGAGCAGTGCGCCGATCAGCGGCAGTTCGCCGAAGATGCGGTTTACGCCGTAGGCCGGCATGAACGTGCCGGTCATGTCCATATTGTTGTTCTGGTCGTAGAGCGTGCCCTGGAAGGTGGTGCCGATGCGCGAGCCGCGCAGTACGCCGTTGCGCAGCTTGAGATAGCCGCTGCCCTTATCGATCTCGCTGAAACCGCGCTCGAACTTCACCCTCGACGTGTCGAGATTGCCTTTGACCGCCTCGTTGAGGCTGCGGTTGTCGCCGGCCGGCGTCGTCGACACGATCGAGGCGAGCTTCGGCTCGTTGACGACAAAGAAGTTCTTGGCGTCGACCTGGCCTTTCATCGGACCGTCGCCGGCCCCGGTGAGCGCCAGCGTGATCGAGCCGCCTTCCATATGCTCGTAGATGTTGAGGAAGCGCAGTATGGCGCCGGCGTCGGCCGACTTCATGTTGAGCGTGCGCAGGCCGCCGCCGGTCGTGTTGCTGATGGTGATGGCGGCTCCCGAACTTGCCGTGGCGCTCACCTTGAGCCCGTTCACCCGGGACCCTGCGGCGCTGTAGTCGAGTTTCAGATTCGACAGCACCTCGTCGTGGAAGCCGGTCAGGGAGCTGACGTCGGCGCTGACCGAGATCGCATCGACGCCGGTGGTCTTGGTGGCGGTATCGACATCGGACGTGAATTGCTTGATCAGCGAGCGTGCGTCCAGCGCGCTGCCGCTGACCTCGACCGCATAGGCTTTGCCCGACCGCTTCACCGAGACGGCGACGTCGTCGCCCCTGTTCAACGTGACCTTGCTGAACCGGGCCGAGGACAAGGCGCCGTTGACCAGCACGGCGCTGCCGTCGATGGAGAAGGTCTTGCCGTCGAGTTCGAAATTGGACAGCGTCGTGGTGTCGCCGGTCTTCGCCATGGCGAAGACCACCTTGGCGGGAATGCCGGGGCCCTTGCTCCAGCCGGCCCAGGGAATGTCCAGCCTGGCATTGGTCAGGTCGGCCGACACGTTCTGGTTGCCGGTGCCACTCTTGTCGATCGCCACCTTGATGGTTCCGGAAAGCAGCGTCGACAGGCCAGGCATGGCGGTGGCGCGCGTCTTGTCGTCGAGCACCAGCTCCACTTTACGACTGCGCGGCGGGCCGCCATCCCTGAGTGGCTCGATCAGGTCGAGCTCGGCCGGAATGCCGTTGAGCAGCGCCTTGGCCGAGATCACCGCCCGGTCGGGCGCGACCGTGATCGAGCCGTCGGCATGGCTGACCGTCTGGCCCTCGAACGGCTTGCCCAGCGACAGGTCCTTGTAGTCGAGCGCCACCAGCCAATCGAGTTTGGAAGAGTCGACACCGGACTGCAGCGGAATATCGGCCTTGACGTGGCCGGTCACCGTGCCGGACAGGTCGTCCGGCAGCAGGCCGACATGGCGCATGGCGTTGATCGGGTCAAAGGATGCCAGCTCGGCGATTGCCGGCGCCTCGCCGGCGACATCGATGTCGAGCGCGCCGATCACCGGCGGATGGTTCGCCGCCTTGACGGTGAGCGTGCCGTTGCTCGCCGCCACCGTGCGGCCGCTCGGCATATAGACGCTGCCCGACGACAGCGCGACGTCGACGTCATTGCCGTGGAAGCCGACGACGCCGACGGCATCGCGGATCGGCGGAATGCGGCCGGCCGTGTCGAAGCGCGATCCTTCGACCTGGAATCGGCCGAACACTTCATCGGCCGAAAGTGGCACGCCGTTGCCGAGCCGTCCGGGCACGACCTGGAACTGCAGGCTGCCATCGACGACGCGGCCGCCGAACAGGTTCTTGAGCACCCACAGCCTGGCATTGCGCGCCGAAAACCAGGGCCATAATTGCTTGACGTGCGAGACCGGCATGTCGTGGACATTGAGCGCCACCGATATGCCCGGCGCCTGGTTGGCGACGAATGAAACCGAAGCCGTGCCCAGCACTTCGCTGCCCGGTCCGGACCGGACGCCGATCTGCTCGGCGACCAGCTTTTGGCTCGTCGGCTGGTAGACGCCGGCAATACGGGCAATGAAGCTGAGCGCCGGCTCCGGCGAATCCGAAGGCGCCAGGGTCGAACCGTCGCTGGTCAGGTCGTAACGATAGGATGGCTCCTCGCCCGCTGCGCCGGTAGCGGGCTTCGGGCCGATCGAACCGGCGAAATCGAAGGTCGAGCGGCCGGTTTTCACCAGCAAGCTTTCGACCTGGATCTTGTTCGACCCGGCGACGAGCGTCGCATCGAGATCGATGTCGGCCGGAAGCAGGCCGCGCGAACCGAGATTGAGCACCGACCCGGTCAGTGACAGGGCAGCGGTCAGCCGCGAACTGTTGTCGCCGGTCCCTTCCGACCCCGCCAGCTTCAAGGCGATCGCGCCCAATTTGCCGCCTGCTGCCGCAGCTTCGGCATCCGCCGCCTGGATGCTGGCATCCAGCGTGGTGATGCGTCGCGTCGCCGGATCGCGGGTGGCGGAAGCGGCGATGGTAAGTCCCCTGCCGTCGACATCCGCATCGGATGAAAACTCCATGCTTCCCGGTCCCGTCTGCGACACGGAGGCGTCGGCGATGGTGACCGACTTGACCGATCCGGTCTCGGGCAGTGCCAGCTCGACGTTGCGCAGATCGATCTGGCGCATCGAATCCACGCGCACCGCATCGAGCGCGCGGTTGACGTTGGCGAAGACGGCGGCGGAAAGTTTTTCCGGATCGATGAGGCCATCCTGGTTGCGCAGCCCGGCCGTCCAGTCGCCGCCGGACGGCATCGCGGCCATGACGATGTGCGCGTCGGAAATCCGGGCGCTGGTCAGCCGTACCTCGCCCGAAAGCAGCGGGATCAGCCGGATGCCGAAGCGGACCCGGCCGGCATCGGCCATCGGTTTGCCGTCGGCGGTCTTGAGGCTGACGTCGCTGACCTGCAGCGCAATGAAGCTCGACCCGTCAAGCGTCAGCCGGGCCGGCCCGACGGCAACGTCGACATCGAAGCCGGCCAATCTCTCGATTGCCGTTTCGGCTTCCGCGCGAAGCCGCTCCGAGCCGAAGCCGGACACGCCGATCGCGTAGACGCCGGCGCCAGCCAGCAGCACAAGGGCGACAAGGCCGGCAAACAGCCGCGCCATCAAACGGACGCCGCGACCGATCGACGCCTGGCCGAGCGGCGGGACGCGGCACGCGGACGGAAAGGTTCCCAGGTCGGTGATCTCGTCACGCCTGAACCTGATCTTCTCGTGCTGCGGTAGCTCCTGATCCACGCAATCTTCCGTTGAAACGAATTCGATCGTGGACGAATCCCCGCTCGACATTATATCGATGCAGCCTGGCGCGTAACCTCAAACAAGGGCATCGGTATGGCTGGCCTCGACGTGGGCGATGTTGCGCCGCAGTTCGATCTTCCGCGCGACGGCGGCGGTTCACTCAGCCTCGCCGCATTGCTGGGAAAACCCATCGTACTCTATTTCTACCCACAGGACGACACCACAAGCTGCACCAACGAGGCGATCGGCTTTTCGCAGTTGAAGCCGGAGTTCGAAAAGGCCGGCGCTGTCGTCATCGGGCTCTCGCCGGACAGCGTCAAGAAACATGACAAATTCAAGGCGAAATACGATCTGAGCGTCAACCTTGTCGCCGACGAAGAACGCAAAGTGATCGAGGCTTACCATTTGTGGGTGGAAAAGAAGCTCTACGGCCGCACCTATATGGGCGTCGAGCGGGCGACGTTCCTGATCGGCCGGGACGGACGCATCGCCAGGATCTGGCGCAACGTCCGCGTCAAGGGGCACGCCGAAGAGGTGCTGGAGGCGGTTCACGCCCTTTGAGAGCTGCGCCAGGCCGCTGTAATTCGATACCCGTTTTGCGCGAAGACCTTTGCCTGTCGTTCGATCGGCAAAACTTTGTTAACCCTAATAATGTGTAATCAGGCTTGTCGTTGGTGTCGTAACGAAAGCTTGGTCCCGTGAACGTAGCCAGTCAGTCAGCGGTCTTCGGCAGACGCAGAGAGCCCCACACGGTCATCATCGCCCGGGGCGACCAGATAAGGCATTTCACCATACGCCCGTGGCTGGCTGCATTTTGCGGCTCGGCGCTGGCGGCGGTCGTCATCGGCTACCTGCTGGCGACCTCCTATCTGGTGCTGCGCGACGATCTAATCGGCGCCACGACGGCGCGGCAGGCGCGCATGCAGCAGACCTACGAAGACCGCATCTCGGCACTGCGCAGCCAGGTCGACCGCATCACCAGCCGCCAGCTACTCGATCAGCAACTGATGGAAACCAAGGTCAGCGAGCTGCTGGAACGGCAGAGCCAGCTCAGCCTGCGTCACGGCCGTCTCGGCCCGATCCTCGAACGAGCCGAAAACGAGGTCGCAACGCCGCCCATGCCGACGGCAAAGCCGGACGAACATGCCGACGCGACCGGCAGCATCCAGCCGATGGCCTATTCCGTCGCCAGCCTTGCTGCCCCCCTTCCCAGCAACGACACCAGGCCGTTCTCGCTGTGGTCGACCCGCGCCGATCCGCTGCCGAGCGAAAGCGCGGCCGACCGGGCAGACAAGCTCTTCGTTTCGATCAACAACTCGCTGAAGGCCATCGAGAGCCAGCAGCTCACCCGCATCGCCACACTTGCCGACAATGCCTACAAAAGCGCCGACGCGATTTCGCAGGCGCTCGAGGCCGCCGGCCTGCCCGTCGACAGCGAATTCGAAAAGAGCGACGTCGGCGGCCCGCTGATACCACTCGACAGCTCGTTGGTCTTCGACAGCAAGGTCAAGGAGTTGGACGAGGCTCTTGACGCGCTGGATCATCTTAAAAAGGAAGCGCGCCGGCTGCCGCTCGCCAACCCCGCCCCCGGCCGCAGCGTCACCAGCCCGTTCGGCGTGCGCACCGACCCCATCCTCGGCACGGCCGCCTTGCATTCCGGCATGGATTTCAGGGCGCCGGTCGGTGTGCCGGCCAAGGTCACGGCAGGCGGCGTCGTCGTCAAGGCCGGCTGGAACGGCGGCTACGGCCGCATGATCGAGGTCGACCACGGCAACGGTTTTGTAACGCGTTACGGGCATCTCAGCGAAATCGACGTCGCCGTCGGCCAGAAGCTCGATGCCGGAGACGTCATCGGCAAGACCGGCAACAGCGGCCGCTCGACCGGCCCGCACCTGCACTACGAGGTCCGCCACAATGGCGAGGCGATCGATCCGCTGCGCTTCCTGACCGTCGGCAAGAAGGTCGAGCGGTATCTGTAGAGCCGGCGATTCATTCGGCGTGAAGCCTGTCGCGCGCCAACCGCCCGCCAGGCAATATCAGAGATAGATCGCTTTCAGCCCTCAGCAGCAGCCATGAACGCGCCGAGCCGCCGGTTGAACGGCTCACCGGTCTGCTGAACGCTGTGCCCCGCGCCGGCGATCACGGCACGATCGGCACCAAGCACGTTTTCGAGCACGTCGCAGACGGCGTCGAATGCTGCGCTGTGCCCGCCGGATACCACCAGTTTCGGGAACGGCGCATCGGCAAGTTGCCGAAGCGGAATTTCGGCCTCCCATGGCCCGCGTTCGACGACGAGCATGGCCGCGCCTTGCGCGAGCGGGGGCGGCAGCGGGTCTGGCAATTGTATCGCCGAGCCGACCAGATGGAGAAACTGGCGCAAGAAAAGCGCGGGATCGTCGCGCGGTCCGCTTTGCCAGTGGGTCTTCAGGCGCGTCACGAGTTCATTGACGGCAACATCCTCGCGCGCAAGGTCAAAGGCCGGCGGCTCGATCACCGTGAGCGAACGGATTGCTCGCGGGCGCATCGCTGCTGCAAGAAGAGAGATGACGCCGCCATAGGAATGCCCGACCAGATGGACGCGGCTTTCGCCCCAGAGGTCATGCGTCCGATCGAGGAATCCGGCGACCAGTCTGGCGTCGACGACGAAATCCTCGCGTTCGGCAGGGGAACTTGATCCGTATCCCGGCCGGTCGACCACAACCAGCTTCCAGCGCTCCGCAAGCGGTTGCTGCGCGGACCACGTCATCATGCCGTTCGTGACGCTGCCGTGGACGAACAGAACCGGCGGCCCGTCGCCCCGCACCTCATAGCCGAGATCAATCCCGTCGAGGGTCAGCTTCGGCATCGCATCTCCTCCCGCAGACCGGCGAGAGGAAGTATGCTCCCCGCAACGGAAAGGCGCAACGAACTCCGATCCCTGGCCGGCTCACAGCCGGTTCCGAAATGGGCTTCAGGGCGCTGATCGGAATGCCGGCCAAGGTCATGCCCGGCGTCCCGTCCAGCCGGTGGCGCTTCATGCTGGAAAATTGCCAGAGTTGGCCCATCCGCCGGCGGGCGCGAATCCGCCGGCGTTAAAAGGACCTTGGCCACAGGCGAATTATTTTTGAATTCCATTTGACTGAATAAATCTTCAGTGCCAGTCTGGCCTCTCTCGAGGGCACAAGGCATGGCACTGCGGGGAACCAATCAGGAGTTCGGGCGGCCGTATAACCGGCGCATCGTGCTCGAATCCATCCGCCTTCACGGACCGATCGCCCGCGGCGATATCGCCAGGCGGGTCGGACTCACCGTGCAGACGGTGTCAACCATCGTTCGCGAGCTGGAAGAGCACGGTTACGTGCTGTCGCTGCGCGAAGAGCCCAAGGGGCGCGGCCTGCCACCGGCAACGCTGCGCATCAATCCGGAAGGCGGCTATGCCGTCGGCATCCACGTCACCCCGCTGGGCATCAATGCCGCCCTGATCAACCTAAGCGGCGATGTTATCGAGAGCACCTACCGCGAAGCCCCAAATGCAACGCCCGACCACGCTTTCGAGCTGATCGGCGCCATGGTGCTCGAATTGACGGCATTGCGGCCCGGTGGCCGCGTTCTCGGCATTGGCATGGCGCTGCCCGGACCGTTCGGCGTGGAGTCCATGAGCTTTGTCGGGCCGACCACCATGACCGGCTGGAAGGATGTGGCGCTGCGCGAGCGGCTGGCCGCCTCGACCGGACTGCCGGCCTTTTTCGAAACCGATATGGCGGCGGCTGCTATCGGCGAGCGCCTCTACGGCCTCGGAACGGCATATTCCGAGTATTACTATCTTTATTTCGGCGTCGGTCTCGGCGGCGTCATGGTGCATGACGGGGCGGCATTGCGCGGCGCCTGGGGAAACGCCGGTGAAATCGGCCACATTCCCGCAGTGCCAGGCGGGGAGCCCTGCCCGTGCGGCAATCGCGGCTGCCTCGAACGGTATCTCTCGCTCGAGGCGCTGCGGCGCCGCAACATCGCCGACGCCGAGTGGGTGAGCGAGATTGCGCCGATCTTCCGCAACGCCGTCACCATCATCGAAAACCTGTTCGATCCCGAAACCATCATCCTCGGCGGGCTGGCGTCCACCGAGCTGCTCGAAAGGCTTGCCGGCGCGGCCGTGCACCTGCCCAATTCGGTGTCGGCGCGAAGCGATCGCACGACGCCCCGCGTCAGCGTCGCGCGCGGCGGCCAGCATGCGGTGTTGCGCGGCGCCGCCGCGCTTGCCGTCTCAGGAGTGCTTTCGCCACGCTTCGGCCAGATCTTCACCGCCGAGCGCGAACGCGGACGAGATCTCTTGCATAACAAGGGGATCGCAGCATGAGCGAACCGCTGCTGGTGCTCGACAACGTAGCCAAGAATTACGGCGCCATCGAAGCGCTGAAAGGCATCAGCTTTTCGATCGACAAGGGCGAAGTGGTGGCGCTTCTGGGCGACAACGGCGCCGGCAAATCGACGCTGGTCAAGATCATTGCCGGCGGCCTCGAGCCGACCTCCGGCCGCATGCTGTTCGAAGGCAAGGAATTCCTGGCCAAATCTCCCGCCGAGGCCAAGGCCGCGGGGATCGAGACGGTCTACCAGGACCTGTCGCTTTGCACCAATGTCGACGTGGTCGCCAATTTCTTCATGGGCCGCGAGATCACCAGGAAGGTTCTCGGCATTCCGGTGCTCGACGAGCGCGCCATGGAGCAGGTGGTGCAAAAGGCGCTGGCCAGCGCCGGCACCCGCATTCCCTCGCTTCGCACCAATGTCGAGCATCTTTCCGGCGGCCAACGGCAGGCCATCGAGCTCAACCGGTTCGTGCATTTTGGCGGCAAGCTGGTGCTTCTCGACGAGCCGTTCGCGGCGCTCGGTGTCGAGCAGACGCGGCGCGGCCTCGACATGATCCGCCAGGTGGCGAGCCAGGGCATCGGCGTCGTCATCATCACCCATATCATGCAACAGGCCTTCCAGGTCGCCGACCGGATCGTGGTGATCCGGCAAGGCGTCGTGGCGGGCGATGTCGCACGCAACAAAACAAGTCCCGACGCGGTGATCAACATGATCACCGGAGAGACGCTCGCCGGTGCCGGACCGGCGAGCTGAGGGACAAATGAGGGGTCCGGCGCAAGAGGAGCGAACGACATGAAGAAAATACTTCTTTCCGTCTTCGGTATCCTGGCACTGGCCTTTGCCACGCTCACGCCGGCATTCGCCCAGTCCAAGGGCACCGTCTACTACATGGTGCCGACATTGCTCGATGAGTTCCAGACCGGCTCGGTGAGCGCGCTGGAACTGTTCCTGAAGCAGGTCGGCTACGAGATGAAGACGTTGAACGCCGACAACAAGACCGACGCTCAGCAATCGCAGATGAACGACGTCATCGCGCTGAAGCCGGCGGCGATCATCCTTGCCGCCGTCGATTTCAATGCGCTGAAACCGTCGATCGAGGCGGCCCGTGCCGCCGGCATCCCGGTCGTCGAGTTCGACCGCCAGATCACCTCGACCCCGTCCGACTTCACCTCGGTGGCCGGAACCGTCGAGATCGGCTACGTCGCCGCCGACCAGGCGCAAAAGCTCCTGACCGCGAAGAACGGCTCGGTGAAGGGCAAGATCCTGCAGGTGCTCGGCGATCCGGGCGATCCCTACACGCTCGACATCCAGAAGGGTTTCGAGGAGAAAATGAAGGCGTTCCCGGACGTCAAGATCATCTCGCTGCCGGCCATGCAATGGGCGGCGGATGCAGCCGGGACCATCGTGAACGACCAGTTGCTCGCCAACCCCGACATCGACCTGATCTTCAGCCATGCCGCGCATCTTTCGGTCGCTGCCGTCGCCTCGCTCGAGGCCGCCGGCAAGAAGCCGGGCGACGTCATGCTGATGAGCTCGAACGGCGCTCCGGTCGGCCTCGACTTGATCCGCAAGGGCTGGCTCAACGTCGAAGTCGAGCAGCCGCTCTACGCCCAGGCCGCGGCGGTCGCGATGTTCATGGACAAGGTGGTCAACAAGCAGGAGATCAAGCCCGGCGAATATGATGTGCTTGGCCTGAAATCAACCCTGACCAAGGAAGCGTGGGGACCGAACATCAAGATCCCCGGCGCTGCGATCACCAAGGAAAATGTCGATAACCCGGCCTTCTGGGGCAACATGAAGCCGCCGACCGAAACCATAAAGCCGGTCGAATAGCGAACTCGCCAGAAGCTCCGGGCCATGCCGGCCCGGAGCCCAGCCCTGCAGCCCGGGTGCGTTCAAACGGACGCGCGCGGGAATGCTGCAGCAATTTTCAACCACGCCTGATAGTCCGAAAACCGAGTGGTTTTTCGGGGTCGGCGCCAACCGGATCCTGAGATGAACCCCCGCACGCGCCAAACCCTCGAGTTCATCCTCGACAATCTTGTCTGGTTCATGCTGGTCTTCGTGCTGGTGGTCTTTTCCATCCTTATCCCGAACTACTTCCAACTCGGTATCTTCGCCAACATCATCGAGGCGTCGAGCGTGCTCGGCGTAATGTCGATCGGCCTGGCGCTGGTCATCATCGCCGGCCATATGGACCTGTCGGTCGAATCGGTCGCGGCGCTCAGCGCCATGGCGGTCGGCATCCTGTTCTGCTCGTCGGGCATCGGCCTTGGCATCCAGTTGCAGCCGCAATGGCTGATGGTTCCGGTTTCGCTGCTCATCGCGCTTGCCGTCGGCGGCCTCATCGGCGCCTTCAACGGCGTCCTCGTGGTCAAGGTGAAGATGAGCGCCTTCATCATCACGCTGGCGTCCTACATCTGGGTGCGCGGCCTGGTGCTGGTTATTTCCGGTGGCCGCTCGGCACAGGACCTGGCGCCGGCAATCCGCTGGTTCGCCATCCAGCGCCTGGGTGGTCTGCCGCTGACTGCCTGGATCGCCATTGCGTGCTTCGTGGTGTTCTCGCTGATCATGGCCAAGACGCCCTTCGGCCGGCACCTGGTCATGATCGGCGGCAACGAGACGGCGACCTTTCGCGCCGGCATCCGCGTCAACCGCAACCTGGTCATAGCCTTCGTTCTCGCCGGCGCCATCGCCGGCCTTGCCGGTTGGCTGCTGGCGATCCGTACCTCCGGCGCGACAGCTAATCTCGGGGTCGGCCTGTTGTTCAATGCCTTCGCCGCGGTCGTCATCGGCGGCGTCAGTCTGAAGGGCGGCGTCGGCACCTTGCCCGGCGTCTATGCCGGCGTGCTGCTGCTCTCGGCCATCAACACGGCGATCAATTTGATGGGCCTGCCGGCCAACTTCACCCAGGTGATCCATGGCGTGCTGGTGCTTGCCGCCGTGCTGCTCGATGCGTTCAAGCAGACGATACGCCAGAGGCTGGCATGACCGGCCGTCTGGAAGACAAAGTCGCGCTGATCGTTGGAAGTGCGCGCGGGATCGGCAAGGGCATCGCACGACGCTTTGCCGAAGAGGGCGCGACGCTTGTCCTGGCCGATACCGAGGCTGAGGTCGGGCAAGCGACTGCGGACGAGCTCGGTGCCGCCTTCATACGCACCGACATCTCGCAGATGGCCGATGCCGAGGCCGCTGTTGCACTGGCGCTCGACCGTCACGGCCGGCTCGACATCATGGTCCAGAACGCCGGCATCTATCCCTGGCAATTGCTGGAAAACACCAGTCCCGACGATTGGGACCGGGTCATGGCGGTAAACTTGCGCGGCAGCTTCATCGCTGCTCGCGCCGCACTGGTGCCGATGAAGGCACAGCATTTTGGCCGCATGCTGTTCACCTCCTCGATCACCGGCCCGCATGTCACCAGCCCCGGCCACGGCCATTATTCAGCGACCAAGGCCGGCATCAATGGGCTGATCCGTTCGGCTGCGCTCGAATTCTCGGGCTACGGCATTACAGTCAACGGCGTCGAGCCCGGCAACATCCTGACCGAAGGCATAGAGCAGCATCGCGGTGCGGCCTTCATCAAGAACATGGAAGACGCCATCCCGCTCGGCCGTCTCGGCAGCCCGCGCGATGTGGCCAATGCCTTCCTGTTCCTAGCCTCTGACGATGCCAGCTACATCACGGGCACGACCATCATCGTCGACGGCGGGCAGCTTTTGCCCGAGGGCAAGGATTTCCGGCTGCTGCCGCCATGATCCTCGATTTCGGCGGCGGTTTCTTCCTGCGCCGGGCGACCACCGCCGATCGTGCAGCGCTTGCGATGATCTGTCTCAAGACCGGCGATGCCGGCAAGGACGCCAGCGGCCGCGAGGACGACCCGGAACTGCTCGGCCTCCTCTACACCATTCCCTACCAGGTGCTCGAACCCGAGCTGGCCTTCATTATCGATAGTCCCGCAGGTGCGGCCGGCTACCTGCTTGGCGCGGCCGATACGGGCGCTTTCAATGCCAGCCTGGCATCAGACTGGTATCCCGACCTTCAGCGGCGCGTGGCAGACCCCGGACCCGACAGCTCGCGCTGGCGCGGCAGCGACTGGGCGCGGCATCGGGTCCATCGTCCCGATTTCGCTGTTCCGCCTGCGCTGACCGCCTATCCGTCGCATGGCCATATCGACCTGTTGCCGCAAGCGCGCGGGAAAGGCATCGGCCGGCGCGCGATGGCCTTCCTCGAGCAGGGGCTTGCCGCGAGCGGCTCGACCGGCATCCACCTCGAAGTCATGCCGGAGAACGATGGTGCGCTAAGGTTCTACAAGGCGATTGGATTTGAGGTGGTGCAGGACGCTGATTCATCGAAGCGTTGTGTTTATGTGGCGAAACGGATTGCTCACGCTCCGGCGATTGCAGGCTGATCTGCGACAGGCCAATCGCCCAAGTTGCAAAGAACCGGGAGGCCTATGGACGTACAATGCTGCCGTTCTGCAGCAGCCAGTTGCCCCGCGTGAACACCTTTGCCGCGGGAACGAAACCTTCGTCGCGTGCTCCACCGCAGACACGAAAGTCACCAGCATCAACACGGTGCGGGGCTAATCCGAGTGTTGGCGGAGCGTCTACTAGTGCAGTATGGGCGGCAGGGGAACATCCGCGACCGTTCCCCCGGCCACAATCGAGAGCACATAAAGCAGATAAATGGCTAATACCAACAGGGCGAGGAATGAACCGCTGGCAAAGACTCCTGCAACCGCGGCGTCGGGATAAGCTTCGACTTGTTCTTTCTTGAAGGTGTCTTCTTCGTTACGGGTTGTCTTCACAATCCGTTCGCCTGGAAGCCGGTTTTTTTCAGCTTCCTTCGATATCTTATCCGCGAGATCTCCTGCGATCACGGGATCGTCCGGAAGATGACTCGCAAGCCATCCAGGAATATTTTCGCTCCCGCCCATGCCCATACGCAATTGAGATACTGCAAGTTGTAGCTTTCGGCAATCGTTTCCCTCATGAGAGGCAAGCAGATCAGACTTAAGTCCCTGCGGAAAGACAGTTTGAATCAGACCAAAGTCCGAGTAGCACAGTGGTCGGATGCGTCTCACCTGGCGATCAGCTTGAGCGGTGTAGCCCAAACTGAACACATCGAGGAAAATGGTGGGCGATGACGGGCTCGAACCGCCGACATCTTCGGTGTAAACGAAGCGCTCTACCAACTGAGCTAATCGCCCGCTCCGGGCCGGACCTTTAAGCAGTTAGGACCGGCTTCGCAAGGCCAAATGAGCGGCCAGTGGCTTGGCCGGGAGCCGGTTTCGGCAACAAAGTTCGGCTTGTCAAAAAACCTTCTGCTGTTTGCTGTTATGCTGTCCGGGTCCGCTTGACACCCGGTGGCTTACCCCTTATCCACCGCCCCAACGACGAACACGGCTGACACGTGTTCGTCCATGCGCGGGTGTAGCTCAGTTGGTTAGAGTGCCGGCCTGTCACGCCGGAGGTCGCGGGTTCGAGCCCCGTCACTCGCGCCATTTCTCCTTTGGGGTCACGTCCCCTGGTGTCGGAGAAATGTCGACGTTGATTTGTCAAAAACCGTCGTCGTTCATGATGTAATCCATACGGTCTCACCCCTCGGCGAGCAGCGCCTCGACCTCCTGCAGCGTCGGCATGGACGGGGCGGTGCCTGGGCGCGTCACCGAGATGCCGGCGACGGCGCAGGCGAAGCGCACCGCTTCCAGAGGTTCGATCCCCCTCGACAGCGCGGCAGCCAGGCCGCCGTTGAAGGCGTCGCCCGCGCCTGTGGTCTCGACCACCGGGCCGGCGGCGACCGCTGCGACATGCTCGGAACGATCGGCCGTGTGCAGCAGCGCACCGTTTTCGCCAAGCGTCACGATGACTGCCCCAACGCCCTTCTCAAGCAGGCTGTCGGCGGCACGGCGGGCGTCGTCGATCGAGGACACCTTGATGCCGGTCAGTTCCTCGGCCTCGGTTTCGTTCGGCGTGACATAGTCGCAAAGCGTGTAGATGCGGTCCGGAAGCCTGGCCGCGGGCGCCGGGTTGAGGATGGTGGTCACCCCTGCCCCGCGCGCGATCTCCAGCGCCCGCAGCGCCGCCTCGATCGGCTGTTCGAGCTGGGTGACGAAAACGCCGGCCGCGCGGATCAGGCCGGCATTTGCCTCGATATCGGCGGGCGAGATCAGCATCGCCGCACCCGGACTGACGATGATCGCGTTGTTGCCGCTCGTCTCCTCGACGAAGATATAGGCGGCACCGGTGTAGCTTTCCGGTGTGTCGATGACGGCGCTCTTCACGCCGGCGTGCGACCAGGTCTGTCTCGCCATATCGGCAAAGGGGTCGACGCCGAGGCGGGTAAGAAAGGTGACGTCGGCGCCGAGCCGGCCGGCCGCCACCGCCTGGTTCGAGCCCTTGCCGCCGGGGCCGAGCGTGAAGGACGTGCCCAGGATCGTCTCGCCCATGCGCGGCTGGCGGGCGGCGCGGTAGGCCGTATCGGCGACGAAGACGCCCAATATGACAACCGGCTTCATGACGATCGGATTCGCCGGCATCCCGCTACTCCGCATCCGGTGGCACGACGCCCTTGCGGAACGCAAAACAGCCATAGAAGCGGCGCTCGCCGGTCTGGATGACGCAATAGGCCTTCTTGGCGCGTTCGTAGAAGGCGTAGCGCTCGACCGAGATCATCGGCCAGGCCTTGCCCTCGGCGGCATCGATCTCTTTTTGCACTTCCTTCTGCACGGCGGGAATGTCGTCCGGCTTGCCGACGATCTCCATGCGCGCGGCGGCATCGTCGACGAAGGTGTCCAGCGGATAGAGCGACAGTACCGCCTTGACCACGTCGGCCGCCGACGCATCGATGCGCAGTAGCCGGCCAAGCACGGTCTGGCGCGCCACCGAATCGGACGGGAAATTGGTGTCGGCGATAATCAGATCGTCACCGTGGCCCATCGCCCGCAGCGCCTGCAGCACATCGGCATTGAGCAGCGGATTGATTCCTTTGAGCATGGTATTCCTCGCGAAGTTTGCTGGGGCGAAATCAGAGACGCTTGCCGGTCTCTGCGTCGAAGAGATGCACCTGGTCGAGCCGCGGTTTCAGGTGCAGTGTGTCGCCCGGCTTGAAGTCGTGGCGCTCACGGAACAGCGCCACCATCTCGCCCTCGCCGAAGCGCAGGAACACCAAAGTCTCGGAACCGGTCGGCTCGACCACCGAAATCTTCGCCGGAACACCATCGGGATGGATTTCGAGGTGCTCGGGCCGCACGCCGTAGACGACATTACGGCCATCCTCGACGGCACTGGTCGCCGCAATCGGGAACGGCGTCCCGGCGATCTCGACGACGGGCTTGTCGCCCTTGCGCACGACGCCCTTGAGCAGGTTCATCGAGGGCGAGCCGATGAAGCCGGCGACAAACAGGTTGGCTGGCCGGTCGAATAATTCCAGCGGCGCGCCGACCTGTTCGATGCGACCGTCGCGCATCACCACGATCTTGTCGGCCATGGTCATGGCCTCGATCTGGTCGTGGGTGACGTAGATGGTGGTGGTCTTCAGCCGCTGGTGCAGTTCCTTGATCTCGGTGCGCATCTGGACACGCAGCTTGGCGTCGAGATTGGAGAGCGGCTCGTCGAAGAGGAACACCTGCGGGTTGCGCACGATGGCGCGGCCCATGGCGACGCGCTGGCGCTGGCCGCCAGAGAGCTGGCGCGGATAGCGCTTGAGGTAGGGATTGAGGTCGAGGATGTCGGCGGCGCGCTTGACCCGCTCAGTGACCACCGCCGGGTCGGTTTTGCGCAGCTTGAGAGCAAAGGCCATGTTCTGCTCGACCGTCTTGTGCGGATAGAGCGCGTAGTTCTGGAACACCATGGCGATGTCGCGCTTGGCCGGCGGCAAATGGTTGACGATGCGCTCGCCGATGGCGATGGTGCCGCCGGAGACCGTTTCCAGCCCGGCCACCATCCTCAGCAGCGTGGACTTGCCGCAACCGGAAGGCCCGACCAGCACCACGAACTGTCCGTCGGCGATGTCGACGCTGACATCGTGCAGAACCTTGACGGTTCCGAACGCCTTGGCCACATTGCGGATCGCGACTTGAGCCATCATTCCCCCTTCAGTTGCCGTGAAGCTAAACAACGCAAACGGCTAGGGCAAGTCAGTCTCTTATAGATAAAAAACCCATTCACGTTGACACCGCACTTCGTTGTGCGAATAGTGACAGTGCCCGGCTTATGACCCTGTTCCGGGCGCACCGGTACGCTTGTCCGGCACTGAATGCCAAGCGTCGCGGGAGGGAGAATTCGGGCCGCTATTTACCGGAGTCGCTGTCGTTGGGGAACATAATCGGCGCTCCACCATCTGAACCAATTCACAATTGACCTTCTGGGAGGAACGAAATGAAAGTCAGCCTTTATAACCAACTTGTCCGCGCCGGGGCCACCCGCCGCGACGTGCTGAAGGGAGCGGCCAGCATGGCCGCCCTCGCGGCGGCCTCAAGCGCCGGACTTGGTGCGCTGACGCGCACGGCTGCGGCCGCCGACGACCTGCGCGCGCAGATCCTGCAGATTCCGGGTGTCGGCAAGGGTCAGCCGACCGATGCCGATTTCCAGCAGGTCGGCGAGCTTTGCCTGGGAGCCACCAAGGCCAATGTCAAGGAAGGCGAATTCGCCGGCGTCGAACTCACCTTCATGGGCCTCAACAACCAGAACCTGCACAATGTGCTGTTTCGCGGCTTCCTGAAGCCGTGGGAGACCTATACCGGCGCCAAGATCAACTGGATCGACCTGGCGCAGGCTGACTACAACGCCCGCCTGCAGCAGTCGATCGCGACCGGCACCGTCGATTTCGACATCATCGAAATGGGGGCACCGTTCGAAGGCGACGTCTGCGGCAAGGGTCTCACCTCCGAGATGCCGGACTGGGTCAAGGACCAGATCGACATGAAGGATGTCGTGGCCTATCTGCAGCCGCCGGTGGGCACATGGGACGGCAAGCAATATCGCGTGACCGTTGACGGCGACGCACATAATTTCAACTACCGCACCGACGTGTTTGCCGATGCCGACCTCGCCAAGGCCTGGAAGGACGGCGGCGGAGAAGGCGAATGGGGCGTGCCGAAGACCTGGCAGCAGGTGCAGGCGGTGACGAAATTCCTCAAGGGCAAGCAGGTGAAGGGCCAGGATGTCTTTGGCTACCTCGATGCGCCCAAGCCCTGGGGCGGTTTCGGCTTCTATTTCCTCGGCAGCCGCGCCAGCGCCTACGCCAAGCATCCCGATGACAAGGCCTGGCTGTTCGATGCCGACACGATGAAGCCGCGCGTCAACAATCCGGCATGGGTGCGGGCGATCCAGGACGTCATCGATGCCCTGCCCTCCGAACCTGCCGACCAGATCAACGCCGACCCGAACACCACCGCCTTCCAGCAATTCTTGGCAGGCACCGGTTCGATGGTTACCTGGTGGGGCGACGTCGGTTCGAACGTCAAGACCAACGATTCCTCGGTCGTCGGCGACATCACCGGCTTCTCGATCCTGCCGGGCTCGGACGATGTCTACAACTCCAAGACCGGCCAGTGGGACAAGCTCGCCAGCGGCCCGAACCATGCGCCGAACTGCGCCTATCTCGGCTGGGGCGTTTACGTCATGGCCCGCGTCGACAGCGACGAAAAGAAGAAGAAGGCGGCATGGTCTGCCGCTGCCCATCTCGGCGGCAAGGACCTGTCGCTCTGGTGCGCGGCCTATCCGTCGGGTTTCCAGCCCTATCGCAACTCGCATTTCAACATTCCGGAATGGGTGGCGGCGGGCTACGACGAGGCGTTCATCACCTCGTATCTGAAGTCGGAAGCCGACAGCTACAACCATCCCAACGCGGCGATCGAGCCGCGCATCCCCGGCATATTCCAGTACTACAGCGCCGCCGAGGACATTTTGGCCAACACCTTTGCCGGCAAGATGAAGGCGCAGGAAGGCGCCGACGCCATCGCAGCCGCCTGGGAGAAGCTGACCGACCAGATCGGCCGCGACAAACAGGTCAAGCTCTACAAGGCCTCGCTCGGCATGTAGGCTGAGATCGTGAAACCTGGTCCGGCGGCGCACAGCCGCCGGACATCCGCTTGACCGGCCCGGCCTCGATCGGCTCGGCCGGTCATCGAGCCTCCTGTGAACAGGCAAGACGCGTGGCTGACCGGACCCTGGCTGACCAGACTTTGTCGACAAGTGAATGGCCGGCAGGCGCCGTGCCATCCGACCTGATTCCGCGGAGCCGCAAACGGCTTGGCTGGGCGCTGATGGCTGCTGCGACGCTCGGCCTTCTGGCGGTGATCGCGCTGCAAATCCTCTACAAGAGCGAGGTCGACACTATCGGCTTCGACACCTGGCGGCCGGTGGTCTATGCCTACGTGCTGTGGGGTGTCGCGCTCGGCATCGGCCAGGTGCTGACGCGCGGCGAGGACGGCCAGCGCGCGCTGTTCCTGCTGCCGGCGCTGCTGTTTACCATTGCCATGGTGATCTTCCCGACGCTATTCGGCTTCTACATCGCGCTGACCGACTGGAACCTCAGTTCCTTCAGCGGACGGCAGTTCAACGGGCTCGACAATTTCTGGCAGATGCTGAACGACGCCTATTATCGCAACGCGCTGTTCAACATGGTGCTCTACGTGCTGGCGGTGTTCGTCGAATATGTCATCGCCTTCGGCCTGGCGCTGCTGCTCAACGCGCAGATTAGGGCACGAAAATTCTTCCGCGTCGTGTTTCTCATGCCGCTGATGCTGTCGCCGGTGGCGGTGTCGTGGATGATCGGCAAGTCGCTGATGGAATACCGCTTCGGGCCCGCCGCGACGCTGGCGCGCCACCTCGGCTGGGAAAACCCGGCCTTCTTCTCCAACCCGATCACCGCCCGCATCTCGATCATGGTGCTCGACGCGTGGACGTTCATCCCGTTCATGATGATCATGCTGCTCGCCGGCCTGCAGGCGATGTCGCGCGAGGTGCTCGAGGCAGCGCGTGTCGATGGCGCCACTGCCTGGCAGACTTTCTGGCAGGTCACCTTCCCGCTGATGCTGCCGGTGTCGGTGACAGCGGTCATCCTGCGCATCATCTTCAAGCTGAAGCTCGCCGATATCATCATCACCGTCACCTCCGGCGGGCCGGGCGGCGCGACCGATTCGGTGTCCAGTTTCATCTACCGCGAATATCGCGACCGTTCGAACGTCGGCTACGGCACGATGCTGGCGATGGCCTATTTGATCATCATCATCGTGTTCGTGACCTGGCTGCTGAAGTTCGCCAGCCGCTTCGTGCGCAACGTCAACTGATCGGGCCGGCAAGATGAGCGTTCAGACCACCGACTATGCCGCTTCCGAAATCCGCTCGCCGGCGAGCTTCCTCGCTAACCGCGTCTTCATCTATGGCGCGCTCATCTTCTGGGCTTTCATCTGCCTGTTCCCGATCTATTGGACGATAACCACTTCGTTCAAGACCGCGGTCGACGTCACCCAGGGCCATCTGATCCCGTTCGTCGACTTCCGGCCCGACTGGAAAGGCTGGCGTTCGCTCGGCCTGTCGCCGGACTCGATCTTTCGGACGTCGACGGTCCGCGACGAATTCATCAAGCGTTTCATGAATTCGGTCATCACTTCGGTCGGTGCGTCGACCCTCGCCATCGTCATCGGCAGCCTCGCCGCCTACGGGCTGACCCGCTATCGTTACAAGTTTGCCTGGTTCAGGAACGAGGATATTTCCTTCTTCTTCCTGTCTCAGCTGATCCTGCCGCCGGTGGTTTTGGCCTTGCCCTTCCTCGTGCTTTACCGGGAGGTCGGCCTGCTCGACACACGCGTCGGGCTGATCCTGCTCTATACGCTGATGGTGCTGCCGATCGTCATCTGGATCATGCGAGACCAGTTCAACTCCATCCCGGTGGAGCTGGAGGAGGCAGCACTCGTCGACGGCCTGTCGATCTGGGGCGCCTTCTTGCGCATCGTCATGCCGATCGCGCTGCCGGGCATGGTCGCCGCCTTCATCCTGGCGATGGTGCTGTGCTGGAACGAGTATTTCTTCGCAGCGCTTTTGACCTCGACCGACGCAAAGACCATTCCTGTCATGGTGGCCAGCCAGACCGGCTCACAAGGCATCAACTGGTGGTCGATGGCAGCGCTTGCCACCGCCGCCATCACGCCGCTCGCCGTCATCGGCATCGCGCTCGAGCGTTACCTGATCATGGGCATGACAGCGGGCGCGGTGAAATAACTGCGCCGGCTCTCCCTTCTCCCCTTGTTGCGGGAGAAGGGAAAAGCGCGCTAACCCGAAAGTGTTGCTCGCAAATGCTCGAGGATCATGGCAACCCCTTTTTGCCCCAATTCCGCCGAAGCTTCGGGCGCACTTGCCGTGTACCAGCCGGTGTTGTCGGCGAAGCGGCCGGCATCCACCGCCTCCGGGCACAGCGCCAGCATCAGCGACGTCTCGCCGATGCCGGCATGGTCGAACGGGTACTGGCTGTGCAGTGAGGCCGGCATCAGCGGATGCACCTGCACCCAGTTGAAGAAATTGCTGCCCTCGGCGTGTTCGGCATAATAGTCAGCCATCGCCGCAGAGCCCCACCAGCCTTCGCCACGTTCTTTCTCCAGGAAGCGGAAGATCGCCTGCCGGCCGGCGGCCTTGAAGGCGAGATCGGTTGGCATGCCGGCGGCAAAATTTTCGGTCTGGTGGTGAATGATGGCGTGGATGTTGCGGAAGCCGATGCGCAGCAGGCTATAGAACAGTTCTTCCGCGAATGGCGCCAGCACATTGCCGCCGACCTGCAGCGAACCACTGCCCTCCGGTGCTGCAACGGCATAGCTCGCCGCGCCGTAATAGAAGGGCGGCAGAATGACGATTTCGGCTTCTTTTTCGAACAGTTCCAGGCTCTTGACCACCGCCAGCGTGTCCATGCCGACGGCCATGTGCTCGCCGTGATATTCAAGCACACCCAGCGGCAACACGACCGGCCGGTTTTCGGCGATCACCTTGCGTATCTGATGCGGCAGCATCAATTCGTAGCGCATGACACCTACTCCATATTGGTGTGGCGGGCGCGCATCGCTTCCGCCGAGACGCCGGTCAGGTCCCTGAGCTTCAGCACCATCACTTCGAAGAGGACGAACAGCACGCCTTCGAAAACCGAGCCCATCGGCAGGACGGATGTCTTTTCGGGACCCTGGTCGTCGGCCATGGTCTGAGCAGGGATAAGCAATGTGAAGTCGGCCAGCTTTGCGGCAGTGCTGTCGGCTTGCGCGGTGAGCAGCAGGACTGTGGCACCGGCCTCGCGCGCGACCTGCATCAAGGTCAGCACCGTCGACGTCTCACCGGGGCCGGAACTGGCGAGGAAGACATCGCCCTCGCCCAGCGGCGGCGTGGTCATGTCGCCGACGACCGACACCGGCAGACCGAGATGATAGAGCCGCATGGCAAAACCCTTGACCTGCAGCGCCTCGCGGCCGCAGCCATAGGTGACGATCTTTTTCGCACCGGCCAAGATGGCGCAAGCGGCGTCGATGCGGCTTGCGTCGATACGCTCCAGCACGGTGCCAAGCTCGTTCAGCGCAATCCCAAACAGGTTTTCGCCGGCGTCTGTCATGACATTTGCACCAGCCTGCCGGTGCCGGAGAACCATTTGAATATCTTAGTCACCTTTGCCCCGAACAGCTTGTTTTCATTCATGCTATCACCGCGAAAATCGGTGTCCAACGACACGCAGTGCTTTTGATGCGCTACAGCCGTGATAGTGTCACGGCAAATCGTGAATGAGGAAACGACGACATATGAAGACACGGCATTTCGACCGCATCGGCAATGGCGGCATCACCTTCACCGAGCTCGGCTTCGGCACCGCACCGCTCGGCAATCTTTACCGCGCCGTCCCCGACGAGGATGCCAATGCTACGCTGGAGGCGGCATGGCGGGTCGGCTGCCGCTACTTCGACACCGCGCCGCTTTATGGGCTAGGCCTAGCCGAAACGCGGCTCAATCCGTTCCTGCGTTCGAAGAAGCGCGACGACTACGTGCTGTCCAGCAAAGTCGGGCGCATAATGCGCGCCTGCCCGCCGGAACAGCGCACCGGCATCGGCAAATTCTTCGACACCCCATCGCGCCGAGAGGTCTACGATTACAGCTATGACGGCGTCATGCGCTCCTTCGAGGCCTCGCTGGAACGGCTCGGCGTCGACCGCATCAACATCCTCTTCGTGCACGATGTCGACATCTTCACCCATGGCAGCAAGGAAGCCTCGGACCAGCGCATCCAGGAATTCATGAGCTCCGGCTACTACGGATTGCTGGCATTGCGCGACCAGGGCGTGATCAAGGCATTCGGCGGCGGCATCAACGAGTGGCAGGTTGCCCAGACGCTGGCCGAGCGCGGCGATTTCGATCTGTTCCTGCTTGCCGGGCGTTACACGCTGCTGGAGCAGGAAGCGCTGCAGTCTTTCCTGCCGCTATGCCAGCAACGCGGCATCGGCATCGTTCTCGGCGGGCCTTACAATTCCGGCATCCTGGCAACCGGGCCGAAGCCCGGCGCCTACTACAATTATTCGGAGGCGCCGCAGGACATCATCGACCGCGTCACCCGCATCGAGGCCGTCTGCAGACGCCACGGCGTGCGCCTGATCGAGGCGGCGCTGCAGTTCCCGCTGCTGCATCCTTCCGTCGTCTCGGTAATCCCCGGCGGCCAGCGGCCGGGCGAAGTCGAAAGCAATCGCTCCCTGCTCGACGCAAAGCTGCCATCGGCGCTGTGGACCGATCTCAAGAAAGAAGGCTTGATGCGCACGGACGCGCCGACGGCATAGCGCCGCCTTTTCCAACAGAAAAGAAAAACCGGATATGCCGGCTTTTCTTTTCTCTGAAAGACTTAAGGAGGCGCCTAGTTGACCGCGTCCTTGAGGCCCTTGCCGGCCGAGAACTTCGGCACGGTGCGCGCCGGGATCTTCACTTCCGCACCGGTCTGCGGATTGCGGCCGGTCGACGCGGCGCGTTTTGACACGGTGAAATTTCCGAAGCCGACAAGCCGGACATCGCCGCCCTTTTTCAGTTCGCCGGTGATGACGGAAAACACCGCATCAACCGCCGACTGCGCGTCACCCTTCGAAATACTCGCGGCATCGGCGACAGCGGACACCAGTTCGTTCTTGTTCATAAAAATTCCCTTCCATGAGAAAACCGGAACACTCGACTCATCCGGCAGGAAACGGACTTTAGAAAGAAGCGCTCCGGCAACCAAGTCGAAAAGCGCCGGGAAAGTCGAAAAAAGCCCGGAAATCCGCGGTTCTTCACATGAAAAAGCCGGGCTCAAGGCCCGGCTCTCTCTTTGTGCATTGCAACTTTAGCAAGCACTAATGCGCCAGCGATTTACCAGCCTCGTCTCCGACATCGACCACGGCCGGCGCATTGACGGGTTCGACCCACTGGATCGGTTCCGGCATGCGCACCAGCGCATGGCGCAACACTTCGCCAACCCGTGAGACCGGAATGATCTCCATGCCGCTCTTCACGTTCTCCGGAATCTCCGCCAGATCCTTGGCGTTCTCTTCCGGAATCAGCACCTTCTTGATGCCGCCGCGGAGTGCGGCAAGCAGCTTTTCCTTAAGGCCGCCGATCGGCAGCACCCTGCCGCGCAGCGTGATCTCGCCAGTCATCGCCACATCGGCCCTGACCGGGATACCGGTCAGCACCGAGACGATCGCCGTCGCCATCGCCACGCCAGCCGACGGTCCGTCCTTCGGGGTTGCACCCTCCGGCACGTGGACGTGGATATCGCGCTTGTCGAACAGTGGCGGCTCGACGCCGAAATCGATGGCCCGCGAGCGGACATAGGACGCCGCCGCCGAAATCGATTCCTTCATCACGTCGCGCAGATTGCCGGTCACGGTCATGCGGCCCTTGCCGGGCATCATGACACCTTCCACCGTCAACAGCTCGCCGCCGACTTCCGTCCAGGCGAGCCCGGTGACCACGCCGACCTGATCGTCGCTCTCGACCTGGCCGAAGCGGAAGCGCGGAACACCAAGGTAATCGGCAAGATTGTCCGCCGTGATGTTGATCGTCTTCTTCTTCGTCTTCAGGATCTCGGTCACCGCCTTGCGCCCGAGCTTCATCAGCTCGCGCTCCAGGCTTCTGACGCCCGCTTCACGGGTGTAGGTCTGGATGATGCCGCGGATCGCGTCCTCGCCGACGGAGAACTCCTTCGGTTGCAACGCGTGGTCGCGGATCACCTTGGGCATCAGGTGACGCTTGGCGATCTCGATCTTCTCGTCCTCGGTGTAGCCGGCGATGCGGATGATCTCCATGCGGTCCATCAAGGGCGCAGGGATGTTCAGCGTGTTCGCCGTCGTCACGAACATCACGCTCGACAGGTCGTATTCGACCTCGAGGTAATGGTCCATGAACGTCGAGTTCTGCTCGGGATCGAGCACCTCGAGCAAAGCCGATGACGGATCGCCGCGGAAATCCTGGCCCATCTTGTCGATCTCGTCGAGCAGGAAGAGCGGGTTGGATTTCTTCGCCTTCTTCATCGACTGGATGACCTTGCCGGGCATCGAGCCGATGTAGGTGCGGCGGTGACCACGGATCTCGGCCTCGTCGCGCACGCCGCCCAGCGCCATGCGGATGAACTCACGGCCGGTCGCCTTGGCGATCGACTTGCCGAGCGAGGTCTTGCCCACGCCGGGAGGTCCGACGAGGCACAGGATCGGCCCCTTCAGCTTCTTCTGGCGGCTCTGCACAGCGAGATATTCGACGATGCGGTCCTTGACCTTGTCGAGGCCGAAATGATCGGTATCGAGCACATTCTGGGCAAAGGCCAGGTCCTGCTTGACCTTGGAGTTCCTGCCCCACGGGATCGACAGCAGCCAGTCGAGATAGTTGCGCACGACGGTCGATTCAGCCGACATCGGCGACATCGTCCGCAGCTTCTTCAGCTCGGCTTCCGCCTTTTCGCGGGCCTCCTTGGAGAGCTTGGTCTTCTTGATCCGCGCCTCGATCTCGGCGGCCTCGTCGCGGCCGTCCTCGCCCTCGCCGAGCTCCTTCTGGATCGCCTTCATCTGCTCGTTGAGGTAGTATTCGCGCTGCGTCTTCTCCATCTGGCGCTTGACGCGCGAGCGGATGCGCTTCTCCACCTGGAGCACCGAGATTTCGGCTTCCATGAAGCCCATCGCCTTTTCCAGCCGTTCCTTCACGGACAGCGTGGCGAGCATCTCCTGCTTCTCGGGGATCTTGATGGCAAGGTGCGAAGCGACCGTGTCGGCGAGCTTGGAATAGTCGTCGATCTGGCTGGCAGCACCCACCACTTCGGGCGAGATCTTCTTGTTCAGCTTGACGTAGTTCTCGAAGTCGGTGACCACGGAACGCGCCAGCGCCTCGACCTCGACCTCTTCCTCATCCGGTTCGACCAGCGCCGCAGCACGGGCTTCATGGAAATCGGGACGGTCGGTGAACGCGACGATTTTCGCGCGCGAGGCACCTTCGACCAGCACCTTCACGGTGCCGTCCGGCAGTTTCAGCAATTGCAGCACATTGGCGAGCGTGCCGATGTCAAAGATGGCATCGGGCTCCGGATCGTCGTCGGCGGCATTCATCTGGGTCGCGAGCAGGATCTGCTTTTCCTGACCCATCACTTCTTCCAGCGCCTTGATCGACTTTTCACGCCCGACGAAGAGCGGAACGATCATGTGCGGGAACACCACGATGTCGCGCAGTGGGAGGACTGCGAAGACGCCGTCGCTGGGAGCCTTGGATAATTTGGCCATTGTCCAACCTTTCATGTCGCGGCCGCCAATCGGCCAACCGCGAATCTCATATTAACGACCGGGGATCGTTCCGCCTACCACCGTTTGTGACGGGAGTTTTACAGCACAGAATTCGGCACCACGGCCTTCCGCCTTTAGTTGGAGGCACAGGGGGTAAAGATCAAGGGTCAACACGGTCCGTCCCTCCAATCCGCAGCCACTACGCGGCGCCGTACGCGGTGTGCGACAGCAAAACGGCGCCCTGCGGCGCCGTTTCAGAAAAATCCATTGCCGGCTCACGTCAGGCGCTGACGTTGCCCTTCTTTTCCTTCTGCTCGGAATAGATGTAGAGCGGCCTGGCGTTGCCTGACACCACCTCTTCCGAAATAACCACTTCGCGCACGCCTTCCAGTGCCGGCAGCTCGAACATGGTGTCGAGCAGGATCGCTTCCATGATCGAACGCAGGCCGCGTGCGCCGGTCTTGCGCTCGATGGCGCGCTTGGCGATCGCCGACAGCGCGTTCTCATGGAAGGTCAGGTCGACATTCTCCATCTCGAACAGCCGCTGATACTGCTTGACCAGCGCGTTCTTCGGTTCGGTCAGGATCTGGATCAGCGCCGGCTCGTCGAGATCCTCCAGCGTCGCCAGGACAGGCAGACGGCCGACGAACTCGGGAATGAGGCCGAACTTCAACAGATCCTCAGGCTCGACCAGGCGGAAAACATCGCCGGTGCGGCGATCCTCGGGCGAAGCGACGATGGCGCCGAATCCGATCGAGGTCTTTCTGCCGCGATCCGAGATGATCTTGTCCAGGCCGGCGAAAGCGCCGCCGCAGATGAACAGGATGTTGGCGGTGTCGACCTGCAGGAATTCCTGCTGCGGATGCTTCCTGCCGCCCTGCGGCGGCACGGAGGCGACAGTGCCTTCCATAATCTTCAAAAGTGCCTGCTGCACGCCCTCGCCCGACACGTCGCGGGTGATCGAGGGATTGTCCGACTTGCGCGAGATCTTGTCGATCTCGTCGATATAGACGATGCCGCGCTGGGCGCGCTCGACATTGTAGTCGGCCGACTGCAACAGCTTCAGGATGATGTTTTCGACGTCCTCGCCGACATAGCCGGCCTCGGTCAGCGTCGTCGCGTCGGCCATGGTGAAGGGGACGTCGATGATGCGGGCCAGCGTCTGCGCCAGCAACGTCTTGCCGCAGCCGGTCGGGCCGATCAGCAGGATGTTCGACTTCGCCAGCTCGACGTCGTTGTTCTTGCCGGCATGGGCGAGGCGCTTGTAGTGGTTGTGGACGGCCACCGACAGCACGCGCTTGGCGTAAGGCTGGCCGATGACGTAGTCGTCGAGAACCTTGAGGATTTCCTGCGGGGTCGGCACGCCCTCGCGCGACTTCACCATCGAGGTCTTGTTCTCCTCGCGGATGATGTCCATGCACAGTTCGACGCATTCGTCGCAGATGAACACCGTCGGCCCGGCGATCAGCTTGCGCACTTCGTGCTGGCTTTTGCCGCAAAACGAGCAATAAAGCGTGTTCTTGGAATCACCGCTGTTGTTGCCGACCTTGCTCATTTTCATGTCCTTTCATGGCCGCCCGCCGATGGTCTGGTTGAAAGGGCGCATATTCAATCTATCGCGGGAATCCGCTGCCGCCAGTGCCCCGGCTCCCGCAACGCATTCCGTACGAAACACAAATCGGAAAACGGGGCAATGATTCGAACAACCCCACGCAAAGCTAAGCCGTCGAAAATCAACATAGCCTTAACGTAGGCAATTGCACCCGTCGAGGGAACAGCCAATTGTGGCCGAAATGCCGCAAGCTGCGCCAAAAGCGCGTGATCCCGCCACTCATTGCCACCGCGGGGCCACCGCGGACCTATAAGGCAATACCTTCGACCGGCTCACGTGACGAAATGACCTTGTCGATGAGGCCGAAATCCCTGGCCTCGTCGGCAGTCATGAAATGGTCACGGTCGAGCGTTTTTTCAATCTCATCATAACTCTTGCCGGTGTGCTTGACGTAGACCTCGTTGAGGCGGCGCTTCAGCTTGATGATGTCCTGGGCATGGCGCTCGATGTCGGAAGCCTGGCCCTGGAAGCCGCCGGAAGGCTGGTGGACCATGATGCGGGCGTTCGGCGTGGCAAAGCGCATGTCCTTGTGGCCCGCCGTCAAGAGCAGCGAGCCCATCGAGGCGGCCTGACCGATGCAGAGCGTCGACACCGCAGGCTTGATGAACTGCATGGTGTCGTAGATCGCCATGCCGGAGGTGACGACGCCGCCGGGCGAGTTGATATAGAGGTTGATTTCCTTCTTCGGATTCTCCGCCTCGAGGAACAGCAGCTGCGCGCAGACAAGCGTCGCCATGCCATCCTCGACCGGGCCGGTGATGAAAATGATGCGCTCCTTGAGGAGCCGCGAGAAAATGTCGTAGGCCCGCTCGCCGCGATTGGTCTGTTCGACCACCATCGGAACGAGGTTCATGTAGGTTTCGACGGGGTTCTTCATGGACTATCCCTTTTTGAGGATGGGATTCCGGCGCCGGAGATTTGCAATCGGGCAGAATCGGTTCTGGATCGTTATTGTGTAAATAGGATGCCGGCTCACCCTAGCGCAAGGCCGCCTCTACTAGCCATCCGGTTAAGTCGAATCAAGGTTTCCAAACCAGTTTCGCCTGTCGCCGTGCCTGTAGCCCCTCTCCTGCCGTGGGAAGGGGCGCTCATGCTTGGCCGTTGTTAGCAGTTTCTTAACCCCATCGCTTAACGAAAAGTGGTGAAACCGCTTTTTCCGGCCACGGCTTACCCTACAATTCAACGTTGAACTCGCTTCGCAGTTCAAACAGGGGAGTGCTATGATCAAGAAAGTTGCTTCCTTGGCCCTTACCGGCATCAGCGTTCTCGGCATGGCGTCCGAAACGGCTGCCGGCGGACGCGCGGTCGAATGCTACGAGCAGGTCAATCGGCCGGCCGTCTACGACACCGTCTACGAGGAGGTGCTCGTCAGCCCAGCCGGCCAGCAGGTGCAGTATGAAGCGCCGATCTATGGGACGCGCGAGCGCGTGGTGCAGATCGCGCCGGCGCGCGTCAGCTACGAGATCGTGCCCGCCATCACCCGCACCATCTACCGGTCCGTGAGGGTCGATGACGGCGGCTATTCCTGGGAATGGCGCATCATTCATGGCCGCAAGGTGCTGTGCAAGGTCAGGCACAGGGCGCGCTATGAACGCGTGGCCGAGATCGTCGTGATTGAGCCGGAACGCCGGCGGCGCGTTGTCCTGCCCGCCGAATACGAGAGCGTCGCCGAAGAGGTGCTGGTGCGGCCGGAGCAGCGGCGCATCATCGAAATTCCGTCGTCTTATCAGACAGTGGCCCGCCGCGTGGTGGTCAGGGAGGGCTCATCCAGCTGGCGGCGCGTACATATTCCGAGGCATTGCCGATACTAGGCGCTCAGGCCGCCTCGGCCCTGAGCCATTTCTTCAGGCCGCCGACATCGCCATTGCCGACGCAGGCCGCAACCCTTCTGCCGACCGCCGCGCCGAACTTGTAGCCGTGGCCGGAGCAGGCCGAGACGACCAGGCATCTGCCTTTCCGGTGGGCCAGAAATTTCTCGTCGGCGGTGAAGGTGTAGGCGCAGGTGACCACTTCGGTGACCTTGTACTCGTCAATACGGGCAATCGGCGGTGAAAACAGGTTGCGGATCGCCTCGCCTTCGCCCGGCACCGGCTGACGGTTCCAGTCGGCATCGCTGGTCGGCACCCTGTGCAGGCCCGAGCCGAATTTCATGCCGGCCCCGCCCGAGGGCGGGATGGCGTAGCCGTCGACAGTGCCGCCGATGTTGAGGACGACCGGTGCTTCCTGCCAGACCGCTTTCAGGTCCGTCGGCGGTTCGACATAGGCGAGCGCGGTGCGCCAGGTTTTCAGCTCGCCATCCAGCTCCGGGAACAGTTTTAGCACCCAGGCGCCGGCAGCGACGACGATCCGGTCGGCCTGCATCGTTTCGCCGCCCGCCAGCACGACATGCCCGGCCTCGGCGTCGATCTCGACCACCTTGCTGTTTTCGTAGACATTGGCGCCGTTCGCGCGCAGCCACCTGGCGAGGCCGGCAGCGATCTTGCGGCAGTGCAGCGCGCCGCCGTCCGGCGAAAAATACGCATAGCGGAATGAACCAGGTTCTAGGAACGGCCAGCGTTCGACCGCGGCATCCGGCTCGAACAATTCGAACGGGTAGTTCCCGGCTTCCATGCCTTCGCGGTATTCCTCGGCCTCATCGCCCGGCTGGCGCGAAATGCAGATGAAGCCGCGCGGATCGAGATGGCTTTCACCGAGATCGGCCCACATCTCATCCCAGGCTTCATACGCTTCGGTGATCAGCCGGCCATAGCCCGTTCCGGCCCGGTAGGCGCGGCGGATGATGCGATGATGGTCGCCGGAGGCGGCGAGCGGATTGGGGATTGGTCCCTGCTCGACGATCGAGACGAGGTGACCGGCCTTGGCCAGCGACCACGCCGTCGAAAGCCCGGCAATGCCTGCACCGACCACGATCACATTCATGAAACCGTCCTTCCGCAGCCGCTTCGGCGGCTCGCCTCACGGGAGGGCCAACATACGGTCTGGCACCAGACAGGCAAGCCGCGCTAATGATCTGGCATGACCGAATTGAAGCCGCCCTACCTTGCCTTTGATCCAGCCTCCCGCCGCCTGCGGCTCGATCCGCACGAACCGGCTTTTTTCCAGGACCCTTACGAAGCCTATGCCTTCCTGCACGGCGCATCGAACGCCTTCGTCTGGGAAGAATTTGGTTTCTGGTGCTTTGGCGGCTTCGACGACGTCAACCGTCTGTTGCGCGATCGCCGCTTCGGCCGCCAGAACCCGGCCGGCATTCCGGACAGCCGGGGCATCGGCCAGGACCGCACGCATCTCAGCGCCTTCGACGACGTCGAGGCCAATTCGATGCTGGAGCTGGAGCCGCCTGTCCACACACGGCTCAGAACGCTGGTCAACCGCGCCTTCGTCTCGCGCCAGGTCGAGCGGCTCAGGCCACGTGTCGAGGCGCTGGCCAACGAACTGATCGACCGTCTCGAACCAGGAGGAGTCGACCTGCTGCCGGCATTCGCAGCTCCCTTGCCGATCACCATCATTGCGGAGATGCTCGGCGTGCCGGTCGACATGGGGCCGCAGCTGCTCGACTGGTCGCATCGGATGGTCGCCATGTACATGCATGGCCGCACCCGCGAGACGGAGGACACGGCCAATCGCGCCGCGCGCGACTTTTCCGATTTTCTGCGCGGCTACGTCGCCGAGCGGCGAAAGAGGCCGGGCGAGGATCTTCTGTCGCTGCTGATTGCGGCACAGGAGGACGGCCAGAAACTGTCGGAGGACGAGCTGGTATCCTCGGCCATCCTTTTGCTCAATGCCGGCCATGAAGCAACTGTCCACCAGACCGGCAATGCGGTGCGCTCGATCCTTGCGCAAGGCGGCGACGCGCGCCGCTTCTTCGCCTCACCGGAAGCAACAGCCGCGACGGTCGAAGAGTGCCTGCGCTTCGACGCGCCGCTGCACATGTTCACGCGCTACGCCTATCAGGAGGTCGAGGCCGGGCCGGGGATCATCGTCCAGCCGGGCGAGACGATCGGGCTGTTGCTCGGCATGGCCAATCGCGACCCTACTGCGTTTGCCGAGCCCCTCGCCTTCAGGCCGGACCGTGCCGACCAGAAGAACGTATCGTTCGGCGCCGGCATCCATTTCTGCATCGGCGCGCCGCTCGCCCGGCTCGAACTGCAGGTGTCGCTGAAAACCTTGTTCGACCGGCTACCGCAGCTGCATCTTGCCGAACAGCCGCGCTTCCGCGACACCTATCATTTCCACGGGCTGGAAACGCTTGCCGTCAGAATCTGAGGACGGCTTCCGACGACAGGCTTCGAAGCCGGCTCCGGCGAATTCCGGTCAAATAGGTAACATCTCAAGGCCGCGAGTGCCAAATAATCGCTGATTGAACGATGAAGCTACCGGAAGCAGGACCTCACACTAAAAATCCCGGATGCCTACAGAAATTCGGTCATGAAGCTTGAAGAGAGACGGGATTTGAATCTTTTTGCGTCGTCTCGCGGACGATGTCGAGGAAGGCCTTCAGCACCGGCGAGGGTTGTTCATGCCGGTAGATGATTGAAGTGTCGATAGACAAGGTTCGTCCCTGGATAGGGCGATAAACGACGCCGCTCCGGCGCAAATTTTGCAGACAGGCGGGCAGCAGCGAGACGCCCAGCCCGACGGATACAAGTCCGATGATTGTCTGCTTCGGCGTTGCTTCTCGAACGATCCTCGGGCTGAACCCGGATGAACGGCACAACCCGACGATCTCGTCATAGAGGGATGGATTGATGCTGCGCGGGAACTGAATCAACGCTTCGGAGGCCAAGTCGGCTAGCGCGACCTCTGCTTCCGAGGCCAGCCGATGCGTTTCCGGCAAGGCCACGATCAGGGGTTCGACCAGTATGCTTTCGACCTTCAATGCGTTGTGAACGACGGGAGGATGAACAAAACCGATATCGAGCTGGCGTTCGGCCACAGCCCTGACTTGATTGGGAATGCGCAGGTCGGTCAGGCTCAACTCGACCTCGGGATAGCGCTTGGTGAAGCGTTGGACGACAGACGGCACCACGCTGTAGATAGCCGCGTCGATGAATCCGACAGCAAGATGGCCGGTTTCGCCACGATCGGCTTTGCGAGCAAGCTCCACCGCCTGCTCTGTCTGCTGAAGCACGGCCCTAACCTCATCAAGGAACACACGCCCCGCCGCAGTCAGTTCGACCTTGCGCTTGGTGCGCTCCAGCAAGCGCACACCCATCGCCTGTTCCAGTTGCTGGATCTGCTTTGTCAGGGGCGGCTGTGAGATATGCAAGCGCGCTGCCGCGCGCCCGAAATGCAGCTCTTCGGCGACGGCCATGAAGGACTGCATCAGCTTGTGGTTCATCTTCAGCCTTTAATTTCCCAAATAGAATTACCCATGGCTCAAACGATATTGGAGGGAAAGTATCGGAATCTGCAAAATCCGGAAAGCTGCAAAATCCGGGAGACGCGCTTTGAAAAATTCCGAGATTTCACGCCGCCAGATGCTGAAAGTGCCGCTCATCGGCGCGACGATCGCCGCGACATCTCAATCCGGTCTTGTTTGCGAGGCCCTTGCCCAACCCGTTCCAGCTTCGTCGCCAGCGCCCCCTGGCGCTTTCGCCCACAATGTCGAAGCAGTGGGCTATACCGATCTCGATCATCGCCCAGCCTTCAAAATGGCGATCAGGCAGGTTGGCGAACGTTGGTATCTCTACACTGGGCACTTCTGGCACTCCGGCTGGAGCATCGTGGACCTGACCGACCCGGCCAAGCCCGAGACGGTCAAGTTCGTGCCCTATCTCGGCACGAATACTTGGACTCTACAAATAGATTTGTCCGGCGACACGATGGTGACCGCCCTCGAAAAGCCCTTTGCTAATTTCGGCGGTGACCCCGACGCACCGTTCGGCGAAGGCGTTCTGATCTGGGATATCGCGGACCCCATCAATCCGAAACAACTCAGTCACTACCGCACCGGCGGAAACGGCACGCATCGCAACCTCTATCCCGGTGGACGTTATGTCCACCTTGCCGCCGGCATGCCGGGTTACAGGGGCAACATCTACGTCATCCTCGATATTTCGGATCGCTCGAATCCGCGCGAAGCCGGACGCTGGTGGGTGCCGGGCCAGCACGAGGCCGGCGGCGAGAGCTTTGCGGCTGCGAAGCCCGCCACCGACCAGGAGACCGCCGATCGCTACCGGTTGCGACTGAAGCCGCAATGCATGTGCGGCGCCTTCTGCGCCAGCACGGGCGAGGATGTCTCGCTGCACGGCCCGCCTTATGTCACTGGCGATCTTGTCTATTTGCCTTATGGTGCGGCGGGAATCGTTGTGCTCGATATTAGCGATGTCTCCCAGCCGAGGCAGGTCGGCGGCCTGAGCTTCAGCCCTCCGTTTCACTCGCGCTTCGGTGTGCATAGCGTGCTGCCGATTCCAGAGCGCGGCATTGCCTTCGCCAATTCGGAGAACGTCACCTATGGACTTGGTCCGATGCATCACGCTTCGATCGTCGATATTTCCGATTCCAGTGAACCCTTTCTGCTGTCGCTGTTGCCCGAACCAGTGCCACCCGAAGGCGCTCCCTATTCGGATTTCACAACTCGTGGCGGCTGGCGCGGACCGCACAACATCAACCACCACCAGCATCATCCCGATGTCCAGAAACAAGGCGATCTGTTCTATATCGCGCACTTCAACGCCGGGCTCAGGGTCTATGACGTCTCGAATACTCGGCTTCCGCGCGAGGTCGGCTACTTCATCCCGCCGGAGCCAGTCCGACGCTACGGCCCTATGCCGGAAGACAAGCTGGTTGTTCAGACCGAGGACGTGGTCGTGGACCGGCGCGGCTTCATTTACATAACTGACAAGAACCAGGGGCTCTGGATTCTCCGCTACACCGGCCCGCGGCCGGAAACGGATCGAACGTGACGGTCACATTCACCCTGAATGAAGCCTTAGTCGGAGCGCGGAAGCGGAGGCAGTCATGATTTGCTGGGAAAGTTTCATGGCACCGCGGCATTATGAGCCGATACGGATTTTCCGACACGGACATCGATCGCCTTTTGTAAAGTCCGGCGCGATGCGAGATCAAAGCTTGATCACATACTCCTTGCGCGTCGTTTCAAGCACTTCCCAGCTGCCCTTAAAGCCCGGCCTCAGCACGAAACTATCGCCGGCTTTGACGGTGCGCGCCTTCCCGCCGTCTTCGGCGATCGCCGAGACCCCTGACAGGATGTGGCAGAACTCCCATTCGTCATATTCGATGCGCCATTTGCCCGGCGTTGCTTCCCAGATGCCGGCATAGAGGCCGCCGTCCTGTTCCTCGACATTCCAGGTGCGGAATTTCGGATCGCCCGAAATCAGGCGATCCGGCGCTGGTGCGCCAAGTTCCGGTTCGACGGTGTCGACGCCGACGGAAAGAAATTTCGGCGTGGTCATGGCGATCAAACCTTGGCGAGAGCCTGTTCCAGATCGGCGACGATGTCGTTGACGTCCTCGATGCCGACCGAAAGCCTGACCGTGTCAGGCCCTGCCCCGGCGTTGATCTTCTGCTCGTCGGAAAGCTGGCGATGCGTGGTCGATGCCGGGTGGATGACCAGCGACTTGGTGTCGCCGACATTGGCCAGATGCGAGAACAGTTCGAGCGCCTCGACGAACTTGATGCCCGCCGCATAGCCGCCCTTCAGCCCGAAGGTGAACACCGCGCCGGCGCCAAGCGGCGAGTACTTCTTCTGCAACGCGTTGTTCTTGTCGCCGGGCAAGCCGGGATAGGAAACCCAAGCGACCTTGGGATGGTTGGAGAGCCATCCGGCGACCGCCGACGCATTGTCGCAGTGGCGCTGCATCCTGAGCGGCAAGGTTTCCAGACCGGTCAGGATCAGGAATGCATTGAACGGCGAAATCGCCGCGCCGATATCGCGCAGCCCGAGCACTCGGGCGGCAATGGCGAAAGCGAAATTGCCGAAGGTTTCGTGCAGGACGAGGCCGCCATATTCGGGGCGCGGCTCCGACAGCATCGGATACTTGCCCGACTTCGACCAATCGAACGTGCCGCCGTCGACAATAGCGCCGCCGATCGAATTGCCGTGACCGCCGATGAACTTGGTCAGCGAATGCACGACGATGTCGGCGCCATGCTCGATCGGCCGCAGCAGATAGGGCGAGGCCAGCGTGTTATCGACGATCAGCGGCAGGCCGTGCTTGCGGGCGATGTCGCCAATCTTCTCGATATCGACGAAGACGCCGCCAGGGTTAGCCAGGCTCTCGATGAAGATCGCCTTGGTCCTGTCGTCGATCTGGCTCTCGAAGGTCGAGATATCATTGGTGTCGGCCCAGCGCACCTGCCAGCCGAAATTCTTGAAGGCGTGGCCGAACTGGTTGATCGAGCCGCCGTAAAGCTTTGTCGCGGAAACGAAATTGTCGCCGGGCTGCATCAGATTGTGGAAGACCAGCACCTGCGCGGCATGGCCGGAGGCGACCGCAAGGCCTGCCGTGCCGCCTTCGAGTGCCGCGATGCGCTCTTCCAGCACCGCCTGCGTCGGGTTCATGATGCGGGTGTAGATGTTGCCGAACGCCTTCAGCCCGAACAGCGAGGCGGCATGGTCGGCATCGTCGAAGACGAAGGAGGTGGTCTGGTAGATTGGAGTCGCTCGCGCGCCGGTCGCCGGATCCGGCTTGGCGCCGGCATGGACGGCGAGCGTGTTGAAACCGGGCGTGCGGGCCATCGAAAAACCTCCCTCAATGGTGAATGGTGAATGGTGAATGGTGAATGGTGAATGGTGAATGGTGAATGGTGAATGGCAAAGTCGGCCAGCCCCACCCTGATTGCAAGCGGCTCATATGCCGCCTTGCCCGCCTTCCAGAAAAATCTTTCTATTCACCATTCACTATTCACTACCTACTTCTGGCGAACGCCGAAACTCTGGAATCCCGGCCGCATCAGCGGCTTCTTCGACGACAAAACGCCGGAATTGACGCCGGTCCAGCCGATCTCGCCGGACAGCTTGCCATATTCGATCTTGGGGCAACGGTTCATCACCACCTTGATGCCGGCGGCCTCGGCGCGCGCGGCGGCCTCGTCATTGCGCACACCAAGCTGCATCCAGATGACTTTCGGCAGCGGATCGAGCCGCAACACCTCGTCCACGATGCCCGGCACGGCAGCGGAGCCGCGAAAGACGTCGACCATGTCGATTGGCTCTGGAACATCGGCCAGCCTGGCATAGGTCATCCGCCCGAGGATTTCCTTGCCGGCCTGGCCGGGATTGATCGGGAACACCGAAAACCCTTTGCCGAGCAGATATTTCAGCACGAAATAGCTCGGCCGCACGTCATTGGCCGATGCGCCGACCATGGCGATGGTCTTCACCGAATTGAGGATGCCGGCGATATAGGCGTTGTCGTAGGCGTCGTGGTTCATGCCTCGTCATACAGCGCTTCGGAGTGAGGTGCCAACAGCCGAGCAAGTGGCTTGCAATGGGCCAGGGAGAACGTCGTCAGCCCGGCAGCGAGATCGTTCCGTCTTCCGCAATCGGAAAGGCCGGATTGTACGCAACCTCCCAGACATGCCCGTCGGCATCGGCGAAATAGCCATACCAGCCGCCCCAGAAGGCGCGCCCGGCCGGCTTGACGATCTTGCCGCCAGCCTTCTCAGCCGCCGCAAGCACTTCGTCGACCTCGGCGTCAGAGCGGGTGTTGTAGGCGAGGTAGACGGCCGACGGCGCCTTCGAGAAGCTGACGCCCGAATCCTCTTCGGCGCTTGGGCGCGGAAACAAGCCAAGAATAGCGCCGCCCATCTGGAAGAAGGCAACGCCGTCGGTGATCCCGGCATGGCGGGTCAGGCCCATCGCCTCATAGAAGCGCGTCGCACGGTCGAGATCGTCGGTGGCGATGGTGATGATGGAGATGCGCGGTTCCATATCCGCCTCCTACTCCTCCGGCCATTCCGGCTTGCGCTTGCCGATGAAGGCGCCAATGCCCTCTTCCGCATCGCGCGCCAGCATGTTCTCGACCATGACTCGCCCGGTGTAATCATAGGCCTCGGCCAGCCCCATTTCTGCCTGTTCGTAGAAGGCTTCCTTGCCGATCTTGACGACCAGAGAGGATTTGGACGCAATGGTTTGCGCGTATTTGGTGACAATCTGATTCAGATATTCGCGCGGCACGACGCGGTTGACCAAGCCGAATTCCTTGGCGGTTGCCGCATCGATCGTCTCGCCGGTCAAAAGCATCTCCAAGGCGTGCTTGCGCGAGACGTTGCGCGACAGCGCCACCATCGGCGTCGAGCAGAACAGTCCAATATTGACGCCAGGCGTGCAGAAGGTCGCCTCGTGCGAGGCGATGGCGAGATCGCAGCTGGCGACCAACTGCAATCCGGCCGCCGTCGCCAGGCCGTCGACTTCGGCGATCACCGGCTTAGGATGGCGAACGATCGCCTGCATCAGTGAAGCGCAGGCGGAAAACGTCTTTTCGAAGAAGCCCCTGCCGCGATCGGCATCGGCGCGGTGCGCGCTCAACTCCTTGAGGTCGTGTCCGGCGCAGAACACCTTGCCGACCGCCCCGAGGACGATGACGCGGACGGATTTGTCGGCCTTGGCGCGGTCGAGTTCCGCCGTCAGCGCCGCCATCACTGCAAGCGAAAGAGCATTGGCCGGCGGATTGGCGAGCGTCAGGCGCAGCACGCCGTTGTCCAGCCTGGAGACGACCGGCCCTTCGGCAACGGCAGGCTTGATGGCGACGATTTCGGCCATGATCATTCCTCTGCGATTCCGGATCGATGATGGACTAATCTAGTATGCCGCCTCGCTTCGTCCAACTCCCTCGTCCGCTTCTGCCATAATGAATGGGGTGTTGCCAGAAACGCCACGTCGCGTTCATACATGCAGGGCGCAAACCGGGAGACTGAAATGCCCGCCCACAGCAATCTCAAGCCGGTGCTGGCGGCTGCCGAAATCAACGCGCTGATGGCGACCATTTTCCCGCAGCTCAACGACCAGTTCACCTTCTACGAGGCGTTGGAGGTGTTTCCAGGCGGCTGTGTCGTGCGGCTCAACGCCGACGAGCGCCATTTGCGTCCCGGCGGCACCGTGTCGGGTTCGGCGCTGTTCACGCTGGCCGACATAGGCGGCTATGTCTGCGTGCTCTCGCATGCCGGACCGGATGCGCTTTCGGTCACCACCAGTCTCAACATCAATTTCGTCCGCAAGGCCGAGGCCGGGCCGATCGACGGCCATTGCCGCATCCTCAAGCTCGGCAAGAGCCTGATGGTGTTCGATATCGACATCGTCGCCGGCCCGGAGGGACACACGGTAGCGCACGCAACGGGCACCTATTCGATCCCGCCAAAGCGGATTGACGGTGTGGTAAAATAATACCTTTCATCCAAGGCATTGTTTTTGCTGGATTTTGATAGCTCGCCGACATTTCACGCGCCTTGACGCAGTCGCCGTCCTCTCCTATAAGCCCTCACGGAACAGCGGCCCGCAAAGGCCGCCGTTTTGTTATTGGCGGCGGGCAAGCGCCTTTCGCCAATCCAAGCAACAAGAAACGCCTTCTTTTGAAGGTCCGAACCGAAAGCAACAATCCATGGCAACCTTTTCGCAGAAGCCTGCGGATGTGGTGAAGAAGTGGGTGCTGATCGACGCCGAGGGTCTCGTCGTCGGCCGTCTCGCCACTGTCATCGCCAATCATCTTCGCGGCAAACACAAGCCCACCTTCACCCCGCACGTCGACGACGGCGACAACGTCATCGTCATCAATGCCGACAAGGTGGTGTTCACCGGCAAGAAGTTCACCGACAAGGTCTATTACTGGCACACCGGCCATCCCGGCGGCGTCAAGGAGCGCACCGCGCGCCAGCTGCTCGAGGGTCGTTTCCCCGAACGTGTCGTCGAGAAGGCCGTCGAACGCATGATCCCGCGTGGCCCGCTCGGCCGTCGCCAGATGAAGAACCTCCGCGTCTATGCAGGCACGGAACATCCGCATGTCGCCCAGCAGCCCGTCGTCCTCGACGTGGCCAAGCTGAACGCCAAGAACAAGAAGGTTTCGTAAGATGGCTGAGCTTTCCTCGCTCGCAGAACTCGGAGCTGCCACCGGCAATACCAACACCCAGCCGGCCGCACCCGTCCACGTCCAGAAACTCGATAAGTCGGGCCGCGCCTACGCCACCGGCAAGCGCAAGAACGCCATCGCCCGCGTCTGGGTGAAGCCCGGCTCCGGCAAGATCGTCGTCAACGACAAGGTGTTCGCCGAATATTTCGCGCGTCCGGTGCTGCAGATGATCCTCAACCAGCCGATTATCGCCGCCAATCGCGCCGGCCAGTACGACATCGTTGCCACCGTCATCGGCGGCGGCCTTTCCGGCCAGGCGGGTGCCGTGCGCCACGGCATCTCCAAGGCGCTGACCTATTACGAGCCGGCGCTGCGCGCCGTGCTCAAGAAGGGCGGCTTCCTGACCCGCGACAGCCGCGTCGTCGAGCGCAAGAAGTACGGCAAGGCGAAGGCCCGCCGCTCCTTCCAGTTCTCGAAGCGTTAAACAGAGACCTGTTTTCTATCGATTTTGTCAAATGGGCTGCGTATTTCGCAGCCCCTTTTCTTTGTCGACATAGCAATCCCGCATCTTCAGGTGACCCAACATAATATTAGTAGTATCTTAATTACAGGCGCGTTCCAGATCCCAGGCCAGCAGCCAACTCCACAGAGCGGGAGCTGTGCACGTTGCGACGCGCCGGTAACCCGACGCTCGCGAAGGAGGAGGCAATGCGCATCCATTCCAGCAGTGTGTTTCTGGCAGCTGTCGCCGCCACTTGGGCATTCGCCGCGCCTGCGGCCGACAAAAGCGACGAGCAGCTGATCGAGAATGCGATTACAGCGGCACCGGCGGCTGTCGGCAAAAACGCCGCCGTCGTGAATTGGGAGATGAAAACGTTGAGGAAGGGCACCAACGGTTTCACTTGCATCCCGGACGACCCGAGCACTCCCGCCGACGACCCAATGTGCACGGATGAGAACGGGATGGCGTGGATGCACGCGATCATGTCCAAGAAGGAGCCGCCTGCAGGGAAAGTTGCTTTCGCCTACATGCTAAAAGGAGGCGATGCGGCCAGCAATACCGACCCCTTTGCAACCAAGCCGCCGGAGGGGGCCGAATGGCTGCATGATGGTCCGCACGTGATGGTCATGAACGCACCAGACATGATGGCCTTGTATCCCCACGAGCCGAACCCCACACAACCATACGTCATGTTCCCCGACACGCCCTACGCGCACCTGATGATTCCAGTCAAATAGATCAAGCAAGACCTGCCGCGAAACGTAGTGGCGGGTCACCTGAGGGAAGGGAGCCGCGCTTATTTTCGGGCGCGGCTCTCCCGGGTGTCAGGGCTGGCCGGCGGACGCCTTGATGAAGTCAATGAACGCCCGCAACGGCGCCGGCACGAGGCGCCGGCCGGGATAGTAAAGGAACGGCCCGGAGAAGCTCTGCCACCAGGGTTCAAGCAGCGGTTCGAGCGCTCCGCTCTCGAAGTGAGGACGTAGCCAATCCTCGAACAGGCTGATGATGCCGGTGCCGGCGATGGCTGCATCGACTTTGAGGTCAGTCGCCCCGCCCAGGGTCACGAGAAGCGGCCCCGTCGGGTCGACCCGCACCACCTCGCCGTCGCGCTCGAATTCCCACGGCGGCATCGCACGGCTGGCAAAGCGGCCGCGCAGGCAGGCGTGGCCGAGCAGGTCGCGCGGGTGTTGCGGCCGGCCATGACGATCCAGGTAGGCCGGGCTGGCGGCGGTGGCGAAGCGCTGCACACGCGGTCCGATCGGCACAGCGATCATGTCCTGCTCCAGCCGCTCCTCATAGCGGATGCCGGCGTCGCACCCCGCCGCCAGCACATCGACGAAGCTCTCCTCCGAGATCACCTCCAACCGGATGCCCGGATAGGCGGCGAGAAAAGGCGGAACGATGCTGGGCAGTACCAGCCGCGCCGCGCTGACCGGCACATTGAGGCGCAACGTACCTGCCGGCCTGTCGCGAAAGCCGTTCACTACGTCGAGGGCCGACTCCACCTCGGTCAAGGCAGGACCGAGCCGCGCCAGCAGGCCTTCGCCGGCTTCCGTCAGGACAACGCTGCGGGTCGTCCGGTTGAGCAGCCTGACACCGAGCTGCGTCTCCAGGCGCCGCACCGCCTCGCTCAAGCCGGACGCACTGCCGCCGCTGGCGCGTGCCGCATCCCGAAAACCTTTGGCGCGCGCTACGGCCACGAAGGCGTTCAGGTCCCCGAGATCAATCTGCATTGTTCGTCATTCCGCACAGCCCGTGCGAATTGTACCCAATTATCATGAGATCGGACAGCGTCTATCTGTGCACCGTTCCTGAAGGAGAAAGACCATGTCCAGCGTCGACCAGTCCGGCACATTCATCCTCGGCGACCGCAAGGTGAGACGGCTCGGCTACGGCGCCATGCAGCTCGCAGGGCCAGGCGTCTTCGGCCCACCAAAGGACCATGACACGGCATTGGCCGTACTGCGCGAAGCCGTTGCACAAGGCGTCAACCACATCGACACCAGCGACTTCTATGGCCCGCAGGTGACCAACCTGTTGATCCGCGAAGCGCTCGCACCCTATCCCGACGACCTCGTTATCGTCACCAAGATCGGTGCCCGACGCGGCACGGATGGCTCATGGCTGCCGGCCTTCTCGGCAGAAGAGCTGACACAGGCGGTGCACGACAATCTGCACAATCTCGGACTCGACGTGCTGGAGGTGGTCAACCTTCGGGTCATGTTCGACGCGCATGGCCCCGCCGAAGGGTCGATCGAGGCGCCGCTTGCGACGCTTGCCGAGCTCCAGCGACAGGGCCTCGTGCGCCACATCGGGCTGAGCAACGTCACCGCCGCACAGATCGCCGAAGGCCGCAGGATGTGCAGGATCGTCTGCGTGCAGAACCAGTACAATCTGGCGCATCGGGGCGATGATGCCTTGATCGACGATCTGGCCCGCGACGGCACCGCCTATGTGCCGTTCTTCCCACTTGGCGGCTTCAACCCGTTGCAGTCGTCGACCTTGTCCAAGGTCGCCGCACGCCTCGGCGCCACGCCCATGCAGGTCGCGCTCGCCTGGCTGCTTCGCCGCGCGCCCAACATTCTTCTGATTCCCGGCACGTCTTCCGTCGCGCATCTGCGGGAGAACCTCGCCGCTGCCGACCTCGAACTGTCGGACGATGTCATCAAGGAGCTGGATGGTGTGGCAATGGCGGCCTGCGGGTAGATTGCCGAAGGCAGTGATGAGCCAATCTCCCCCAAGTGGGTTCCCTTGCGGGGGAGATTGCCGGCAGGACAGCGAAGGAACCGCCGAGGCGCTGAAGGATCGTCGCATTTTTCTGCTACTACGCCACATTTTGTTCTTGCTTTGTGCCGGCAGCTATGCTACTAATCTGGGTATGGTGCTAATTGGCTCCAGCGACCCGCCCACGGAGGCGGGTTTTCTGTTTCTGGGTTCCTTCGAAAGTTTGGCGCTGCCGGCCTGGGGTAGGCGGGACAGCGCCCTTCTGCCCTGCCGGGCATCGTCACCACAAGAGGGAGATCCAATTCTCGCCGCGCCGGTCTAGTTGATGCTGGCCGTGTTGGCCGGCTCGGCCGGGCGCTTCTCACCGGCATAGGGCACGCGAAAACCGTTCGCCGCCAGCCAACTGATGGCGGCCTTCGGTTCGTCGGTCTGGATGATGGTGGCGCCGCGCTCGACCCAGAAGCCATAAGTCTCGCGCGGCAGGCTGGCCGCAACCGCCAGCTCGTCGCCGCGACCGCCGGCGAGGAAGCCTCCCGGCTTGTTGACGATGGCATAGGTGTCGGCCCAGATGTGCCAGTCGCCCCTCACCGCCAGCGCGCGCATGCGCGGGCTGAACAGCGGGCCGCCGGTCTCGGTCAGTGTCTCTGATCCCATGCGCCAGTTGATCATCTCGACCGCGCGCATCGGGAAGGCCCGGCCCACTTTCTCGGCAAACATGGCGTCGCGAACCGCGTCATCGGCGATAATCGGCATGAACTGGAAGCCGCTGCCGATCGCGTCCATGGCGGCCTTGACACTGGCAATCCGCTCCGCATTCCACAGGTTCTCCTTGACGATCACCTGTTCGGCCATGCCGAGGTCGCGCGCAACCGCGACCATGCCGACGAGGCTTTCGGTGTCGAGCTTGTTGTCGAGATTGATGAGGATCCTGTCCCTGGTCGTCATCAACATCTCGCGCAACGTCGAGACCGTCTCGCCCGTAACGGCGCCGGTGCCTTCGATCACCAAACGGCACGTCTTGAGTTCGGCCATCGTGCGGTTGACCACCTCACCCTTGCAATTCGTCGTGCGGTCGAGCCAACTGTCATGCATGACGACGAACTGTCCGTCCTTCGAGCGCCTTATATCGACCTCGACGATTTCGGCGCCCATTGCGATCGACGCCTCGGCGGCGGCGATCGAATTTTCGGGATAGAGCGTCTTGCCGGATTGCATGCCGCCGGCGCGGTGCGCGGCCACTATCACATGGTCGCGCCATTGGTTGGCGTGCTCGAAGCGGTCGAGAATCTGCCTGGCGCGCGTTTCGCCTGCCGATGCCTGGCCAAGGGAGAGCGCCAGCGCCGCGGAAAGTAGAAGGCTCAGCCAAATCGTTCGCATGAGACAGGTCGTTCGCACGAGAATCGCTCCGTACCGGGATCGCACCCCGGTTAAGCGATGCCCGTGACAGGCAGGTGAACGAAGCCGGCTTGCAAAATGCCGGAAAATCAGGTCAGCGCCGGCCGAAGCAGTCTTCGGCGGCTACTTTCGGTTGCTTGCCAGGCAATCTCCTGGCGAGCCTGCCGGGTTCGCCTGGCGAGCAAGGATTTGTGACCGGATCGAATGGCCATGATCCTCCGCAGGGGTCGCAATTCTGAGAATTATGTCCAATAAGGTTGCGCGTCGACGCACAGGAGATCGCTTCATGCCGCCAAGGACCATCGATCATGCCTTCACCACCCGCTCCAGGACGGGTGCGTCGTTCGAGCCGACCTATGCCGGCGCCCTGTCGTTCATGCGGCGCAAATATTCGAAGGACGTGAAGGACGCCGATGCGGTGGTGTGGGGCATTCCCTTCGACGCTGCGGTCACCAATCGGCCGGGCGCCCGTTTCGGACCGCAGGCAATCCGCCGCGCCTCGGCCATCCTCGACAACGACCCGCAATATCCGTTTTCGCGCGATCTGTTCGAACAGCTTGCCGTGGTCGATTATGGCGACTGCCTGCTCGACAGCGGCAATCACCAGAAGACGCCTGCCACGATCGAACGCGAAGCGGCCAAGATCCTGAAATCCGGCGCCTTTCTGCTGTCACTCGGTGGCGATCACTTCGTCACCTGGCCGCTGCTCAAGGCGCATGCCGCCATCCATGGCCCGCTGGCTCTGGTGCAGTTCGACGCACACCAGGACACCTGGCCCGACGACGGCAAGCGCATCGATCACGGCTCCTTCGTCGGCCGTGCAGTCAAGGAGGGCATCATCGACCCCGACCGGTCGATCCAGATCGGCATCCGCACCCATGCGCCCGACACGTTCGGTATCAAGATCCTATACGGCCATGAAGTGGAGGAAATGCGTGCGTCCGACATCGCGTATGCCATCGTCGACCGTACGGGCGGCAAGAAGACCTATGTCACTTTCGACATCGATTGCCTGGACCCGGCTTTTGCGCCCGGCACCGGAACGCCGGTCGCGGGAGGCCCGTCTTCGGCAAAGATCCTGTCGGTGCTGCGCCAGATCAACCAGCTCGATATCGTCGGCGCCGACGTCGTCGAGGTTGCGCCAGCCTATGATCACGCCGATATAACGGCGATTGCCGGCTCGATGGTGGCCATGCACTATCTCGGGCTGCTGGCGGAACGAAAGGCCCGGCTCGAGGAAATGAACCAAGGCAATCACAGCGTTGCCGGATTGAATCAGGCGAGCGGCATATAGCTTTGAGATAACAGGAATTTTGGCACGCAATGAAACCGAAAATCTTCATCGACGGCGAGCACGGCACCACCGGTCTGCAGATAAGGGCGCTGCTTGCCGAGCGCGGCGACCTGGAAATCATCTCCATCCCGACCGAGCGCCGCAAGGAAACGGCAGCGCGCGCCGAGTTCCTCAATGCCGCCGATGTCGCGATTCTCTGCCTACCGGACGCGGCCGCCAAGGAAAGCGTTTCGCTGATCGCCAATGACACCACCAAAGTGATCGACGCCTCGACGGCGCATCGTGTCGCCGATGGGTGGGAATATGGTTTCGCCGAAATGGACAAGGACCAGGCGAAGAAGATCGCTTCGGCGAAGCGCGTCGCCAATCCTGGCTGCTGGCCGCAAGGACCAATCGCGACGCTGCGGCCGCTGGTTGCGGCGGGGCTGCTGCCGGCCGATTTTCCGGTCACCGTCAACGGCATTTCCGGCTATTCCGGCGGCGGCCGGCCGATGATCGAGGATTATGTCGCCAAGGGCGAGGATGCGCCGGAATTCCTGCCCTACGGACTGACGCTGCAGCACAAGCACGTGCCGGAACTCAGGACCTATGCCAGGCTTTCGCACGATCCGATCATGCAGCCGGCAGTCGGCAATTTCGCGCAAGGCATGATCACGGTGGTGCCGCTGCAACTCGGCGGCCTCGACCATGTGCCCAGCGGTGCCGAGCTTCACGCGGCGATCGCCGATCATTTCGCTTCCATCGATGGCGGCGTGGTCGAGGTAGCGCCGTATCTGCATCAGGAACGCATGCCCGACATCGATCCGGAGATCTACAACGGCACCAACCGGATGAAGCTCTATGTCTTTGCCAATGATAACAGGGCGCAGGCGCTGCTGCTTGCCGTCTACGACAATCTCGGCAAGGGCGCCTCGGGCGCTGCCGTGCAGAACATGGATCTGATGCTCGGCCTCTGAATGGATGCGCCAGCATTTCCGAAGCGCTGGAAGGTCGGCGCGCCCGAACTCATCGCCGAAACGTTCAGCAGCCGCATCTGGAAGGTTGCTCGCGAAGACGGCTCACCGGCAATCGTCAAGGATCTAAAGCCTTTCGACGATGTCGAGGACGAGTTGCGCGGCGAGCATTTCCTCGCCTGGCGACGCGGCGAAGGCGCGGTGCGGCTGCTGGGCCGCGATGGCCAGTGCATGCTGCTCGAATATGCTGGCGACAGGATGCTGTCACACCATCTTGCCGAACACGGCGACAATGCCGCCACCGCGATCGCGGCGGAGGTGATGGCCAAGCTGTTCTCGCCGTCGAAGCACCCTGCCCCGCCGGACCTTCAGCCGTTGCGGATCCGGTTTTCCAGCCTGTTCAAAAAGGCGAAGGCTGATCGCGCCGCCGGCGAAAAGAGCCTGTATGTCGAAGCTGCCGAAATCGCGGAACGGCTGTTGTCCAATCCGCACGACGTACGGCCGCTGCATGGCGACCTGCATCACGACAACATCATGCACGGTCCGCGCGGCTGGCTGGCGATCGATCCGAAGGGCGTTCTCGGCGACCCCGGCTTCGATGCCGCCAATGTGTTCTACAACCCACTCGACCGAGACGATCTTTGCACCGATCCGCGGCGGATCGCGCATATGGCGCATGTCTTTGCAGCAACGCTCGGCCAGTCGCCGCCCGCGATACTGGACCACGCCATCGCCTATGGCTGCCTGTCGGCTGCATGGCACCATGAAGATCGCAATGCGGTCGACGAAAACCGCGAACTGGCGATTGCCGCGGCAATCCGGCGGGTGCGGCTCAGCCTCTGAGAGCGATCTCGTGGGGCAGCGGGTAAGCGCCCTTGGTACCGCGCCAATGCGCGGCGGCGAAGCCCAGCAGAAACAGCGCGAATGCCTGATGCGTCAGGGCCATGTGCAGAGGCACCTGCATCAATAGCGTGCCGATGCCGATCGACGCCTGCACCGCGACAATCAGGAACAGCAGCGTCGCGCGCCGGGCATGCGTCGTGCCCGGCAGGCGCCGGCGTGTCGCAATCATGTGCCAGAGCGCGACCGCGAAGATCGTGTAGGCGCCGACCCGGTGGACGAATTGCACCGTCTTCGGGTTTTCGAAGAAATTGCGCCATGCCGGCTCGAGCAGCAGCAGGTCGCCGGGAACCAGCTTACCGTCCATCAGCGGCCAGGTGTTGTAGCTCAAGCCGGCATCTAGCCCTGCGACCAGCCCGCCGAGATAGATCTGGACCAGCGCCAGCAGCACCAGAAAGCCGGCCAGACGTTGCGTCGAGCTGTCGGCGGCAGGTTCCGAGTGCGGCGCCAGCCCACGCGCGACCACCATGGTCGCCGTGAAGATCAGCGCCGCCAGCGTCAGATGCGTCGCCAGCCGATATTGGCTGACCGAAACCCGGTCAACCAACCCGGACGCCACCATCCACCAGCCTATCGCGCCCTGCAGAGCGCCGAGAAGGAGGATGCCCGACAACTTCGTGCCGAGGCCCCGCTCGATGCGGCGCGTCGCCCAGAAGAACAGCAGCGGCAGGGCGAAGACCACGCCGACACTACGCGCCAGGATGCGGTGCACCCATTCCCACCAGAAGATCGATTTGAACGCCTCGATGCTCATGCCGTTGTTGAGTTCGGCATATTGCGGGGTCTGCTGGTAGCGCAGGAACTCCTCCTGCCACTCGGCATCATTGAGCGGCGGGATGACGCCGTGTATCGGCTGCCATTCGGTGATCGACAGGCCGGAATTGGTGAGCCTTGTAGCGCCGCCGACCAGTACCAGCGCAAACAGCACCAGGAGCACGACATAGAGCCAACCGCGTACCAGCGCGCGGTTGCGAAGGTCGCGATCGCGGGCGGCGAAAGGCGCGGCATCGGATATGGCAGCAGCCATGGATTTGTCCCGGCAGTTGAAGTCGCGGATTGGTGAACCATCGCAACCCGGCTTGCAAGACCGGACAGCGCGGCACGCCGTCGCGCCGTTTCTGGCGGGTTGCGCGTATTGGCTGTTCGGCCTAAGCGATAGCGATCAACGAGATCGCGCCATGCCCATTCGCCTGAAAAAGCTGATCGGAAGCTTCCTGCTGGTAGTGCTGGTCATTGTCTATGCGCTGGTCGCCTCGATCGTGGCGGTCGCCCAATTGTCGCAGTCCGGGCCGCTGGCGCACTTCATCTTCTTCCTGCTCAGCGGGCTTTTGTGGGTGCTGCCGGCGATGGGCATCATCAAATGGCTGATCCTGGAGCCGCGGCCGAAGGGGCGAGGCAACAGTTAGATCGTCACCACCGTCTTGCCGGCATTGGCCAGCGGCGTCGTCACGCCCGACAACATTGTTCGGATGTGGGCGACGCTCTGATAGCGGCCATTGACCGAAATGCGCGGCAGGGCGTGCAGGAAGCCGGCATGCTCGGCGCGGAGTATGCCGTGGCGGGTCGTCACCGCCGAGGCGTAGCCGGCATCGCGGGCTAGGCCTACTTCGCGGCGGCCGACGGCACTGGCATAACCGTAGGGATAGGCGAAATGGCGCGGTTCCTCGCCGAGTTTGGCCTGCAATATGCGCTTGACGTCGCCGATCTCATGTCGCGCATCGCTCTCGGAAAGCCGCTTCAGATTGCAGTGATTGACGCTATGTGCGCCGATCGCCACCAGCGGGTGCCCGGCCATGGTGCGGATCTCGTCCCAGTTCATCAGCGTGCTCGGGCGCGGACCACCCAACTCGATGCCGTTCGAGCGCGCCAGATCCCGCAACACCGCACGCTGGTCCTGCTCGCGCACCTTCAGCGTCAGATGAGCGTGCAGGCGCGCATTGGCCTGGACCTTTTTTCCCGGACTCGAGCAGTCGATTGTCACCGGGCCATCCGGCGTCGTCAGCGTCAGGCGATCGCGCGCATTGACGATGTCCTCGACCACGTCCCACCACAAATCGGCAGCGCCGTCGATCAGCCCCGGCGCGACGTAGATGGTGATCGGCGCGCCGTGCTTCTCCAGCACCGGCAGCGCCTCGGTCATGTTGTCTCGATAGGCGTCGTCGGCGGTGATCGTCGCAAACTGGCCGTCCTTGTCGCCGGCCTTGATGCGCTCGATCGCCTCGTCAAGCGTGACGAAACTGTAGCCGTTCGCCTTCATGTCGGCGATCACGGTGTCGAGAAACCCCGGCGCGATGTTCAAATGGCGGTTGACGCCGTTCGGCTTCTCCGGTGTCGCGGTTACCCGATGCAGCATCAGGATGGCGCCAAGGCCGCCGATAAACGGCTTGGCCAGCGGCGCGAGACCGGAATAGCGGGCGAGATTGAGCGCCAGTTTGCGGATTGCCTCGCCCCCGTCGATCATTCATTCACCTTTTGCGCCTAAGCTCATCAAGCATGGAATGCGCCTGCGCGGACCCCCAATCGCGACGAATACGCCCCAAGGATTGAGGTATGGTTGACGCCACCGCGTCATTTGACGGCAATCGGCTGGCAAGCAGCGAGGCGTCGCCGTATGCCTTGCCGGCCGGCAAAGCCGGCCTGTCAACCTCGGTCGCCGATAGTGCGGCGTTGGCGGCGTACGCAGAATTCTGCCATTCGGCGCTTTTTGCCCCTGCGCAAAGCGCCGGCTGGATCCTGAACTGGGCCGCACATACCGGCGCCGACGTTGTCGTTGCGACGCTGCGCGCCGAGGACAGGCCGATTTTCTCACTGGCGCTGGAGGTCACTCGCAGTGGAGCGTTCCGCGTCGCCCGGTTCATGGGCGGCCGCCATGCAAACGGCAATTTTGCCGCCGCCGACCCGCAATGGCTGGCGAATGCCGATAGCGCGGCGATCCGCTCGATGCTGGCGGCGATTGCCAAGGCGCGGCGCGACATCGATCTTGTCGCGCTGGAGCGGCTGCTGCCCGATCTCGACGGCGTTGCCAACCCGCTCTCCGCCTTGCCGCATTTTTCGAGCCCCAATCTGTCGCTGGCTGCCGGTCTTGTGGGAGGATTTGACGCACTGCTCACCCGCGTGAGCGGCAAGCGCAGGCGCAAGAAGCATCGCTCGCAGGCGCGCAAGTTCGAGGCCGTTGGCAGCTATCGTCGCATCGAGGCGAGGACTGCGGACGAGGTGCACATGCTGCTCGATGCCTTTTTTGAGATGAAGGAATCCCGCTTCCGCAAGATGGGCATCGCCAATGTTTTCGGTGAGGCGGAGGTGCGCGCTTTTTTCCGCTCGCTGTTTGCCGACGCGCTTCAAGAGGAAGATCCGTCCTTCGTCCTGCATGGGCTGGAAGTCGCCGGCAAACTTCGTGCAGTCACCGGGTCGAGCCGCTCGGGCAAGCGGCTGATCTGCGAGTTCGGGGCGATTGCCGAGGACGACCTCGCACACACCAGCCCGGGCGACTTCCTGTTCTTCGAGAACATCCAGGAAGCCTGCGAGGCGGGTTTCGAAATCTATGATTTCTCGGTCGGCGACGAACCCTACAAGCGATTGTGGTGCGATGTCGAAACGCAGCATTTCGAGGTGCTGGTTCCGCTGACGCTGAAAGGTCGTGCGCTGGCGCTTGCGCTCAGGCACGGCGCAAGCCTGAAGGCATTCATCAAGCACAGCCCATTGGTCTGGAAGCTAACCAAGCTACTGCGCCGCAAAGCCGTGGGGCGGACAGCACCGGCCGCAGGCGAAGACGACAGCTGATTTCGATTTGAGAGAAAACTGCCTCAGGCGGCCGAGCGCCGTCCCGGCATTGGGCCCGGCGCCACATGGCCGATGGGCGTGACCAGCGTCAGGTCGGGATAGCCACTCTCGATGAGCGCGACCGCAGCCTGTGTCACCTCGTCGTCCGGCTCAAGCATGGAGAGCAAGACCTCGGTCCCCTCGCCCACCAGGCGGCTGATGCCTTGCGCGTCGGCCGGTCCGCATTCGACCACGACCAAATCATACGCGGTGGTCAGCGACTGCATGATGATCGGCAGCCGGTCGGCGGCGCGCATGGCGCGGACCGGATCGGCTGTGCCGACGGGAATAACGTGGCAGTCCGAATAGAGATCGGGGTGGATCACATCGCTGAACTGCGCTTGCGAGGCGAGCAGATCGGTGATGCCCGGAAACAGCCCGCTGTCCAGCATCGGCCGCGAGGCGGCACCCGAAGCGGTGAGATCAAGCAGCAGCACGCGTAGCCCGGCGTCGGAGACTGCGCGCGCCACCAACACCGCCGAGGCAGCCGCCTCGTCGCCTTCCGGCGACACGAATATGGCGCGGGCGGCACCGGTGGCGATCAGTTTTTCCGCGGCCTTGTCGATGTCGACCTCGCCGAGGATAGAACGTGCCGGTTCAATGTCTCCAGCTGCCATTTCAGAGTACTCCGGTTCGATTTTCTCGGCAGCCGCTTCCGCCACCGCGACGGGTTCCGGCTCCACTTTGCTTTCAATGATATTGTCGTCGTCGGCCTCATCGATCTCAACGACTGCCGGTTCGGACCGGCCAACCGACGGGTCGGGCTCGGCCATCACGCGTTCGGCCTGGACAGCCGGCATCGCAACCTGCTCGATGCGCTCGAAATGGGCACCGGCGGCCGGACGCATGGCGCGGCCGGAAAACAGTTCCTGCAGCAGCGTGACGATCGCCATGATGAGCAACGAGCCGACAAAGGCCGCACTGACAATCGGACCAATCTTGGGGAAATAAGGTTCGGCCGGCACCTGGGCCTCCGAAAATACGCGAGCGTCGACGGGCAGATAGTTGCGATCCTTGCGTGCGGCCGCCTGGAGATAGCTGGATGAATAGAGATCGAGCTGCTGACGCTTGGTCGCGGCATCACGCTGCAGCGCATCGAGTTCCACCTGCTCTTCGCCGGCGCGGGCGGACGCCGCCTTCAGCGTGTTGACGTCTGCCACGAGTTGAGCCTCTCGCGCCTTCGCCGTCTCGGCCTGCGCCATCAGGCCTTTCATGATCTTTTCCGCTTCGTTGCGGATCTGGCGGTCGAGATCCGCGAGCTGCGACTTCAGCGCGCGGATGCGCGGATGGTTGTCGAGCAAAGTGGTGGAAAGGTCGGCGATGTTGTTCTTGAGTTCGACTTGCCGCTCGCGCAGGCGCTGGATCAGTTCGGAAGACAACACCTCCGGAACGGCATCCAGCGAGCCGCCATTGCGCAACGCCATGCGCACGCTGTCAGCGGTCGCTTCCGCCGAAGCGCGATTGGCGCGCACGCGTGACAGTTCGCTCGACAATTCGGACAGCTGCTGGGTGGCAAGCACCGAATTGTTGCCGCCCATCAAAAGATCGGACTGCGCACGGAATGCGGCAACCTTGGCTTCCGCCTCCTTCACCCGGTTCTGCAGATCCGCGATTTCCGGCGCCAGAAAGTCGGTGGCGGCGGAATTCGATTCGAGCTTGGCATTGCCCTTGGAGGCGATATAGGCGTTTGCAATGGCGTTCGGGATCGCGGCGGCAAGCTTTGGATCCTCTGACGAGAACTCGATTGCGATCGCGCGGGTTTTTTCAACGCCATAGACGTTGAGCTTCTCATGCATTGCGTCCAGCACGCGCTCTTCCAGCGGAATCTCGAACGGATCGCTTTTCAAGCCAACAAGGACAAGGGCGCGGCTCAGCGCCGACATCTTCAGCGCCTCGTCGAATTCGGGCAATTTCGCCAGGTTGAGCTTCGCCGCCACCTGCTTGAGGATGTCGGGGGACGAGATGATCTGGACCTCGGTGGCCACAGCCTCTTCGTCGGGAATCGACCGCTCGTTGCCGTTGGCCCCGGCTGGCCGCGTGAACTCCGATTCTCGAGGCCCGATCTCCAGCTTGGCTGCCGCCTTGTATTCGGGCGTTGCAAGCCAGGCGAGCGCAAAGGCCAGGCCGGCTACAACCAGTGCGACGACAAGGATGCGCAACCAGTTTCGCGCCAGGCTGGCGAAAAGCTGCCTGAGATCGACGTCGACATCTGCGGCCGCGGATTGAACGGACATGCATCCCTGCTCCGGTACTGAGTCAGCATGCACCGTAAACAACTATGGTAACTCAGCCGTTAATATCGCGGTAAGAACCTGTCAGGCTCTATTAACAAGCCGCAAACAAGAGGCTGAAAACCATCTGCATTTGTCGATCCGGCCCGCATCGGCCGCGCGCCTTTACCGGCCATTAACCCTAACAGGATGATAACCGAGCTCGATCGTTAAGGTTTGCCGCAGAGTCGCCGGCTATTCAAAGGTACGTGTCCGCTCATGAAAAGCACTGCTCCCCTTTTCCGCGCGCTGCTTGCCGTATCGATGCTTTCGGGCTGCTCCAGCTACCGGCCGACGCCGGCCGCGTTCCATGAAGTTCTCGACCAGCCCTATCGCCTCGGCGCCGGCGACCGCGTCCGCGTAACCGTGTTCGAGCAGGAAGGACTGACCAATACCTACAGCGTCGACCAGTCCGGCTATCTCTCGCTGCCGCTCGTCGGCAACGTGCCGGCGCGCGGCCACACCGCCCAACAGCTTGAAAGGGAGATCGCCGAGAAACTGCGCCAGGGTTATTTGCGGGATCCCGATGTTTCGGTCGAAATCGATCGCTACCGGCCGATCTTCGTCATGGGTGAAGTAGGTGCGGCGGGGCAGTATTCCTACGTTCCAGGCCTGACCGTGCAGAAAGCCGTCGCCATCGCCGGCGGGTTCACGCCACGCGCCAACCAGGAAAGCGTCGACATTACCCGCGACATCAACGGCAAGGTGATAACCGGACGCGTGGTGACCTCCGACCCGCTGCTGCCCGGCGATACAGTCTATGTTCGCGAACGCCTGTTTTGATGTGCTGACAAAGTGGCGGACACACTCAGGATCGTCCACTGCTTTCGCTCACCGGTCGGAGGCATCTTCCGGCATGTGCGCGACCTGACCGAGGCTCAGGTCGCCGCCGGCCATGCCGTCGGCATCGTCTGCGATTCGACGACGGGCGGCGATTTCGAGGAACGGCTGTTCGAACAGATGAAAGGCAGCCTGGCACTCGGCATTCACCGCACCCCGATGCAGCGGCATGTCGGGCCAGGCGATCTCGCCTCGGCCCGGCGCACCTACAGGATCATAAAAGAATTGCGGCCGGACGTGCTGCACGGGCATGGCGCCAAAGGTGGCGCCTATGCCCGTCTGTTCGGCTCATTGTTGCGGGTATCCAGGTCGCGCGTAGCCCGCCTTTATTCGCCGCATGGCGGCTCGCTTCACTATGACGAGACCACCGCCATGGGGAAGTTGTTCTTCGCGCTCGAGCGCTTCATGGCTCGCTTCACCGATTGCCTGCTGTTTGTTTCCGATTATGAGCGGCGGACCTATCGCAGGAAGGTCGGCGAGCCGCCCATTCCGAACGCTCTCGTCCACAACGGCCTGCGCGCCGCCGAGTTCGAGCCGGTGCGGACCGAGCACAATGCGGTTGACCTCCTCTATATCGGCATGATGCGAGACCTCAAAGGCCCGGACATCTTCATCGATGCGCTGGGGCTAGCCGCGACACGGCTCGGCCGCCCTTTGAAAGCGCTGATGGTCGGCGACGGCGACGACCTGGCGCGCTATCGCGCCCAGGTGAATCAGCTCGGCCTCGAGGTCAGCTTCCTGACGCCGATGCCGGCCAGGCTCGCCTTCACGCTGGCCGAACTGGTCGTCGTTCCCTCGCGCGCGGAAGCCATGCCCTATATAGTTCTGGAAGCGCTCGCCGCCGGCAAGCCGATCATCGCGACGGCGGTCGGCGGCATACCGGAAATCTTCGACACCGGCTCACCTGTCCTGATCCGGCCCGACCCGCGCGAACTTGGCGACAAGATAAGCGCCGCATTGGCCGATCTCGACACCTACAAAGGCCTGATGCCCGGCCTCGCCGACCTCAAGGCACGCTTCGGCGCCGATGTAATGGCCGCCGAAATCGAAAAGGCCTATTTCGCCGCGCTCAAAAAATAGAGCAACGGGTTTCCACCGGGCTGCTCCTGGTGAAAGCGTCTCCAAAGCCATCCGTTGTTTCAAGGGTTTCTTAGCTCTCTTTTGCTATTCACCTGAGGGAAACCTGCGGACGACCCATGAACGAAATCGACCCAGCGCGCCGTTTTTCGCTAGACGCGGTGCGCAAATTCGACGCCCCTGCCGAGAACAATACGGCCGGCGGCATGAACGATGTTGCCCGCCAGGTCGCCTCGCAATACCGGCGCGATACGATGTCGCCGATCATGGTGAGCGGCGTCCTGCGCATGGTGGAATTCGCGCTGCTGTTGGTCTCAGGTCTTGCCGTCTATTTCTATTATGTCGGCTTTTTCAACTATCTTGCCTGGCAATACTCACTGACGATCGCCGCCACCTCGTTCCTCGCGGTCGTTCTGTTCGACGTCACCGACCGCTACCAGATCGTCGCGCTGATGCGGCCGATCGCCAATTTCGGCCGTCTCTTGCTGGTCTGGGCCGGAACATTCGCCTTGATGGCGCTCACCGCCTTCACCATGAAAATGTCCGAAGACTATTCGCGCCTGCTCTTCGGCACATGGTTCGTCGTCGGTTTCGTGCTGATCCTGGGTCTCCGACTGGTGATGTCGAAGCTGATCCGGCGCTGGGCGCGCGACGGGCGGATGGAGCGCCGCGCCGTCATCGTCGGCGGCGGCAAGGCGGCGGAGGTATTGATCCGCTCGGTCGAAAGGCAGCCCTACAACGACATCCGCATCTGCGGCATCTTCGACGACCGCGGCGACAAGCGGTCGCCGCCCGTTGTCGCCGGTTATCCCAAGCTCGGTACAATTTCCGAACTCATCGAATTTGCCCGCATCGCGCGCATCGACATGCTGATCGTATCGCTGCCGCTGACCGCCGAATCGCGCGTGCTGCAGTTATTGAAGAAGCTGTGGGTGCTGCCGGTCGACATCCGGCTATCGGCGCATTCGAACGCGCTGCAGTTCAGGCCGCGCGCCTATTCCTACATCGGCTCGGTGCCGATGCTCGATATTTTCGACAAGCCGATCAACGACTGGGATTCGGTCGCCAAGCGCGCCTTCGACATTGTCTTTTCGATCATCGGCATCATCGTGTTCTCGCCGGTGATGCTGGCGACCGCAATCGCGATCAAACTCGACAGCAAGGGGCCGGTGCTGTTCCATCAGAAGCGGCACGGCTTCAACAACGAGATCATCGACGTCTACAAGTTCCGTTCGATGTATACCGACAAGGCGGACCCGACGGCCAAACAGACCGTGACCAAGAACGATCCGCGCGTCACCCGCGTCGGCCGCTTCATCCGCAAGACCTCGGTCGACGAACTGCCGCAGTTCTTCAATTCGCTGTTCGGTTCGCTGTCGCTGGTCGGGCCGCGCCCGCACGCCATTGCCGCGCAGTCGCACAACCTCCTCTACAATGAAGTGGTCGACGGCTATTTCGCTCGCCACAAGGTCAAACCCGGTGTGACCGGCTGGGCGCAGATCAATGGCTGGCGCGGCGAGATGGACACCAACGAGAAGATTCGCATGCGGACGGAATACGACCTCTATTACATCGAGAACTGGTCGCTCTTGTTCGACCTCAGAATCCTGTTCCTGACGCCGATCCGCCTGCTCAATACGGAAAACGCGTATTGAGCGCGACGGCCTATGAATTGCCCGCGACGGCGGTCAACGCCAAGCTGATTGCATTGATTGCTTCGGGGGCGGTTTTCCTCGGTGTTTTCCTGTCGGGCTTCGTCATCGATGAACCGGCGCCATACGACCTCTATATGGTCGGGCTGATCGTGGTGTGGCCCTTGTTCGGCCTGCGCATACAACGCGCGGCGGTGCCGCTGCTGGTGCTGCTGGTGATCATGAACATCGGCGGCATGATCTCGATGACGCAGATGTCGGACCTCGCCGGCACGCCGCTCTATCTCGCCGTCTCGCTGTTCCTGGCCTTAACCGCGGTTTTTTTCGCTTCGGTAACGGCCGTCCGGCCCAGTCTCTACCGGGTGATCTTCGTCGCCTATGTGGTGTCGGCGGTGCTGACTTCGCTGGTCGGCATAGCCGGCTATTTCGATGCCTTTCCAGGAGCCGAGATCTTCACCAAATACGACCGTGCCGCCGGCGCCTTCCAGGACCCGAACGTGTTCGGTCCGTTCCTGGTGCTGCCGGGCATCTACCTGCTCTATCTGCTGCTTACCGGCTCGGTCGCGCGCATGCCTCTATTGGCTATGCCGCTGCTGATCATCACCGCCGGCATCTTCTTTTCCTTTTCGCGCGGCGCCTGGGGCATGTTCGCCGTTTCGGCGATCCTTTTGACCGGTGCCTTGTTCCTGCAGAGCGCCAGCGGCAAGTTCAGGCTGCGCGTCGTCGTCATGACCATCGCCGCCGTCGGACTGCTGGTCATCGCAACGATCGTCATCCTGCAACTGCCAGGAGTCGCCGAAATGTTCTCGAACCGCGCACAGCTCGAACAAAGCTACGACACCGCCCGGCTCGGCCGCTTCGCCCGCTATACGATCGGCTTTCAGATGGCACTGGAGCATCCTTTCGGCATCGGCCCGCTCGTCTTCGGCAAGATCTTCGGCGAGGACACGCACGACATCTGGCTGAAGATGCTGATGGATTACGGCTGGCTCGGCTTCGTGTCGTTCCTGACGCTGACGTGCTGGACGATCGCCGCCGGCTTCCGCATTCTGCTGCGCGACCGGCCGTGGCAGCCTTATCTTCTATGCGCCTACGTCGCCTTCATCGGCAATATCGGGCTCGGCACCTTCATCGACATCGACCACTGGCGCCACGTCTACCTGCTGCTCGGCTTGATCTGGGGTGCCATCGCGCTCGAATACCGCCACCAGTGGCAGCTGCGGGCGACGCAGCGACCGGCAATCCCCGTCGCGGTTGCTTCAGGCAAGACAGCAACCGAATTCGGTTGACCGGACCCGGTCTATCACGATACATCGCGACCGGTCCGGAGTGTAGCGCAGCCCGGTAGCGCACTTGACTGGGGGTCAAGGGGTCGTCGGTTCGAATCCGGCCACTCCGACCATCAAAATCCAAAGGCTTAGCCAGTTTTCCCCCAAAACTGGCTGTACAGACGATAGCCGCACTGCAGCAGCGCAACATACGCAGGCGTGATCTCATCGAGGGAACCGATCACGCATCACTCGTGCGCGAGGCACGGAGGCTGGCGTCTAGCCAGAAGCCCACCGAGAAACCGCGCGGTAATGGCTAGGTAAGCTTTGCTGCGTACGCCAACCTTTATCGTGAGAAAAGGTCCCGCCGCACATGCCAGAACGGCGGGACTCGATCAGGCGCCTTGCATCAGGCAGGGGTGACTCGGGGGTTGGGCATGCCCGGTGCGCGCGGATCGTACTGAACCCTAGGCGCATCAGCTGCAATGCGTCCACCAACCGTCGGTTGGAAAGAACTAATTCAATCCCGACGGCTGGCCTGGCCTGAACAGGCGCGCGCTCAAGGCTCAGTTTCTTCCCGGGGAGGAGCTTTTTGGTCAGGACAATCAGGATAGGGCAATTCTTCACACGGAGAGGGCCTGTCGCCAACGCTGCGATAATGTTCCGCGAGTTTTGCGAAACCGTAGGCGAAGGCGAAAAGAAGCGCGAGGACAACCGCTATTCGGACGGCCATACCGTATTGTAGCAGGATCCTCGCATTGGAGCGCGCGGCGTTTTGGTACGTTTGAATGTTGAGTTCGAAAAAGGTTGGCTCTAGTTGAATTGCCGTCGTCCGCAGTTGTAAGGGCGAGCGGACGCTACGAAGATGCCACGCGCTTTCGCCCTTTTCGGGAGAGATGCAATGTCGCTTCAAGGAGTTGCCTGTCCTGCCGAGCTGACCATGTTGACCAAGGCACTTGATGCCCGATGCCGTGAACTAGGCCTCGCTGATGGAGATCCAGGCAGAGAAGTGCTCGGCCGCAGAGTGATGGATTTATTTGAAAGTGGTCAGCTCAGCGCCGAAGATTTGAGACTGGCTCTGAGCGGCGAGATCTTTAACGCCAAAAATCCTCCGGCCGGAGCCAGTGGGCCTTGATACGGCAAGCGGCTATCCGCGCAGCCATTTGAATCACTGGCCCAGCGTCGGCTTCCGTGTGCGCAGGAGCGCGTGTGAACAAATGTGATTTTGCGGTCGGTGCCAGACGGGCTAACTTTACCCATCGAACGAAAGAGGAGAATGATCATGAAGACATTCCTCGCAATAGCCGCGGCACTGACCATGTCCATATCAGCTGCCTCTGCGGATTGCCCCGCGCATTCCAAGGTTCAGGCATCGGTCGACACGCAGACGAAGACAGCAAGCGTCGAGAAGGCCGATATGTCGACTGTCACGGACGCTCAGACGATCAAGAAAGAAGAGCCACAGAAGACCGAGTAGCGGTAACGCTCAGCGGATTCCACGACCCGGATAAATCGCAACTGGCACACATCCACCCACTCGGCGTCGACGAGTTCGGCCAGGCGTTGCGGGCTGAGCCGCACGGCGGCATTCGTCGCGCCTGCCGCCGGGACGACCTCGTCAAAGGCGCGCAGCGAGATGTCGCAGTAGACCGGGAGCGGCGCCGGTAGGCCGAACGGGCACACCCCACCGACGGGATGGTTGGTCGCGGCGAGCACCTGGTCGGCGTCCAGCATTCGCGCCTTGCCACCAAACCGGTCCTTGAATTTGCGATTGTCCAGCCTGGAGATCCCGCTGGCCACGATCAGCATCGTCTGGTCGCCGGCGCGCAAGCAGATCGTCTTGGCAATCTGCGCCGGCGCTACGCCATGCGCTTCGGCGGCCAGAGCCACCGTCGCCGAGCTTGCCTCCGTGACGATGACGTCAATGTCGGGCGCGTGTGCGGCGAAGAAGGCGCGAACGGATTCGAGGCTCATCTCCAGCAATTTCCGTCTGGCGTCGCCGTGGCGGCCGGCAAGTCCACTACGTGGCCGAAAAAACGAAGCCCGCCAGGGCGACCCATGGCGAGCTCGTGGAATAAAAGCATGACACGTCGCTACGACACGGATCGCCTTTTGGCAGGCAACACGGCTTCGTCAAACAGAGCGCTTTCCGGAAGTTGAAGCGCGGAGGCAATACGCCGACGTTTCGAGGGATCGGCATCCTTGCCGCTTTCAACGTCGGCAATCTCATAGGCTGCCAGCCCGCACGCCAGGGACAGCTCTTCGATGCTGTATCCACGGGCTTCCCGGGCGGTTCGGACGGCACTGCGTTCAGGCGTAACCGCGCTCGCCGCCAGTTCGGAATAAGGTTCGCGTTTTGCTATTTGGGGCATTGGCAACTCCGTGGGATGAAAGAGTTAGATCAAATCATGTTGTTGCCTGAGACGATCGGGAGAATGCCCGCTCGCCGGTGATTTGCCAAGCATCAAAGATAGCGTCACGGCATCGTGAACCGACGCCGGAATGGATGGCGGATGCCGGCGAGCTGACATCTGGCCGGATCCTCAGCAGACACAGTTCGGAAACAAAATTCTACAGGCCGGAGAAACTGCCGAAAAACTCCAAGGCGATAGTCCCAACCGCAGCGCTCGAGTCACCGACCTGAATCAGTGACGCTCAAATTCCGCCTGCGCAAAAAGGAAACGATGTCATGAAGAAGCCTCTTCTCTCCGCCCTTGGACTTGCAATCGCACTTGCCCTCTCGATGCCGATCATCGGCGCAAGCAGCGCGAATGCGACGACGATGCACACCACCGTCAAGAAGCATCACCGCCATCACTACCATCACCGCGTCCACCACTACCGCCACCATCACAAGAAGGTTGTCGCGAAGAAGTACTGAAAACACCCTCGGGCGAACAACCCGCAGTCAGGCGTTCTGGTCCTGGATCAAGGGCGGCGCGCTTGCCGGGTTTGCCGTGTCGGCGAAAAATGGCGGCGGTCCGCTGACCACCGCCATTTGCTTTTCTTAACGTGCCGACCTTGAACGCGCTCGCGGCGCGTTTTGCTGCCGGCCGCCGAGGAACAGACTGGCGACAAGCCCGACCAGAACCAGCCCGACAGCGGCCGCCGTCGCCGGGTGATCTCGGGCGGTCTTCTCGATCGCCCGGCCTTGCCTTCTGATTGCCGGCAAGGCGTTGCCGAGCCGCTCAGTGATATCCGAATAGTAATCCGACGCGGTATCGCGCCCGTCTTCGTAAAAGGCGCCGCCCTGCTTCAACACGGCTTTCTTCAAGGTGGCCAGTTCCCTGGCCAAGGCCGCGACCTGCTTGTTGAGATCGGTGTCGGAGATGCTCGAAAGCGATGCCATGACGTGCTTCCTTCATCTGCAGAAGGAAGCCTAACGCGTGACCCTGAAGACCGTTCCGGTCAACCCGGCGGGCTCTAGCGAACCTGATCGAGCAGGCGCTTGCATTCCAGGAGGTCGAACAGCGCCTCCTGCAGCAACGCGCGATTGTCACGGGAAAGTTTTGACGTGTCCGGCGGAACCGGACCTTCCTCGTCGGTCTTGCCTATGCCGAAAAAACGACGGCTGGGTTTCACCCTCGGCTGGCCAACCAGCATTTCGTCGTCCGGGCCGCGCGGCTGCGCCGCTTGCGTCAGCGGTACCGTGTCGGCCTGTCGGCGCTGCGAGATCGCCTCGACCGCCGCCATGTCGCCACTGCCGACGGCGATCAGAAACTGGTTGCCGTTCTCGCGCAACAGCTTCTGCACGCCCTTGATCGTATAGCCCTGGTCGTAGAGCATATGACGAATACCCTTGATCAGTTCGACGTCCTGCGGACGGTAGTAGCGGCGACCGCCGCCGCGCTTCATCGGCTTGATCTGGTTGAAACGCGTCTCCCAGAAACGCAGCACGTGCTGCGGCAAATCCAGATCCTCCGCGACCTCGCTGATGGTGCGGAAAGCATCAGGGCTCTTGTCCATGGACGAATCCTCACGCTAGAGCATGATCGCGAAAGGCGGGAACCGGGTTCGGGCGACATCACGCTTAACAAAGAGAGCAGCTTTCCGTCCCGGCGGAACGGATCACACCCAAATACCGATCCGGCCTACCGAATCGCATCTTATTTCAGCGGTTTATGAAACAATATTCAAGCCCGGCGCAAAAGCAGGGTTCATTTTTCAACCGAAGCCTGGAGCATGATTCTTGGCAAAGGGGGATTGGACGGCTACTTGCTGCCCTTGGCTTTGCTGTTTTGATGGGAGCGCAGGATACGGTTCTTCAGTACGTTCGACGACTTGAAGGTCATCACCCGGCGCGGCAGGATCGGCACTTCCTCACCGGTCTTGGGATTGCGCCCGATGCGCTCGTTCTTGGAGCGGACGTGGAAGGTCGCGAAGGACGACAGCTTCACCGTCTCGCCGCGAACGATCGCCTCGCAGATCTCATTCAGCACCGCCTCGACAAGCTCGGCCGATTCAGTACGTGACAGCCCAACCTTGCGGTAAACGGCTTCGGCGAGGTCGGCGCGCGTAAGTGTCTTTCCCCCCATACGACCCGTCCCATCAGCTCAAAAACATAAATCGATACAAGCAACGGCAGAACCTAAGTAATTGATCCGTCAAGGTCAAGGACCCGAACCCGATAGTTCGGCACTTACCAGCGGAGCAGGACGGCACCCCAGGTGAAGCCGCCGCCCATCGCCTCGAGCAGTACCAGGTCACCCTTTTTGATGCGACCGTCGGCGACGGCTGCGGACAGTGCCAGCGGCACGGAAGCTGCCGAGGTATTACCGTGCAAATCGACGGTCACCACCACCTTCCGCTCCTCTATCCCGAGCTTTTTGGCCGAAGCGTCAATAATTCGTTTATTGGCTTGATGCGGCACGAACCAGTCGAGATCGGCGGCGCCGATGCCGGCCTGTGCGAACGTCGCCTCGATGACGTCGGTGATCATGCCGACCGCATGCTTGAACACTTCGCGGCCTTCCATCCTGAGGTGCCCGACCGTTCCGGTGGTCGACGGCCCACCGTCGACAAAAAGCTTGTCCTTGTGGATGCCGTCGGAGCGCAGGCTGGCCGCCAGAACGCCTCGGTCGGCGATGCCGCCTGCCCCCGTGCCTGCTTCCAGCACCATCGCGCCGGCGCCGTCGCCGAACAAAACGCAGGTCGAGCGGTCGTTCCAGTCGAGAATACGCGAAAATGTTTCCGAGCCGATCACCAGTACCCGTCTGGCCAAGCCGCCGCGGATATAGAGGTCGGCGGTCGTCACTGCATAGACGAAGCCGGAGCAGACCGCCTGCAGGTCGAAGGCAAAACCGTGGTGCATGCCGAGCCGGTTCTGGATCTCGACCGCGGTCGCGGGAAAGGTGTTGTTGGGCGTCGAGGTCGCCAGCACGATCAGGTCGATATCGTCAGCCGTCAGGCCGGCGCTGTCGAGGGCCGCGCGCGCTGCCGCCTCGCCCAGCGAGGCCGTCGTCTCGTCGTCGGCCGCAATGTGGCGCTGGCGAATGCCGGTGCGCTGGACGATCCACTCGTCCGACGTCTCGACCATGCCTTCGAAATCGGCATTCTTCATAATGCGGCGGGGCAGCGCGGCGCCCGTGCCGCGCACGACGGATCTGATCAATGCTCTTTCCTATTCCTTTGCGTCGATGACGACGTCGGATTTCCGGATTGTCTGGGCATTCGGATTGCGGGCATGGAACAGGTCGAGATCGGCTTCGATGCGGTCAAGCAGATTGTTGCGCACCATGTCGTAGCCAAGCTCGATCGCCGCCGCGAAGCCATCCGAATCAGCCCCGCCATGGCTCTTCACCACGATGCCGTTCAATCCGAGGAAGACGCCGCCATTGGAGCGGCCGACATCCATCTTCTCGCGCAGGCGATCGAAGGCGGTCTTGGCGAAGATATAGCCGATCCTGGCCATCAGCGTCCGGTTCATCGCCGCGCGCAGATAGCCGGCGATCTGCCTAACGGTGCCTTCCGCCGTCTTCAGCGCGATGTTGCCGGCAAATCCCTCGGTAACGACGACGTCGACACTGCCCTTGCCGATGTCGTCACCCTCGACAAAGCCATGGTAGTTCATCGAGGCCATGTTGGCCTCGCGCAACATACGACCCGCCTCCTTGACCTCTTCCTGGCCCTTGATCTCCTCGACGCCGACATTGAGCAGGCCGACGCTCGGCCGTTCGATGCCGAAAACAGAGCGCGCCATGCCGGTGCCCAGAATGGCAAAGTCAACCAGTTGATGCGCATCCGCGCCAATGGTGGCGCCGACGTCCAGCACCACGCTCTCGCCGCGCAATGTCGGCCAGAGCGCCGCGATTGCCGGGCGATCGATGGTCGCCATGGTGCGAAGGCAGAATCTGGACATTGCCATCAGCGCGCCGGTATTGCCGGCCGAGATACAGGCGTCGGCAGTGCCTGCCTTGACCGCCTCGACGGCCTTCCACATCGATGACTTCCAGCGGCCATGGCGCAGCGCCTGGCTCGGCTTGTCGTCCATCCGCACTGCGATCTCGCAGTGCACGAACTCACTCACTTCCGCCAGCTTGGGGAATTTGGCGAGTTCGGGCCGTACCACTTCTTCGCGCCCATAAATGACGAAGCGTATATCCGGACGGCGGGTGGCGACAGTCATGAGCGCCGGGATGACCACGCTTGGCCCGTGATCGCCGCCCATGGCATCGATGGAAATCCTGATCACGCGGTGTTCATCTCACGGTTGATTGGCCAGCGGGCTTGCCAAGGTGCGGGCTCGCGAAGGTTCGGCGAAAATAACGGTTTTGGGCTGCCGCACAACCAACTTTTCTCAAATTGGGTCAGCCATCAGGATTTTCCCAACAGTGATCTGAGCTTTTGCTGGAATTCATTCTCCACAGGCTCGGCATCGCCGGCGGCCTCCAGCGATACACCCGGCTTGCGCGGATATGGATCGATCGCCAAGCCAAAGAACTGCTCGGCAAGCGCCCCGACGTCGATCGCATCGCCGGAAAAGGTTTCCGGGCTGTCGGGGCCTTCGGCGTCGAGCAGGATCTCACCGCCGCCGTCGAAACCTTGCCGCCCGAGCTTGGATTGCTCCGGCAGGAACAGCGCTTCGACCGGCTCGTCGATATGCGCCTCGACCGGGTCGAGGGTGACGATGCAGGCCTGCGTTATATCGGCCTCGACATGGCCGCTGACTTTCACCCCGTTGCGTTTCCAGGGCTCGACCAGGAGTTCGGCGCGATAATTCTCGACCGAAAGCAGCTCGTGCTCGACGGCCAGCAGGGCGCGCTGCCCAGCGTCGGCATCGATCACCACCGGCAGCCCCTTTTGCGGCAGCCGGGCGACATTTGCCAGGAATGACACTGGGCTGTGGGTATCAGAGTGTTTCATCTTCGCCTCCACTTCGCCACCTTCATCGGCCTGCCGTCGCTCAAGCGTTGGCCACGGGAAATGACACCGTTCCGGAAACGATCGATTCGGTCGGCTGTTCCGCGAGTTGCCTTGATGCATCGGCGGCATAGAGTGCCAGTTGCGACGCTTGCGGCCAGGCGCCGGCATCCGGCCTGACATTGCGGGCAAGGGCGACGGCGAGTGCATCATGGTCATTTCTTTGCAGCGCATCATCATAGGCGGCGGTACGGCCATAGAACATTTTCGCCAGTTTCCGCATTCGCTTCGGCACGCCGACGTCGCCAATGCCCAATTCACGCAACGAATGTTCGACATCCATGAAGAACTCGTCGATCAGCACCTGCGCAACCTCTGCCGCAGCACCGCCCTCGCCGCGCAACCGGTGCTGAAACAGGAACATGTGCAACGACAGCATCTCGAAGCGGCCGAGCGGCGTGTCCGGTACGTTCCAGGCGGAATAAAACACCGTTTGCCGCGCCGCCGCCACGATTTGTGCGTAAAGCGCCTCGGTGATGGCGCGGTTGGCATGTCGTTCGCGGCCAAAGAGGCGCTGGAACATTTGAGGGTGGTCTCCCGGGACCGTTTGTTGAAGTGGCCTTGTTGCATCGGCAAGCAAGCTGGTTTACCGGTTTTGCGGCCCAGCGCAAGTTGCGGCCAGCTTATGGAGTTGTAGTTGCGCGCGCTGAAATTCAAGTCGACTTTCCTGCCCAGGCCCGGCGGTGCGGTTTCGCTGCTGGTGATCGCTGCGGCGCTTTCCGCCTGCAATTCGTCTAAGATGATCGGCGATCTCAATCCGAGCGAGACGCTGACGCAAGGCTACGTCATCGACCAGCAGGCGATCGACCTGGTGCCGGTCGGCTCAAGCCGCGAACAGGTGCTGCTGGCGCTCGGCACTCCCTCGACGAAGGCGACCTTCGATAACGAGGCCTTTTATTACATTTCTCAGACGCGCAAGCGCTATGTCGCCTTCGACAAGCCGCGGCTGGTCGACCAGCATGTGCTGGCGGTCTATTTTGGCGATGACGGGCGCGTCACCCAGATCGCCAATTACGGCTTGAAGGACGGCAAGGTGTTCGACTTCATCTCGCGCACCACGCCGACCGGCGGCAAGGACCAGAACTTCCTCAGCCAGATCATCAGTGGCGCCAGCAAGCTGGCGCCTGGTGTTCCCGGCGCCAGCGGCGGCAGCACGCTCGGCGGCTCCTGATCCACCCGAGGGTGTCGGCTTCCTTCCGTTCCTTTCGCTTCCCTGTAAGCGGCATATCTCAGGCAATGAAAAACCCGCGGGAGCGATCCCGCGGGTTTTTGTCTTAAGGCCATAGCGACCGAGCTTAGCCGTGCGCGAGAACGGCCAGCAACAGCAGCGCGACGATGTTGGTGATCTTGATCGCCGGGTTGACCGCTGGGCCGGCAGTATCCTTGTAGGGATCGCCGACCGTGTCGCCGGTCACCGAAGCCTTGTGCGCTTCGGAGCCCTTGAGGTGCTTGAGGCCGTCCTTGTCGACGAAACCATCTTCGAACGACTTCTTGGCGTTGTCCCAGGCGCCGCCGCCGGAGGTCATCGAGATGGCGACGAACAGGCCGTTGACGATGACGCCGAGCAGCGAGGCGCCAAGCGCGGCAAAGGCGGATGCCTTCGAACCGGAGATCAGGAGGACGCCGAAATAGACCACCAGCGGCGCCAGCACCGGCAGCAATGACGGAACGATCATCTCCCGGATCGCTGCCTTGGTCAGAAGGTCGACGGCGCGCGCATAGTTCGGCTTCGAGGTGCCGGCCATGATGCCCGGATCCTCCCGGAACTGCTTGCGCACCTCCTGGACGATAGCACCCGCGGCGCGGCCGACGGCGGTCATGGCGATGCCGCCGAACAGATACGGGATCAGGCCACCGAAGATCAGGCCGGCGACGACGTAAGGATTGGAGAGATCGAAGGAGACGTCGCCCATACCCTGGAAGTAGGGGTATTTGTCGCCATTGGCGGCAAAGAACTTCAGGTCGTTAGAGTAGGCCGCGAACAGCACCAGCGCGCCGAGGCCAGCCGAACCGATGGCGTAGCCCTTGGTTACCGCCTTGGTGGTGTTGCCGACAGCGTCGAGCGCGTCGGTTGACTGGCGCACTTCCTTGGGTAGGCCGGCCATTTCGGCAATGCCGCCGGCATTGTCGGTGACCGGGCCGAAGGCATCGAGCGCGACGATCATGCCGGCGAGGCCAAGCATCGTCGTCACCGCGATCGCCGTGCCGTAGAGGCCGGCGAGCTGGTATGTCGAGATGATGCCGCCGACGATGACGATCGCCGGCAACGCCGTCGCTTCCAGCGAGACCGCGAGGCCCTGGATGACATTGGTGCCGTGACCGGTGACCGAGGCCTGGGCGATGGAGTTCACCGGACGCTTGTTGGTGCCGGTATAATATTCGGTGATCACCACGATGAGTCCGGTCACCGCAAGGCCGACAAGGCCGCAGATGAACAGGTTCGTGCCGGTGATGGTCATGCCGGCGACGGTGCCGATCTCACCCCAGCCGATGCATGCCGAGGTGGCCACGGCAAGGCCGACAATTGACAGCAGGCCGGTGACGATCAGGCCCTTATAGAGCGCACCCATGATTGAGCCGCTGGAACCGAGCTTGACGAAGAAAGTGCCGACGATCGAGGTGAGAATGCAGGCGCCGCAGATGGCCAGCGGATAGAGCATGGCCGCGCCGAGAACGTCGGTGCCACCGAAGAAGATGGCGGCGAGGACCATGGTGGCGACCACGGTCACCGCATAGGTCTCGAACAGGTCGGCGGCCATGCCGGCGCAATCGCCGACATTGTCGCCGACGTTGTCGGCAATGGTGGCCGGATTGCGTGGATCGTCCTCGGGAATGCCGGCTTCAACCTTGCCGACAAGATCGCCGCCGACGTCGGCGCCTTTTGTGAAGATGCCGCCGCCGAGACGGGCGAAGATCGAGATCAGCGAGGCGCCGAAGCCGAGCGAAACAAGCGAGTCGATGACGACGCGATCGTTTGGCTGCAGACCCATGAACTGGGTCAGGATCAGGTAGTAGATCGAGACGCCGAGCAGGGCCAGGCCAGCAACCAGCATGCCAGTGATGGCGCCCGACTTGAAGGCGATCTCGAGACCGGCAGCGAGGCTGTTGGAAGCCGCCTGCGCGGTGCGCACATTGGCGCGCACCGAGACGTGCATGCCGATGAAGCCAGCGGCACCCGATAGAACGGCGCCGATCAGGAAGCCGATGGCCGCGGTGATCGAAAGCAGCCACCAGGCAAGCAGCAGGACCACGACGCCGACGATGGCGATGGTGGTGTACTGGCGCGCCAGATAAGCCTGAGCGCCTTCGCGGATGGCCGCGGAAATTTCCTGCATGCGTGCATTGCCCTGATCGGCCGCGAGGACCGAACGTGTCGCCCAGATGGCGTAAAGGACTGAAAGCAGACCGCAGGCGATGACAGCTGAAATTATGGTCATTGCCGAATTTTCCTCGATTGGTGGCCCAAAAGAACCCCTCCCCGGGCCGTTGAGACAGGGGACGAATTTTCCGCAACCGGAATCCGTCCCTTCGCAGCGGCTTATGCGAAACAGGGCTCGGAACGTCAAGATATTGTTCCGTTCCTGTCCGGCTTTCGCCCAAAAGATCCCGGGTTTCGCCCAAAAGGCTGGACGGCAGCGCCTGTCGACACTGCCATCCGGTTAGATCGGTTGAAATCGGCGAACAGTGGTCAGGCTTTACGCGGGTCGCCGTCCGGCTGGACGACGAAGACCAGCACCAGCAGCATGGTGATGTAGAATTTGAACGCCGCCTCCTGACCATTCCAAGTCGAAGACTGCCACATGGCGAACCACTCGCCGCCAACGACCATGAAGCCGAAATACCAAACGAAGAAGCCCATTGTGGCGGCAATGATGGCGAACTTCTTGGCATCGTTGAAAGCCTGTCCGCTGGCGTTGCGCGCCTGCCAGAGTTGCCAGGCGGCGATTAGGTAAAGCAGGCAGGTCAGCGCCTCGCCAATGATGATCAGCCAGTAGCCAGCCGTCCACAGCGACGGGTTGGTGATCGAGCGGTACATCAGTGCATTGCCGGGAAAGGTCGTGTCCATGCTCAGCACATGCTGGACAAAGGCGAAGTTTGAGCCGTAATCGGTGATGTTGCCGAAGGCGACGAGGAAGGCGAAAGCCGCCAGACACAAACACATGACGATCTTGGAGAAACGCGCGGTCATGGCAAGAACTCCTGCTGAAAGATCGGGGCATCGCACTCATCAATCGCCGAGTCCCGAAGATCGCGCAACGGGTGGGCCAGTGATCATCGTGCTCACAGCCGTTGCGAGACATTATGCCGGCAAGCAAGACATTGCCGAGACTGTCGAAGCCCTCGATCTCGACAGTGATTGCGCGGTGGGCGACTTGGTCTCTGTGGTTAGAGCCGACACACAGCACGATTTCGCCATCATCTGCCGCCGCTGGATCACCGGCGAGACGGGCACAACGCTGGAACTGACGCTCGATCATCCGACGCGGTCGACCGGCCACTGAAAAAAGAGCGAACTTCGCCCCGAGACGCTACTCGGGCTCGCGTCCCATGCGCCGGGCGGTATAGCGCTCGACCGCCGACAGCCCGTCATAGATCAGCACGGCAAGGGCGGCGACGATCAGGCCACCCTGCAGGATGAAGGCGAGGTTGTTCGACAGCAGGCCTGCGATGATCACCTCGCCCAGTGTCCTCGCCGCTACCGTCGAGCCGATGGTCGCGGTGGCGAGGCTGATCACCACCGACAGCCGGATACCACCGAGAATGATCGGCGCGCTGAGCGGCAGCTCGACCTTGACCAGTCTTTGCCAGCCGGTCATGCCGGCGCCACGCGCCGCCTCGACTACGTTGGCCGGCAGCGTCGTCAGGCCGGTCAGCGCATTCTCAAAGATCGGCAGCAGTCCGTAGAGAAACAGCGCAATCAGCGTCGGCTTTTCGCCGAAGCCGACGGCCGGCACGGCAAGCGCCAGCACCGCCACCGGCGGAAACGTTTGGCCGATATTGACCAGGCTGCGCGACAGCGGCAGGAATTCGGCGCCGGCTGGCCTGGTGACCAGAATGGCGAGCGCGACCGCAACGATCGTCGCGGCAACCGTCGCGATCAGCACGGTCCGCAGATGCAGCAGCGTCAACGTCAAAAGGCTGCCCTGATTGTAGATTACCGGCGCGTTGTTCTCTGTCAGCGGCTTCAGCAGCGGTTCGAACCAGCCGGGATTGGTGACGAAGGCAATAAGCACTACTACCAAGGCCAGCCTGAGCAGCGACGGAAGCCAGGCTTTCATGCCGGCCTCGCCGCACGCTTAACCAGTCCGTCCACAGTGACGCGGCCAAGCGATTTGCCGTCAGAATCTTTCACCGGAAGTGCCGGGCGGCCCGACCACAGGAGTTCGGCCAACGCGTCGCGTTGGCTGGCGTCACCGGGGATCGCCTCGCCTTCGGCCGTGCCTTTTTCCACCGCGTCGCGCACCCGGCCAAGCGACAACAGCCGGAACGGTCTTTCACTGGCGCCAACCAGGGTCTCGACAAACGCGCTGGCCGGTTTCGCCAGTATCTCGGCCGGCGCGGCATATTGCACTACTTTGCCGCCATCCATCACCGCGATCTTGTCGCCCATGTGAACGGCCTCTTCCATGTCATGGGTGACGAGGATGATGGTGGTGCCGAAGCGTTTCTGGATCGCCAGCAGATCCTCCTGCGCCTTGTTGCGGATGATCGGGTCGAGCGCGCCGAACGGCTCATCCATCAACAGCACGTTGGGTTCCGCGGCAAGCGCCCGGGCGACGCCGACGCGCTGCTGCTGGCCGCCGGAAAGCTCATGCGGATAGCGTGGCCCGTAGGCTTGCGGGTCGAGCTGGTATAGCGTCATCAGCTCGTCGACGCGGGCCTTGATGCGGTTGGCGCCCCAGCCGAGCAATACCGGCACAGTGGCGATGTTCTGCGCCACCGTGCGATGCGGAAACAGGCCGTGGCCCTGGATGGCATAGCCGATGCTGCGACGCAGCTCATAATCCGGGACCGAGCGGTTGTCGACGCCGTCGAGCTTGATCATGCCCGATGTCGGCTCGACCAGCCGGTTTATCATGCGAAGCAGCGTCGTCTTGCCGGAGCCGGAGGTGCCGACGATGACGGCGATGCTGCGCGGCTCGATTACTATCGACACGTCGTCGACGACTGTCGTCTCGCCGTAGCGCTTGGTGATGCCTTCGATCTCGATCATGCCGTTTCAACCCTGCGCTTGCTGGCGCTCATTTCGATCACTGCATCGAGGATGATGGCAGCGGCGAAGGCCAGCACCACCGTCGGAACAGCACCGAGCAGCACCAGGTCCATCGCCGTCTGGCCGACCCCCTGGAATACGAACACGCCAAAGCCGCCGCCGCCGATCAACGCGGCAATTGTGGCGAGGCCGATATTCTGCACCAGCACGATGCGGATGCCGGTGAGGATCACCGGGAAAGCCAGCGGAAACTCGACGCCGAACAGCCGCTGGCGGTCGGTCATGCCCATGCCGCGCGCTGCGTCGTTGGCGGCACGCGTCACACCGGCAAGGCCGACCACGGTGTTGGCCACTACCGGCAGCAGTGAATAGAGGAACAGGGCGACGAAAGCCGGCGCTGTGCCGATGCCGCGGATGCCGAGCGCGGCAGCACCCGGCACATGCGAAGCTACCCAGCCGAGCGGTGCGATTAAGAGGCCGAACAGCGCGATCGAAGGAATGGTCTGGATGATGTTCAGCACGTTGAGCACGCCGGCCCGCAATTTCTCGACGCGATGGCAGAGGATGCCGAGCGGCAGGCCGATAATCACCGCTGCCGCCAGCGAACCCAGCGCCAGCGTCACATGCTTGGAGCCTTCCGCCCAAAAACTATCGGAGCGATTGAAATATTCCTTGAGGATCGACAGGCTGTTCCAGCTTCCCGAGACGAGCAGCAGCCCGATCGCCGCGGCGGCGACAACAAGCACGCCGATCCGTGCCTGCGGCGACAGGTTCAGCCGCGTAAGCACGTCGGCGAGCAGAAGCGTGAAGGCGAAGATAAGCAGCCAAAAGCCCGAAGCCGGCGAGATACGGGCGAAGGTGTTGCCGGCAGGTGTCAGGAAACTGCCGGCGATGCCGATCAGCAGCGCCAGCGCCGCAAGCGCAACCACACTGGCGGCGAGGCGCAGAACAAGCGGCGTTTTCAGCAGCGCAATGAGCGCTGCTGCGACGACAATCGCCATCAACAGCGGACCGACGGTCGCAGGCAAAGATTCGAGGATCGAGCGCGCCTCGCCGGGTACGATGCGATTGGCGCGGAACGTGGCGAATGGTGCCGCAAAAGCCGCATAGGCTGATATCGCCGCGATGACCACGCCGAGCTTGTCGAACCGGATGCGCACGCCCTCCCCCATCGGCCGATCCGGCGCACCTCGAAAGCGGAGCGCCGGAATCGCCTTACTTCAGGAAGCCGTTCTTTTTCAAAAAGTCCTCGGCGACGCCCTTGACCGGCTCGCCGCCGACCTGCACGCGGCCGTTCAACTCCTGCAACGTGACGAGATCGAGCTTGGCGAACACCGGCTTCAGCAGCGTCTCGATTTCGGGATGCTCCTTCAGCACCGCCTCGCGGATGATCGGCGCCGGCTGGTAGACCGGCTGCACACCCTTGTCGTCCCCAAGCACGACGAGGCCGGAGGGCGCGATGCCGCCGTCGGTGCCGTAGACCATGGCGGCGTTGGCGCCGTTGGTCTGGTTGGCCGCAGCGGCAATGGTGGCCGCCGTGTCGCCGCCCGACAGCGTGATCAACTGGTCCGGCTTCAGCGTGAAGCCATAGGTCTTCTGGAAAGCGGGCAGCGCGGCCGCCGAATTGACGAACTCGGCGGAGGCCGCCAGCACCACCTTGCCGCCGCCCGAGACATATTTGCCGAAGTCGGAAAGGGTGACGAGCTTATTGGTATCGGCGACCTCCTTGCGCAGGGCGATCGCCCAGGTGTTGTTGGCCGGTGACGGTGACAGCCAGACGATCTTGTTGGCGTCGTAGTCGAGCTTCTTGGCAGTCTCGTAGGCCTTGGCGGCGTCTTTCCACACCGGATCGTCGGCCTTCTCGAAGAAGAAGGCGGCGTTGCCGGTGTATTCCGGATAGATGTCTATCTCGCCGGCTGTAATCGCCTTGCGTACCACGGGCGTGCCGCCGAGTTGGATGCGGTCGGTGGTCTGGATATTATTGGCGTTCAGCACCAGCTGGATGATATTGCCGAGCACACCGCCCTCGGTGTCGATCTTCGACGACACCACCACCTGGGCACTCGCCGAGGCCAACGCAATTCCGAGCGCTAGTACAGCGCCGGCCAGAATCTTGATTGAAAACATCTCACAAATCCCTTGCTGTGAACCGGAATACGGCTGCCGCATATGAGCATGGCTTCGATGCCCCGTCGGGGTACACGGTTTCATAAGAGGGGGGATGGGCGCAATAATTTTGTTCGGATGTGAGTGAATCCGCTGCCGCGACGTCCCGACAGGGTGACGTCAGTTGGCCGCGCGCAGGCCCGTCATCTTCAACACGCCCAGTGCCACGAAGCACAGCGCGACGACCGGGAAAATCATCCAGTTCAGCATCTCCCAGCCCCAGGCATTGTAGACCGCCCCCGACATCAGTGAGGCGAAGGCGACGGAGCCGAACAGGACGAAATCGTGGAACCCCTGGACCTTGCCTTTTTCGGATGACTGGTAGCTGTCGGCCACCATGGCGGTGGCACCGATGAAGCTGAAGTTCCAGCCAAGGCCGAGCAGGATCAGCGCCGTCCAGAACTGCCACAGTGCCAACCCTGACAGCGCCACTATGGCGCAGCCAATCAGCAGCACCAGGCCGATGGCCACGATCCGCTCAGCGCCGAAGCGATAGATCAGCGACCCCGTGAAGAAGCTCGGCGCGAACATCGCCATGACGTGCCAGGAAATGCCGAGCGTGGCGTCGTCGGTCGAAAGGCCGCAGCCGACCATGGCCAGCGGCGCGCCGGTCATCACGAAGCTCATCAGTGCGTAGCTGCCGATGGCGCAAAACAACGCCGCGACGAAGCGTGGCCTGGTGACAATTTCCGAGAGCGGCCGGGCGTCGCTGTCGGAAATTTCCACCTTGTCGGTTGCCTTGGCCGGGATGCGCAACAAAGAGAGAATGGCGGCGCCGACCGCCGCCAGCACCAGGATGGACGCAAACGAGCCGGCAAACTTCACCGGCGAGAACAGATCGCCGGTGAAGATGACGATCTGCGGTCCAAGGATGGCGGTGACGATGCCGCCGGCCAGCACGAAGGAGATGGCGCGCGCCTTGAATTCAGGCGGCGCATTGTCGGCGGCGGCAAAGCGGAACTGCTGGACGAAAGCGCCCCCGATGCCGATCACGGCCAAGCCGAAAGCGAATAGCCAGAAGCTGGGATGAAACAGCGCCAGCGTGGCGACCAGCCCGCCAAGCGCCGTGACCGCTGTGCCGGTCATGAAGCCGTCGCGCTGGCCGAGCCGGCGGATGATCGCCGCGGCCGGCAGGGAACCGAGCGCCACGCCGACATTGAAACCGGTGATCGGCGCGGTTGCCAGCGACTTGTCAGCATCGAGCAGGTACTGCCCGGCCAATCCGCCCATGGAAATGGCGATGGGTGCGGCCGAGCCGATGATCGCCTGCGAGGCTGCGAGGATGAAGGCGGTGCGACGCGCTTCCTTGCCCGCCCCAACGGCGACGATAGCAGTCATGAGGCGTCCTTGCCGCGGCCCTCGCCACGCACCCGGCGCGACACGCGATCAAGCACCGCATTGACCAGTTTCGGCTCGTCTTCCTCGTAAAATGCCTTGGCGATGTCGACATATTCGGAGACGATGACCGCCACCGGCACGTCCTCGCGCTGCATCAACTCGTAGACGCCGGCGCGCAATATGGCGCGCAACGTGGAATCGAGCCTCGACAGAGGCCAGTCCTCGGTCAGCGCCTGTCGAATGACTGGATCGATGGTCTTCTGGTGCTCGACAACGCCGGCAAGAATGGCACGAAACCATTGCGCATCGGCTTCGCGATAGAGCGCGCCGTCGACTTCCTTGCCGAGCCTGAACGCCTCGTATTCGGCGGTGATCTCAAACACACCGCTGCCGGCGACGTCCATCTGGTAGAGCGCCTGCACGGCGGCCAGACGGGCAGCACCGCGCTTGTTGGCATGGCGAACCGCAGGCTGGCCGGGCGAAGCGGGTTCGCTCACGTTCGCTCTCCCAACTGTTCCTTTAGAGCGATCATGGTCAGCGCCGCACGCGCCGCAAAGCCGCCCTTGTCGCCTTCCGAACGCCTGGCCCGTGTCCAGGCCTGTTCGTCGTTTTCGGTGGTCAGGATGCCGTTGCCGATGCAGACCGCATCCTGCACGGACAGGTCCATCAGGGCACGGCTGGATTCATTGGCGACGATATCGAAATGATAGGTGTCGCCGCGGACCACCGTGCCGAGGGCGACGAAGCCGTCATAGTTCGTCCCGCCTTCGGAGGCACCGTCGAGCGCGAAGGAAATCACCGCCGGGATTTCGAGCGAGCCCGGAACAGTGACGACGTCGTATGTCGCGCCCGCTTCCTCGAGGGCCTTTGTCGCGCCTTCGAGCAACGCGTCGGCAAGGTCGTCGTGAAAGCGCGCCTCGATGACAAGAAGGTGGGCCTTCTTCTTCGGACGGATGAACGCTTTGCCGTGTTGGGATGTGCCTGCCATAGATGTCTCCGGGGATCGCCGGTGACTTAGGCCGAAGCCGGTTTGATCGCAAGCGGAAGATTGCCGAAGGAACTTTCAAGGCCAACTCGGCGGCGGTCGCATCAGGGAATGGGCTTTATGGACGAGCGCCTCAAAGCCCCTCCTTCGCCGCCTCCACCAGTCGCGCCGCGTAGCGGGCCATGGTGTCGATCTCAAGGTTGACGCGATCGCCGACCTGGCGTTCGCCCCAGGTGGTGACGGTCAGCGAATGGTGGATCAACAGCACGTCGAATCGGGTGCCCTCGACCTTGTTGACGGTGAGCGAAGTGCCGTCGAGCGCGACGGAACCCTTGGGGGCGATGAATTTGGCAAGCTCGCGCGATGCTTCCAGGGTGAAGCGAACGGCGTCGCCCTCTTCCTTACGCGCCACGATCTCGGCCATGCCGTCGACGTGGCCGGACACTATATGGCCGCCAAGCTCGTCGCCGATCTTCAGAGCCCGCTCCAGGTTGATGCGCGTGCCTGATTTCCAGCCCATCGCGGTCGTCAGCCTGAGGGCCTCTTCCCAGGCCTCGACCTCGAACCAACGTGCGTTGGCGCCATCTTCCGGCAATCCCGTTACCGTCAGGCAGACGCCGCCGCAGGAAATCGAGGCGCCGATGGCAATGGTCTGCGGATCGTAAGCGGTGTCGATACGCAAACCGACGCCTTCCCTGAGCGGCTTCACGGCAGCGACAGTGCCGACATCGGTGACGATTCCAGTGAACATTAGTTTGGCCCCGTGAACATCAGTTCGGTCCTAGATGTCTCTTATCCATTCCGCATATGTATCTTCGCCGAAACGCATGTTGCGCAATTTGCGAAATCCCGGCGGGATATTGTTGGCATCGATCGGCGATACAATGCCGCCCTCGCCGATCGCGCCCGGCCCCTGAAACAGCACGATACGATCGACCAGTTGTTCGTCGAGGAACGCCTTGGCCACCCTCGCGCCGCCCTCGACCAGGACGCTTGCCATGCCGAGCGCCGCCAGGTCCTCGAGCAGTTCCGGCAGCGCAATATCGCCTTCATAGGTCTCAGTACCGATGAAGCGAACGCCGGCGCGTTCGAGCGCGGCGCGCCGGTGCGGATCGGCCTCGGCGCAGGCAGCGACATAGAGCGGCACACGGTCGACGCCGGCGACCAGTTTCGAAGTCTCGGGTAGCCTGATCTGACGGTCGAGTACGATGCGCGCCGGCGAACGGCTCTCCAGTCCCGGAAGCCGAACCGTCAGCGCCGGATCGTCCTCCAATGCGGTGCCGATGCCGATCAATATGCCATCGGCTTCGGCGCGCATCAGATAGACTTCGCGCCGCGCAATATCGCCGGTGATGGAGACCTGTCCCTCGCCTTTCACGCCGATCTTGTTGTCGCTCGAAAGCGCAAGTTTCAGGATCACTTCCGGGCGTTTTTTCAGAGATCGAATTAAATAGCCGGCCATCTGCTCCGCGGCCTCGGCCGCCAACACTTTTTCCACCACTTCGACGCCGGCGGCACGCAAGATTGCATAGCCCTTGCCGGAAACACGCGGGTCCGGATCGCTGGCAGCGCCGACCACACGCGCCACGCCGGCACTGACCAGCGCATTGGCGCAAGGCGGCGTGCGGCCGTGATGGGCGCAGGGCTCCAGCGTTACATAGGCGGTGGCGCCGCGCGCCAGTTCGCCGGCCTCTGCCAAAGCCTCGGTCTCGGCATGCGGCCGGCCGCCGACGGCGGTGACGCCGCTGCCGACGATCCTCGGCCCGTCGCCGTCATCGCGCACGATCAGCGTGCCGACGGAAGGGTTGGTCGAGGTCCGCCCGGCATTCTTGCGCGACAGCCTGAGGGCTGCCGCCATATAGCGGCGATCGACGACCTCTTGCTCAGCCGTGCTGCGTTCGGACCCTGCCATGCTCAGCTGGCGTCCTCTTCGCTCTTCAGCTCTTCGCCCCTGGGCTCGTCGGTTTTGAGCTCGTCGCCTTTGAGTTCGCCCAACACGTCGTGGAAATCCTTGGCCTCGCGGAAATTGCGGTAGACGGAGGCAAAGCGCACATAGGCGACATCATCGAGCGACTTAAGCGCCTCCATGACCAGCCGGCCGACTTCCCCCGAGGCCACCTCGGTCTCGCCCGAGCTTTCGAGCTGGCGCACGATGCCGGTCACCGCGCGGTCGATGCGCTCCGGGTCGACGTTGCGCTTGCGTACCGCAATCTCGACCGAGCGCAGCAGCTTGTCGCGGTCGAACGGCACCTTGCGTCCCGACTTCTTCACCACGACGAGGTCGCGCAGTTGTACCCGCTCGAAAGTGGTGAAGCGGCCGCCGCAATCCGGGCAGACGCGCCGCCTGCGGATCGCTGCACCGTCTTCGGCAGGGCGCGAATCCTTCACCTGCGTATCTTCGGACTGGCAATAAGGGCAGCGCATGGAGAGCCTTCGGTTCGCGATTCTCGTGGAGCGAAAGGCTTAGAGGTTTTTGCCGCCGTGGCAAAGTATGGCCGATGACCGATCGCGCTTCAGAGATAGCGAGGCGCGAGGAAAATTGCGAGAGCGGCAATCAGTTGACAGCGGTCCGCCAATCAGGGCGCGACGTCGCCGGTCGGGAAGCCGCAAGACGTGCCGAGATAGCGATAGGCCTTGGTGAAGCCGTCCATCGATATGGTCGCGACCGGCTTGTCGGCGAAGCTGACATCGAGGGCGCTGGTGCGGCGCATGGCGCGCAGTACCGCGAGCGTGGTCTCGGACTTGTTGTCTATCATCCACTGTCCGTCGGCGATAAGACGAAAACCGGCCTTGATCTTGTCGTTGACGTCCCGGAACACCACCGGGATGTTATCGCCCTTGGGCAAGTCACTGTTTCTCACGGCGATGATGAGGCTCGGATAACCATCGGGTGGCAATACGTCGCCATTCGAGATGGCCAGCGTGAGGGTGCCACTGGTGCCGTTAGCGTCGAAAAAGACCGTCGAGGCGGCGCAGGTCTTGCGCACATCCTCGCCGGTGTTGACCTCGTCCACCGTGGTGGACCAACTGCCGAAGGTCTCTGTCTTGGGTGCTGCCGGGGTCGGCTCGGTCTGCGCAAAGGCCGCGCCGAGTAGCGGCGAGGTGGCTAAGGTGAGCAAGGCAGCGCCAACACTGGCGAAACGGAAAATTCGCATCATCATCAAGCGTCTCCGAGATGCAGCCGTGCCCAGTTGATCGGCGCCGTCACAGTTGGGGGAACGACGCCCTGCGTCAACCAAGATACGGGTAAAGCGGAAAACGATCCGTCAATGTCGCCACCTTGGCCTTCACGGTTGCCTCGACGGCCGCATTGCCTTCGTCGGAATTGGCGACCTTCAGTCCATCCAGCACTTCGGCGATCAGCTTGCCGATCTCGCGGAACTCGGCCTGACCGAAGCCGCGCGTGGTGCCGGCCGGCGTGCCGAGCCGAACGCCCGATGTCACGAAAGGCTTTTCCGGATCGAAGGGGATGCCGTTCTTGTTGCAGGTGATGTTGGCGCGGCCAAGGGCAGCCTCGGCGCGCTTGCCGGTGGCGTTCTTGGGACGCAGGTCGACCAACATCAGATGGTTGTCGGTGCCGCCGGAGACGATGTCGAGACCGGTTTCCTGCAGACTGGAGGCCAGCGCCTTGGCATTGGCGACGACGCTCTCCGCATAGATCTTGAAGCTCGGCTTCAGCGCCTCGCCCAGAGCCACCGCCTTGGCGGCGATGACATGCATCAGCGGTCCGCCCTGCAGGCCGGGGAAGACGGCCGAATTCATCTTCTTGGCAATATCCTCATCATTGCAAAGGATCATGCCGCCGCGCGGCCCGCGCAGCGATTTGTGCGTCGTGGTGGTGACCACATGGGCATGCGGCAGCGGCGACGGATGCATGCCGCCGGCGACCAGGCCGGCGATGTGGGCCATGTCGACCATCAGATAGGCACCGATCGAATCGGCGATCTCGCGAAAACGCTTCCAGTCCCAGACACGTGAATAGGCTGTGCCGCCGGCCAGGATCAATTTCGGCCTGGTCTCATGGGCGGTCTTCTCGATCGCATCCATGTCGAGCAGATGATCGTCCCGGCGCACGCCATAGGAGACGACCTTGAACCATTTGCCGCTCATATTGACCGGCGAGCCATGTGTCAGGTGTCCGCCGGAATTGAGGTCGAGGCCCATGAAGGTGTCGCCGGGCTGCAGCAACGCTAGGAACACCGCCTGGTTCATCTGGCTGCCGGAATTCGGCTGGACGTTGGCGAAGTTGCAGCCGAACAGCTTTTTCGCGCGTTCGATGGCCAGTTCCTCGGCGACATCGACGAATTGGCAGCCGCCGTAGTAGCGCTTGCCCGGATAGCCCTCGGCATATTTGTTGGTCATGATCGACCCCTGTGCCTCGAGCACGGCACGCGAGACGATATTTTCCGAGGCAATCAGCTCGATCTCGTGGCGCTGGCGGCCGAGTTCGTTGCGGATTGCGCCGAAAATCTCGGGGTCGGCATCGGCAAGCGTGGTTTCGAAAAAGGATTCGAATTTGTTCGACACTGCCGCTGCTGTTGCCATGGGCTGAAATCCTCAAGGTTCGGGGTCTGTCGCGCCATTAACACAGTTGCTTTCGGCCCGCCACGTTTGCAGCGCGAAATTTGCTAGCCGGATTGCGCCAGAGAGACTGGCAGCCTCTATTTCCTTGCCTGCCGGCCCTTCAGCAGGGCCTCGGTGAGCGTGATCTCGGTGAACAGCGCCTGCATCGTATGGTCGTTAATCTGGCCGCTGCGAAACATTGCGCGAACCGCTGCGCGTTCGGCCTCAATGCCCGCCAGCCTCAATTCGAGCTCCAGCCGTCCGGCCTCGCGGGCCTCGGCGCGCGCCTCGTCGGCCTCGTCGGAGGCAGCGATGCGGCGACGGTAGCCGGCGACGATGCTGTCGGCGGCGGCAAGCCGGGCGCCGGGTGTTTCCCCTTCATCGCTGTCGGTCGCGCCGGCCATGCTCTCGATGCGGGCGATGGCGGCCTTGGCCGCGCCCACGCGCGCAAAACGCTCCTCGGCAGCGCCAGGATCCTCGCCCGGCTCGACCAGCCCGCGTGCCACCTTGGGCAAGGCAAGGCTGGCAATGAGCAATGAGCAGATGATGACGCCTGCGGCGAGGAAGATCACCACGTCGCGCGCCGGAAAGGGCGAACCATTCGGCGTGGTGAGCGGCAGCGACAGGATGCCGGCCAGCGTGATGGCGCCGCGCACGCCGGCAACAGAGCCGGCGATCCGGACCCGCAGCCCGAACGGCTCGGCCTTCTGCTCGCGTAATCGCGCCGAGACGCGCGTCGCGATGTCGCCGACCCAGATCCACAGGAAGCGCAGCCCGATCAGGCATAGTGTCAGCGCGACCACCGTGGCGATTGGCTGGATGACCGGATAGCGGCTGCCGAGCTCAGGCGGCACGTTGCCGATGATTTCGGGAAGCTGCAACCCGAGCAGGATGAACAGCGCGCCGTTGAAGACGAAGGATAGCGTCGTCCACAGCGATACGGTCTGTATGCGCGCCGAGACGCCGAGAAAGCGGAAAATCCCGGAGCCGCCGGTGAGCACTCCGGCCGTGACCGCCGCCAGAATGCCCGAGGCGCCGACATTCTCGGCGCCGAGATAGGCGATGAACGGCAGCAGGACCATGACCAGCACCTGCGCCTCGGCCGGCACGCCGCCGATACGGTTCAGCAATTGCAGCACCTTGGCGGCGACGAACAAGGCAGCCACGCCGGCCAGGATGCCGGCAGCGACGGCATAGAGGAAAGTCACGGACGCCGCGACGAAGGAGAAGCTGCCGGTCAAGGCAGCTGCCACCGCAAAGCGGAACATCGCGAGGCCCGACGCATCGTTGAGCAGCGCCTCGCCCTCCAGGATGTGCATCAGCCGGGCCGGGACCAGGCTCTTGTCGACGATCGAGGAGACGGCCACCGCATCCGTTGGGGACAGCACCGCAGCAAGTGCGAAAGCGACGACGAGCGGGATGCTCGGGACAAGCCAGTGCAAAGCGTAGCCGAAGCCGACAATGGTGAAGAAGACCAGCCCGATGGCGAGGTCGAGGATCGGCCCGCGCAGCGCGATCAGTTCGCGCTTGGGCGCACCATAGGCGTCGCTGAACAACAGCGGTGGGATGAACACCAGCAGAAACAGCTCGGGATCGATCTCGACATGCATTCCGCGCACCGGCCAAGCCAGTGCCGCGCCGATGGCGATCTGCAGCACAGGTAGCGGAACCCGCACCGGCCGGACCAGCGCGCCCGAAACGGCGACGAAGATGAGCACGACCAGAATGAACATTGCGACATGCATGATGCGATTTCCGAATACGGCACCGCGCGTTCTTTTGCCGGCGATCAGTCCAGCAAAGCTTGCCGCGAAAGACTCGGCAACGAAAAAGGCCGCCCTTCCGGCGGCCTTTTGCAAATGAGCTCAACTGCTTAGAGCGCGGATGTGATCTGCAGCTCGTTGGCTCCGTCGAGGCCGTAAATGTCGTCACGGAACTGGACCACGCCCGGCCCTGTCGACCAGGCCGAGACGTAGAGAAAATAAACCGGCACCGGATTGGTGACCTGCACCGGCGTGTTCTCCCCGGTCTTGATCGCCGCCTCGAAATGCTGGCGATCCCAGCCCGGCGTGTCGCGCAGAATCCAGGTGACGAGGTCGCGCACGTTCTGAACCCGCACGCAGCCAGAGGAATCGAAGCGCATCAGCTTGCCGAACAGGCTCTGCTGCGGCGTGTCGTGCATGTAGACGCCGTCCGGGCTGGGGAAATTGATCTTGACCGAGGCCATCGCGTTGCCGGAACCGGGATCCTGGCGGAAGCGGTATTTGGCGGCATCGTCGGTCGACCAGTCGACCGTCATTGGGTCGACCTCGCTGCCGTCCGGCGCAAACAGGCGGATATGGCTGTCCTTGAGATAGTTGGGGTCCTTCCGCATCAGCGGAATGATATCCTTGCGCACGATCGAGACCGGCGCGTTCCAGTACGGATTGACGATGATTTCGTTGATCTTGGAATTGACGATCGGCGTCTGGCGATCGATCTTGCCGACGATTGCGGTGTGGCGCAGCACAACGCGGTCGTTCTCGACAGCCTCGATCTGCGCCGCCGGGATGTCGACCAGAACATAGCGGTTGCCAAGCGTGCCGGCCCGCTCACGCAGCCGTTGCAGATTGGTCTGGAGCTGACCAAGCCGAACCGGCGCCGACACGTTCATTGCCGCGAAAGTATATTTGCCCGTGGTTCCGTCGGCCGGCAAGCCGTGCCGCAACTGGAAGCGCTTAAGCGCCGAGTCGACGTAAGAATCGAACGCTTCCGAGAGCCCGGCGCTCTGCGCCAGATCGCCCGATATCATCAAGCGCCTGCGCAGCGGCACCACATCGGGATCCTCGACGCCAAGCTGCAGCTTCTTGGTGTCTGGAACCTGTTCCCAGCCGCCTTGCGCGACGATATTCTGATACTGCATGATCGCCTGCTCGGTGAAGGACACCGTCTGCAGGCTGAAGATCGGCAGCGTCGAGGCAACCTTGCCGCCTTCGCTGGCACGCGCATCGAATTGGTCGTCCCAATTGCCGCGCGCCGAGGATTTCAGGATATCCCCGATCACATCCTGTGCACTGGCGCGGCCGGCGACCATTGCGGCTGCGAGCGCGGAGGCTCCTGAAAGGAAGAAACGGCGGCTGGTTCTCATGGACGTTCCAGACATTCTTGCTACAATTCAACCCACCGGGCGGTCTCGCCCGCACTCTAGAGTTGGCTTCTTAACAATTAGCCAACCATGGCCCGCATCACTTCGGTGTAAAACCACATGGGAAGTGACTTGAGCACAGGACAAATGCACGGCTTTGGCCCCAGCATCACCCGCATCTTCGGTTCCATTGAAATATGGCGGCAACGTGGCTGTTGCTCGAATTTGGATCGGCCGGCCTGACGAAACGGCAAGACCGGTGCTTTTCGGCACCGGCCTTTGGTCCACTCCGCGGCAGCACTTCCGTAGTCCAGCTTCAAATCTAGATGCGGCGGATGCGATTACATTCGGTAGGCGATGGTATCGTTCCAGAACCGATCCAGGCGCTGCAGGGCGCGGTTCATCTGCTTGAACTCCTCCGTGTTGATGCCGCCAACCTGCTCGATCGAACCGACATGGCGCTCGTAGAGGCCGGCGACGACTTCCGCCACCTCATTGCCCTTCGGCGTCAGCGAAACCCGCACCGAACGGCGGTCGATGCGCGAGCGCTGGTGGTTGATGAAGCCGAGATCGACCAGCTTCTTCAGATTGTAGGAGACGTTCGAGCCGAGATAGTAGCCACGCGAGCGCAGTTCGCCGGCGGTCAGCTCCGAATTGCCGATGTTGAACAGGAGCAGCGCCTGGATGGCGTTGATGTCGGAGCGACCGTTGCGGTCGAATTCGTCCTTGATCACATCAAGCAGACGGCGATGCAGCCGCTCGACCAGCTGCAGCGATTCCATGTACAGCGAACGGATCGCCTCGCGGCGGTCATCGGATACGTTGGCGGTCTTCGCCGCCGGACGCGAATTGATCATTGTCTTTGCCTCTCGTTTGTCGCCCGGTGATTTTTTGTTCTTCACCTTGATCGCGACACTATCGAATACTCATAAAATTCGACTTAAACGCCAAGGCTAACAAGAGCTTACCGGTAAGGGGTTTCGAAAGAGGCTTAACGGACGGTCACCTGAGCAAGGATAATTAACCTAAAGATTTAGCCAACGATCCTGGCCGGAATTGCTATCGCCGGGGTTGCCGCTTCTGGATCCAGATCACCACGCGGAACACTATGTAGAGCAGCGCCACCGCAAGGTGCGAGGCGACGATCAGCGGCCGGTGGCCGAACAACTCGGGGAAGCCAGCATACATGACGCACTCGGTCACCGCGCAGATGAACCAGATCACCGGCCCCCAGGACGCCAGCATCCACAGGCCGGCGGCAGCGAACGGAAAAAACACCGCCAGCACCACCGCCGCCACTTGCCAGTGTACCGGCATCAGGTCGAAGCGCCACAACGGGCCGGGGTAAAAGCCGATCAGCCGGATCCAGTACAAGATGCCGAACAGCAGACAGTAGCCGGCGATGACGCGCTGGAACCAGGCGAAGATGACCTCGATCGTCGAGGGCTGCAGCACCACGCGTCTCGAGGCGACCTCGCTCACAGCTTCAGTTCCCGTTCGCCGAGCGATGCGAAATAGGCGTCGACGTTGGCGGCGCTGACGTCATCGATACCTGCCGGCCGCCATTGCGGCGTCGAGCCTTTATCGATGATGGCGGCGCGGATACCTTCATAGAAGTCGTGCCCGGCAAGCATGCGGTTGAGGATACGGAACTCCATTTTCATGCACTCGTCCATCGACAACGTCTGCCCGGCGCTAATCTGGCGCCATGCAACATGCAGGCTGGTCGGTGAACGTGTGCGGATGGTGGCCAGCGTCTTTGCCGCGAACTCGTCGGCAGCGGCTGCCCGCTCCAGACTGGCGACGATATCGGCCAGCGACGGCTGCGCGAAATGCCGGGCGATGGCTTCCAGCGTCGGCCTGTCGGTCTCGCGCCTGGCCGGGACGAAGCAGCCGCGCAGCACCGATTCCGGGTCGCCGCTTTCCGCCAGACGGTCGAGGAAGCCGGCCTGGTCCTCCGCCTTGATCGTATGGGTGGCGAGGCCCGAGCACAAAGCATCGCCATAGCGGATGCGGTTGCCGGTCAGCGCCAGATACATGCCGAAGCTGCCGCCGAGATCCGGCAACAGATGGCTGGCGCCGACATCCGGGAAAAAGCCGATGCCGACCTCGGGCATGGCAAACTGGGCGTTTTCGGTCAGCACTCGCTGCGAACCATGGAAGGAGATACCTACGCCGCCGCCCATGACGATGCCGTCGATCACCGCGACATAGGGTTTCTTGAAGCGGGCGATGCGGGCGTTCAGCCGGTATTCATCGGCGAAGAAATCGACCGGAGGCCTTCCTGCGCGGCCGGCTTCGTAGATGTGGAGGATGTCGCCGCCCGCCGAAAATGCCCTGCCCTCGGCCTTGACGACGACAACGTCGACGCCGTCGTCGCGCTCCCAACTGCGCAGCGCCTTGTCCAGCGCCTTGACCATGCGGTGGGTTACGGCATTGAGCGCCTGCGGCCGCGTCAGCGTGACGACGCCAGCCCTGCCCAATCTTTCGAAGCGAATCTCGTCGCCTCCGCCAAAATCCATCGCCAGAGAATCCCTCCCCGCGCCCGCCGGGAGTGAAGTGCTAAAGCGTGGCGCATGGCCGCGTCAATGGCGGCGGCCAATCCGCTGCATGGTCGTCGGCGTCACCCAGTGCTAATGCTGGCGCTTTGAACCGGAAGGTTGAACCATGCCTTGGTTGCCGCGCCTTGCTGTTATGGTGGTCGGCCTGATCGCTGCGAACACTCCTCCCGTATCGGCCGAAACCGTCGACGAGCTCTATCAATCGCAGACCATCGTCACCGGCCAGGGCGAGGTCAACAGGCAGATCGGCTTCAAGGCCTGCCTCGATGCGGTGCTGGTTCGTGTGTCCGGCGATCAGCGGCTGCCGAAGAGAACTGAGATGGCGGCGCTGCGCGACAAGGCCGGCAGCTTCGTTGCCGAATTCCGCTATCGCGACCGTCTCGAAGGCATTCCAATCCATGACGAACAAGGCACCCATGACCGGCCGCATGATCTCACTTGTCTGTACAGGCCTGACGTTATCGATCCGGTGCTTGCCGCGCTTGGCAGCAAACCATGGCTTGGCGAGCGGCCACGCCTGGCAATTTTCCTGGCGGCGGAGCAAGGCACAAGGCAGTTCATGCTGACCGCCGACGATGAGCGCGGGGCGGCGATGCGCGAATCCTTCGTCAATGCCACCGGTCCGCTGGTCATGCCGATTGTGTTTCCCGAAGCGTCACTGCTGTCGGCCTCGAAGCTTGACGACCAGGCCCTGCGCCATGCCGATATCACGACGCTGGACCAGCTTGCCAGGAAGGCCGGAGCCGACCAGGCGCTCGCCGGCAGTATCGTCTGGAGCGACAAGGAACTGGGCTGGATAGCCGACTGGCGGCTTGCCTTGAATGGCAAGAGCTACAATTGGCAAGTGCGCGGCGTCAGCTTCGACGAGGCATTCCGCGTCGCCATGCGGGGTGCTGCGCAGATCCTGTCGGGCAATGGCCAACCAGAATAGCGCCCGACAGGACCCTGGCACAATCGTGTCGCATTGGTCAGCAGCGGAAGCTCGTGGTAAAAGCCGCCCGATCCGGAGTTTTTGCGATGAACAAATTCACCCCTGCAAAGCCTGCCGGCGCGCGCAGCGTCGACGAGATCACCGGCAGCCGGCGTCTGCGGCGCATGCGCAAGGCCGATTGGTCGCGCCGCCTTGTCCAGGAGAACCGGCTCTCGGTCGACGATCTGATTTGGCCGATCTTCGTCGTCGACGGCAGACAACTGCGCGAACCGATCGCCGCCATGCCCGGCGTGTTCCGCCTGTCGCTCGACCTCGCCGTCAAGGAGGCTGAGCGCGCGGCCAAGCTTGGCATTCCGGCGATCGCCACTTTCCCCAATGTGGAGCTCGGCCTGCGCGATCAGACCGGTTCGCACATCCTCGATCCGGAAAACATCATCAACCGCGCCACCCGCGCCATCAAGCGGGCGGTGCCGGAGATCGGCATCATCACCGACGCGGCGCTTGACCCGTTCACCTCGCATGGCCATGACGGCATCTTGCGCGAGGGCATTATCGTCAATGATGAAACGGTGGAGCAAGTGACGGCGGCGGCCGTCATCCAGGCGGCGGCGGGGGCCGACATCATTGCCCCCTCGGACATGATGGACGGCCGGATCGGTGCCATCCGCGATGCGCTCGACGCCAATGGATTTCAGGATGTGGCGATCATGTCCTATGCGACCAAGTTCGCATCCGCTTTTTACGGCCCCTACCGTGAGGCGGTCGGCACCGCCGGCCTGCTCAAGGGCGACAAGAAGACCTATTATATCGATCACGCCAATTCCGACGAAGCGGTGCGCGAGGCCGAGCAGGATCTGGCCGAGGGCGCCGACATGCTGATGGTCAAGCCCGGCCTGCCCTATCTCGACATCATCCGCCGGCTGAAAGTCGAGTTGCAGATGCCGACCTTTGCCTATCAGGTCTCGGGCGAATATTCGATGATCAAGGCCGCCGCCGCCAATGGCTGGATCGACGGCGAAAAGGCGATGCTGGAATCGCTGCTCGCCTTCAAGCGCGCCGGCTGCGACGGCATCCTGACCTACTTCGCGCCGGAAGTGGCGGCGATGCTCAAGGGGTGATGCGCCTTTGTAGCGTCTACATCGAGTTGTGTTCGTTCGTCCAAAGCGCGACATGGAACGCCGCAGGACATCGCTTCAAGTTTACGCTGCCCCTCGTTGCCCTGCCGGGCATTTCTCCCTGTAAAGTGGCAGGGAGAAAGACGCGTTCGTAAAAGATTTCACCAATCTCCAGCGTTGCAAAAACATCGACGTTGCGGCCAGCCCCTTCTCCCCGTCACTATACAGGGAGAAGCTGCCGGCAGGCGGATGACGGGCGGCGCCGACATTGAGATTGGTTATTCCAATATGATTTGGAAGCGATTGCCCCGCCGGCGATTCAAAATACCGCTTGCAAAATGCAATCAGTTAAGCTACCCCAATAACTGCTTGCATCTCACAATTGGCTATCGAGGAGGCTCCCATGTCCAAGCTTCGCGTCAGCGCCTTCACCCTGTCGATCGACGGCTTCGGCGCCGGTCCCGACCAAGACCTGAAGAACCCGCTGGGTGTTGGCGGAGAAGCCCTGCACGAATGGATGTTCGGCACCCGCACCTTCCGCAAGATGGTCCTCGGCAAGGATGGCGGGACCACGGACACCGACGAGGCGTTCGCGGCACGCAGCTTCGAAAATGTCGGCGCATGGATCCTCGGCCGCAACATGTTTGGGCCGATCCGCGGCGAATGGCCGGATGACAGCTGGAAAGGCTGGTGGGGTGACAACCCACCCTACCACGTGCCGGTCTTCGTGCTCACGCACCATGCGCGTGATCCTATTGTCATGGAGGGCGGCACGACCTTCTATTTCGTGACCGACGGCATCCACCCAGCGCTGGAGAAGGCGAAGGCAGTGGCTGACGGTAAGGATATACGGCTGGGCGGCGGCGTTTCTACGATCCGGCAATATCTCAAGGAAAAGCTCATTGACGAAATGCATCTGGCGATCTCACCGGTCCTGCTAGGCGCCGGCGAGAGCCTTTTTGCCGGCATCGACATGCCCAAGCTCGGCTATCGCTGCAGCGAGCAGGTCGCGACGCCGAAGGCCACGCATGTCATCATCGAGCGCACCTAGCTTGTTGCAGGGTGCCGCCATGGAGCGGCGCCCTCCTCGCCGCTTTAGTCAGTACTTCTCCGGCACATACTGTTTGCGCGGCAGTACCTGGCGCTCGTATTCGGGATTGAAGACGCGCTCCGCAGTGTGATCTGCTCGTGCGGCACCTCCTCATAGGGCACCTGCTTGAGCAGATGGTCGATGCAGTTCAGCCGTGCCTGTTTCTTGTCGTTGCCCTCGACGATGAACCACGGGGCTTCCGGGATATTGGTGCGGGCGAACGTTTCTTCCTTGGCCTTGGTGTACTGCTCCTAGCGCACGCGCGACTGGAGGTCCATCGGCGACAGTTTCCATTGCTTCATTGGGTCATGGATGCGCATCAAAAAGCGCATCTGCTGCTCCTCGTCGGTGATCGAAAACCAGTATTTGACAAGCGTAATGCCCGAGCGGACCAGCATGCGTTCGAAATCCGGAACGTCGCGGAAGAACTCCTCGACCTGATCCCGGCTGGGCAAAGCCCATTACCCGCTCGACGCCGGAGCGGTTGTACCAGGAGCGGTCGAACAGCACGATCTCGCCGCCGGCCGGCAGATGCGGAACGTAGCGCTGGAAATACCATTGCGACTTCTCGCGCTCGGTCGGCGCCCCACTATTGCGCTGGCTGTGCGTTTCAATCCGCAAGATGTGATCGAGCTTGCCCTGCGGAACGGGCGACAAGCGGAACGAATTATCCTACAAATAGCCGGTTCATTGAGGGCTGTCGTCTGCAACGCCCTTTCCCGATAAATTGTGAGGATACGACATGGAATACCGCACTCTCGGCCGTTCCGGGCTGAAGGTTTCGACGCTGACCATGGGCACCATGACGTTCGGCGGCGGCGGCGCGTTTTCGGCGGTCGGCAAGACCGACCTCGACGAGGCGCGCCGGATGATCGACCTTTGCATCGATGCCGGCGTCAATGTCATCGACACCGCCAACGTCTATTCGAACGGCGTGTCGGAAGAGATCATCGGCGAGGCGCTCGGCGGCAAGCGCAAGGGCGACGTGCTGATCGCCTCCAAGGCGCGCATGCGGATCGGCAAAGGCCCCAATGATGAAGGCCTGTCGCGCTACCATCTGATCCGCGAATGCGAGAGGAGCCTGAAGCGGCTCAGGACGGATGTCATCGACATCTATTTCCTGCACGAGTGGGATGGCCTGACACCGCTTGAGGAAACCATCGCCGCGCTCGACACGCTGGTCGCGCAGGGCAAGGTCCGTTATGTCGGCTGCTCCAATTATTCCGGCTGGCAAGTGATGAAGGGGCTGGGGATCAGCGACCGTCATCACCAGCCGCGCTTCGTCACCCAGCAGATCCATTACACGTTGGAAGCGCGCGAGGCCGAGTATGAATTGTTACCGATCTCGGTCGACCAGGGGCTCGGCGTGCTGGTCTGGAGCCCGCTTGCCGGCGGGTTGCTGTCCGGCAAATACCACCGTGACCAGCCGACCGCCCGCCAGCTCAGCGGCTGGTCGGAACCGCCGATCCGCGACGAGGACCGGCTGTGGCGGATCGTCGACACGCTGATCGATATCGGCAATAATCACGGCGTGTCGGCGGCGCAGGTGGCGCTCGCCTGGCTGCTCGGCCGGCCCGCTGTCAGTTCGCTGGTGATCGGCGGACGAACCGAAGCCCATTTCAAAGACAATATCGCCGCTGCAAGCCTTGTGCTTGCCGATGAGGAGCGCACACGGCTCGATGTGGTCAGCAGGCCGCCCGTGCTCTATCCCTACTGGCACCAGCAATTCACGGCAAAGGACCGGTTCGGGCCGGCCGATCTCGTTCTCGACCGCGACGGCGCCTGAAAAGCCGGGCTCTCCGGACTGCGCCGAGATATGGAGCCCGATCGTGCCTTGCGGTGTTGTGTTTGCGGTCCAATGCTCCTAGGCAAAGGCCAAGCACAACGAAAGGAAACGATATGGCACGAGCACCGAACTACGGTCAGGAACGCAAGGAACGCGACCGGCAGAAGGCTGCCAAGAAGGCGGAAAAGCTGGCTGCCAAGGTCGCAGCCAAGGAGCGATCGAAGCCCGAGGGCGAGAGCGAGTCCCAAACCAAAACCGAAACGGCAGAGTGATGATATCCGGGCTGTCAGGCGGGCCGGGCCTCGGTCAAATCCCGCTATGCCTCAGGCAGGCGCCTTGTCGCTGACGAAGACGTTCACTTCACGAGCGGCGGCAATGAAGGCCCGTCTTGCGTTCATGGCCGGCTTGTCGCCGGCCAGCGCATCATGACAGGCTTGCAACGCTTCGCGGTGCTTGGGGCTGCGCTTGCCGGGCCAATTGTTGAGGAGGTAGTCGGAAGCCTCGCGGGCCGTACGCAAGAGCTGATTGCTTCCCGCCGCGCCCTTGACGGTCACGGGTGTGTCAAATCGGTTGTTTTCCATCGCCGCTCTTACGCCATCGGCATTTGCGAAGCGAGACCGAAAGTAGCATTCTTCGCTCATCTGCTCTTTTCGTGATCAATGGCAGCCGATCCTCACTCAAGCGACGACGGCAAATCCCCGGGCGCGCAGGCCGCGCCGGTCGTTGCGCAGCGAGGTCACCAGCCGGTCGCGGCTGCCGATGATATGGGCCGAAAGCAGGCGGGCGGCGCTATCGGCATCGCCGGCCCGCACCGCCGACAGAATGGCATGGTGTTCGGCCCAGGCACGGCCGAGCGCTGCCTCGTCGCGAACCTCGAGCCAGCGGGCGCGCGACAGGCGTGTCATCGCATCGCGAACCGCTCTGAACAGGAACTCGTTGCCGGATAGACGCGCCAACTCGATATGAAAATCCCTGCCGACGCGATGCCATTCCTCGCGCGGCGTCTTGTCGTCGCAAGAATCGAGCATCGCCTCGATGATTTCGACGGCACTTCTGTCCTGCAAGGTGCAAGTTAGTCTGAGTGCCGCGACCTCGACCGCCTCGCGATAGACGGCGATCTGCTCCAGCTCGGCAAGATTGATTGGCGAGACCGTCCAGCCGCGGCCGTCGCGGCAGATCAGGCCTTCGGTCTCGAGCCGCAGCAACGCAGCCCTGACCGGCGTGCGCGAGGCGCCGAAGCGGCTTTCGACCCAGCGCTCCGTCAGCCGCTCGCCGGGACCAATCTCGAGCCCGAGGATCATCTCGCGAAGCTGCTTTTCGACGTTCTGCATCTGCGACATTGGCGTTCCGTTCAGGTCATTCGTTCCGGCAATCGGGTCACTGGCCGGCGTTGGCCGATCACGCCGGCCTTTGTCGATCATGTTTGAGAGGCCCGCATTGACAGCGACGGGGCTTGCGTTCATGACAGATACCAGCTTGGTATCCCAAATAGGTATCCACAGCAAGTTTCATGCAAGCTGGCCGGACAGGACAGACATGCCGCAAGACGCCAACCGCGCCACGCACAACGTCCACTGGCGCCGCAATCTCGCCGGGTGTTTTGCCGGCTCGTTCACCACGCTTGTAGCGATGACGCTGCTGTTGCCCTTCCTGCCGCTTTACGTCGAGCAGCTGGGCGCAGAGGGCCATGCGGCGATCGTGCAGTGGTCGGGCGTCGCCTACGGCGCCACCTTCCTTGCCGCCGCGCTGGTCGCGCCCCTGTGGGGGCGGCTAGGCGACCTCTACGGCCGCAAACTGATGCTGGTGCGCGCCAGTTTCGGCATGGCGCTGTGCATGTCGCTGACCGGCATGGTGCAGACTGTCTGGCAATTGGTGCTCTTGCGCCTGCTGATCGGCTTTGCCGGCGGCTATTCTTCGGGCTCGACCATCCTGGTTGCCATGCAGACGCCGAAGGATCGCTCCGGCTGGGCGCTGGGCGTGCTGTCGGCCGGTATCACCGCCGGTGCCCTGGTCGGTCCGCTGCTTGGCGGCGCGCTGCCGCCGCTGATTGGCATCCGCGCCACATTCCTGCTCGCCGGCGGCGTCATTTTCCTGGCTTTTCTGGCAACCACCTTGCTGATCAAGGAGGCGCCTCGCCCGGTTGCCGCCAAGGCCGCGTCAGAAGAAAAAGTGAAAGACAGCTGGTCGCAGATTCCCGACAAGCGCCCCGTCGTCGCCATGCTCGCGACCGGCATGCTGTTGAGTTTCGCCACCATGTCGATCGAGCCGATCATCACCGTCTATGTCCAGCAGCTCATCGAAGACCAGAGCCAGGTCACGCTGGTCTCCGGCATCGTCATGTCCGCGGCAGCGCTCGGCGCCATCCTGTCGGCGTCGCGGCTCGGCAAGCTCGCGGACCGTATCGGCCACTGGAACGTCATCGTTGCCGCACTCGCCGTCTCGGCGCTGCTGCTGATCCCGCAGGCCTTCGTTACCCAGGGCTGGCAACTCGTCGTCCTGCGTTTCCTGATGGGCCTGGCGCTTGGCGGTCTTTTGCCCTGCATCACCAGCGTCATCCGCCACAATGTGCCCGACGGGGTCGGCGGCAATGTGCTGGGCTTGTCGATCTCGGCGCAATATGTCGGGCAGGTCGCCGGACCGTTGCTCGGCGGCTTTGCCGGCGGCCATTTCGGTATGCGCTCGGTGTTTCTCGGCACATCCATTCTGATGGCGGGCGGAGCGGCCTATAACTGGCTGGTCCAGTCGCGCCGCGAGCGCGACATGCTGGCGGAAGCCGGCAAATCCTGACACGGTTCGCAGCACTATCTCAGGCGGTCGCCAGGAATCACGGAGGCGTGGACATGAGCACGGATGAACACGCGGCAGGCGGCCGCATTCTGGTTTTTGCCGGCGGCCTATGCGGCGCGGCTGGCGTGGCGCTTTCGGCGGCGGCGGCGCATCTCGGCGGCGCTTTCTTCGGTACGGCCGCATCCTTCCTGCTCTTGCATGCGCCGGTCTTCCTTGCCGTCGGGCTGCTCGGTGGCAATAGCATCCTGCGAACCGGAAGCCTCATCCTTCTCGTCGGGCTTCTGCTGTTCTCGGGAGATCTTTTGGCCCGCGACTTCCTTGGCTCGCGGCTGTTCCCGATGTCGGCGCCGATCGGCGGCACGTTGCTCATCGGCGGCTGGCTGATGATGGCCGCCTCGGCGCTGGTGCGGCCGCGCCCTTGACGCGGCAGCCAGGTTCGCCGGTTCTGTCAGTCTTGGCGACGTTCGGGCCGGACTTGGCCGTCGCGTTTGGCCGTTTTGACCACACGCCGCCGCTCCGGCCGTTCGGTGGCCGGCGATATGCCCCAATAATTGCGATAGATGTCTTCGAACAGATGCTTGATCGGGTGCATGGCTTAATCTCCTTTTTGAATCGATCCAATCAGCGGGCACAAAAAATAGGCCGCCGATCAGCTCCGCTTGCGTCCTACGAGGAAACGCAGGTCGCGAATCCACGGACCGGTCCTGTCGCGCCCCTTGCGGGCCTCCGCGCTCGAGCGGATGCTCCAGTCGTTCCGGTAAATGTCCTCGAACAGATAATTGACGGGGTGCATGGCACTCTCCTCTTGTATCGATCCAATGTGCGGGCAAAACCGCTCTTGGATCGATTCAAGAATATGCGTCACAGCATAAATGTCAAGCAAAAATTTGAATCGATCCAAGGAAGATGTTAGGTAATCGGCACTACTGTCGGACAGGAGTCCTGGAGACGAACAAATGACATCACCCACCGAGGGCAGCAGGAGGCCCATCCGGCTGGCAGACATCGCCAAAGCCGCGGGCGTATCGCACGGCACTGCCTCCAATGCCTTCAGCCGTCCCGAAATCGTGCGCGAGGAAGTCCGCGAGCGGGTCAAGGCGGCGGCCGAGGCGCTGGGCTACGCCGGCCCGGATCCCAAGGGCCGGCTGCTGCGCGCCGGCAAGGTCAATGCAATCGGCGTCGCCACAACCGAGCCGCTGTCCTATTTCTTCGACGACCCGTTTGCCCGCGTGATGATGGCCGGCATCTCGGAAGCCTGCGACGCCACCGGCGCGGGGATAGCCCTCGTGTCGGCTGGCAACGAGGAAAAACTTGCCTGGAATATCCAGAGCGCCCTCGTGGACGGCTTCATCCTTTTCTGCATCGAGGGCGGTCCGCGTCTCGTTGAGCTGACGCGCGAACGAAAGCTCCCCTTCGTCGCGCTCGAGCTCGGCTCGCAGGACGAGACGGTCTCGGCGATCAGTATCGACAATGTTGCCGGCGGCCGGCTCGCGGCGCGCCATCTGGCGGAACTTGGACATCGCCGCTTCGCCGTGCTGTCGCTGGCCTTCGCCGACGACAGCACCGGTCTTGTCTCGCCCGAGCAGGTCCGGACCGCGGTCTATACCGGAACCCGTGACCGCCTCCTCGGCTATTTCGAAGAGCTTTCCCGGTTTGGTGTCGACACCGCCAAGGTGCCGGTCTACGAGACGGAAAACGATAAGGCGAGCACAAGGGCCGGTCTCGAAACCATCTTCGCCTCGGCGGAACCGCCGACCGCTATCCTGGCGATGTCGGACCGGATCGCGATGGTCGCGTTGGAATGGCTCAACGCACGGGGCATCGCGGTTCCCCGCGATGTTTCCGTCGTCGGCTTCGACGGCGTGCCTGAAGCCGCAACTTGCGAGCCTCCGCTCACCACCATCGCCCAGCCGATCGCCGAGATCGGCCGCCGGGCAGCGCGAAGAATCCTCGACTTCGACGGCACCGTGCGGCGAGAAACGCTCGACGTCGAACTTGTCGTCAGGGCATCGTCCGGACCGCCGCCAAGTACAGGCTGACTGGGGCAGATCGGCTCCAAATCTTACCTATTGGCCGCCATGGGACCGATGCCAAAGGATGGACGGACAGGCGGCGCCTCGTTGCGGACCGGCTTGCCCTTGCCGGACCAGCCGATGGCGGACAGCCACTCCAGATAGAAGGCGAGCGCGAACTGCATGGCGATGCCGGCGGCGAGCAGCAGACTGTCATAGGCAATGCCGCCCGGGTTGATCAGCTTCATCACCTGCGCCGCCATGGCAATCACCGTGCCGGCAATGAAAACCGGCAGCGAGCGTTTGCCCAATATGGCGAGCGGATTGTCGCGGCCGGTGCGGAACAGGTTCGAGACGAAAGGCAAGGCGACGACCAGATAGCTCATCGCCAGGATGTGCAGCAGCCGCGGCAACGACAGGAACGTCTTGTCGAAACCGGTCAGCACCACCGGCAGGTCAAGCCATGACACATGCCCCCACAGCGGGCTGTGCACCCAGACGAGCGCCGTCAGCACATAAGCGGACGCCGCGCCGACCAGCCAACGATTGACCGGGATGGTGCCGCCGCGCCGCACATGCAACACGCTGGCCATGCCGATATTGAACAGCAATTGCCATGACAGCGGATTGAGGAACCAGAAACCGGGCTCCGGGTAGTTCGGCGGCGCGATCTGGTAGATACCGGCAATCAGCCAAAGGGCTGCGGATACTGCGAGCGCCGCCAGTGGCCGGTAGCTGATGAACAGCAGGAAGACCGGCGCCATCAACAGCAGCGCCGCATAGACCGGCAGTATGTTGTTGTAACCGAGCTGATGGCCGAGCGTGACGATGCCGACCAGGACTTGTGGCGGGTTCCTGACGAGCGGCTCGATGTTGATCAGCGTCAGAAGATCCGGCCGTTTCGCAAACACCGCCGCCGCGCAGAAGATAGCCATGACCACCATCGTCGTGACGATGTGGGTGACATAGAGCACACCGGCGCGGCGCCACATTTTCAGTGTTGCAATCAGCCGGTTTCCCGGCTGGAACTTAGTGCCGTAGGCGAGAGCGACTGACATGCCGGAGATCAGCACGAAGGCCTCGGCCGCATCTGAAAACCCGAAATTCTTGTAGGTCAGGGTTTCGAACACGGTGCCCGGCACGTGGTCGACGAATATGGTCAGGAGGGCGAGAGCCCGGAACACATCAATACGCGTATCGCGTTCCGGCGAAACTGGCATGGTCATCGATAAAAGGCCTTAAAGCTGGTTGTTCATGCCCGGCATGCGATCCCTCGGGCGATCACCCGGCGCACACTGCTTCGATCCCCCCGCGGGGATTATATCGGCAAAGAAACGGACTGAAATGCGCCCGGTTCAATCAACTTTCGCGGAGCTTGAAAATATTTTGTTTTGAAGCCGGCAAATTAACGAAAGTAACGCGAAATCAAGAGGATGTGACCATGGCCGAGGAGAGCCTCGAAGACGGTATTCTGCAGGAGAATTCAGGCTTTTTCTACCGGCTCCATCGACCCGCCAACTTACCCGGTGACTGGCTGTTCCTGTTGCATGGATCGGGTGTCGACGAGACGACCTTGCTGCCGCTTGGTCGGCAAATCGCGCCGCATGCGGCGCTGGTTGCGGTCCGTGGCCGCATCCCTCAGGAGGACGGGTTCCGTTGGTTCACGCGAATCACCCCGACGCGATTCGAGCAGGCAAGCATCCGCGCGGAGGCGGAGGCATTCGCGGCCTTCGTCGCCGGCGTCGCGAAGCGCCACAGCCTCGATCTCCGCCACGCGACCTTTCTCGGCTATTCGAACGGCGCCAATTTGGTCTCAAGCGTCATGCTGCTGCATCCGGGCTTCATCGAGCGCGCTGCATTGCTGCGTCCGATGCCGGTGCTCGACGAGGTGCCGCCGGCCGACCTGTCGAAGGCGCGGACTCTGATCGTCGCCGGCGCCGCCGACCTGACCTACGCGCCATTCGCGCCGGTGCTGGCCGCTCTACTGAGCTCGCATGGCGCCAAGGTCGAAACCCACACCATTGCCTCCGGCCATGAAATCGGCGATCCGGACGCCGACATCGTCGGGCAATGGCTGGCGGACCCTGCGGTCGCCGTTGCAGCGTCGGATCGATGAGCCCCGAAGCTACCCTCGCCCCATGCGGTTCCAGGCGTCCAGCCCGGCGATCTTGTAGGCTTCCGCCAGCGTCGGGTAGTTGAAGGTGTTGTTGACGAAGAAGTCGACTGTGCCGCCGAGATTGATGACCGCCTGGCCGATGTGGATGAGTTCGGTCGCGCCCTCGCCGACAATATGGGCGCCGAGCAGACGGCGTGTTTCGATCGAGAACAGAAGCTTCAGGAAACCGGTGTTGACACCCATGATGTGGCCGCGCGATGTCTCGCGGAACCGCGCCACGCCGACCTCGTAGGCGGCACCGCTCTCGCGCACCTGCTCCTCGGATTGCCCGACGGTGGAGATTTCCGGCACGGCGTAGATGCCGTAGGGAAAGGTTTCGGGCGGCGGCGGCAAGGGCACGCCGAAGGCATGGCAGGCGGCCACCCTGCCCTGCTCCATCGAGGTCGATGCCAGGCTCGGAAAGCCGATGACATCGCCGGCGGCATAGATGTTGGGCGCGCTGGTCTGGAAGGTCTGCGGATCGACCTTGATGCGGCCTCGCGAATCAGCCTCGATGCCGACGGCGTCGAGCCCCAAATTGCCGACATTGCCGGTGCGTCCCGCGGCATAAAGCACGATCTCGGAACGTATGGTGCGGCCGTCGGCCAGCGTCACCTCAGCATAGTCGGGTTTCGAGGCGATCTCCTTGACGGCACTGCCCAATCGGATGGTCATGCCGCGGTCGCGCATCTGATGGATGAAGTCGTCGACGATCTCGCGGTCGACGAAATCCAATATCGTGTTGCGCGGCTCGACCAATGTCACCGGAACGTCGAGTGCCGAAAAGATTGTCGCATATTCGACGCCGATGACGCCGGCGCCGATCACCGTCAGCGTGCGCGGTAGCCGATCGAGCTCCAGCATCTCGTCGCTGTCGAAGATCCGTGTCTTGTCGAACGGCACGTCGCGCGGCCGGTGCGGCCGGGTGCCGACCGCGATCAGCGCATGGGCGAAGCCAACCTCGCTGTAGTCGCCGGTGTCGGTGGTCAGGCTGACCTTGTTGGGGCTCAGGAATTTTACCGCGGCGCGCGCACTCTTGACCGTGTTGCGCATGAACTGGTGCTGCAGCACCTCGACCTCATGGTCGAGCGTCTTGTGCAGGCGCTCGACCAGATCGCCGACCGAAATGTCCTGCTTGACGCGGTAGCCGCGTCCATAAAAGCCGCGCTCGCGCCAGCCGGAGAGGTTGAGCACCGTCTCGCGCAACGTCTTCGACGGTATAGTGCCGGTATGCACCGAAACGCCGCCGAGACGCCGGCCCCTGTCGACCACCAGCACTGACTTGCCGAGCTTGGCCGACTGCACCGCGGCGCGGCGCCCGGATGGGCCGCTGCCGATGACCAGCATGTCGTAGTCCATGTCGCCCCGTCCCCTCGGCTCGGCGCGCTTTGTGCGCCGCAGCAAACTAACGCTATCCGCGCCGTGAATTCAACAAGTCAGACGGCCCCAGGCGCTCTGTCGCCATCTACACGGCGGCGAAAGGCTCGATCTTGATTCCGCCGCGAACCTTCACCATTTCATCAATACGCGGCCCGTGCATTAACCCGGGTTCGATTACGAGGAAATGACATGAACGCTCGCGTTCTCGACGGCGAAATCATCACCAGCAGGCTCGAAGATGTCCGCTCTTATGAGGGCGTGCGCACGCGGCGCATTCTCGCTTTCGTCATCGACTATTTCATCGTCGCGCTGCTCACCATTCCATTCGCGATCCTGGTGTTCCTGTTCGGGCTGTTGACGCTCGGCCTCGGCTGGATGCTGTTTTCCATTCTCGTGCCGACCGTCGCCATCCTCTACATCTGGAACACGCTCGGCAGTAAAGACCAGGCCACCACCGGCATGAAGATGATGGGCATCCGGCTCGACCGACTCGACGGCAGCCGCATCGACGGGCTGACCGCCGTCGTGCATTCGGTGCTGTTTTGGGCCGGTAATGTCATCCTTTCGCCGCTGGTCCTGCTGGTGAGCCTGTTTTCCGACCGCAAGCGCACGCTGCACGACCTGCTGCTCGGCACCGTTGTCAGCCGCAGTGGCCGCTGAGCAGACTTTTGAAGCGCGGCCGCAGCCTTTGCGCACAAATGTGAAGACGTCCAATCAACCAGGCTTTCACAATCCTGTTGAATTTTTCGGCGTCCGCGCCAAAGGTAGAGCGATTCGCAGGAGTATTTCCAAGGCTCGATGACGCAGCACCCGACCCAGTCGCCGCAGTTCTTTCTGACCGCGCCCTCGCCATGTCCCTATCTCGAGGGCCAGTTCGAGCGCAAGGTGTTCACACACTTGGTCGGCGACAAGGCCCCCGAGATGAACGATCTGTTGACGCAGGGCGGTTTCAGGCGCTCGCAGAACATCGCCTACAGGCCGGCCTGCGAGACCTGCCGCGCCTGTGTGTCCGTGCGCATCCTGGCGCAGGAATTCACCGCCAGCCGCAACATGAAACGGGTCATACAGCATAATTCGGATCTGGTCGGCGCCATGCACGACGCCGAACCCTCCACCGAACAGTATTCGCTGTTCCGCAGCTATCTCGACGTCCGCCACCGCCGTGGCGGCATGTCTGACATGACCGTGCTCGACTACGCCATGATGGTCGAGGATACCCATGTCGACACCAAGGTCATCGAATACCGTCGCCGCGGACCTGACAGCTTCATTACCGGCAAGGGCCAGGGCGAACTGATCGCCGTGGCGCTTACCGACAAGATGGCCGATGGCCTGTCGATGGTCTATTCCTACTTCAACCCGGACTTCGAGGACCGTTCGCTCGGCACCTTCATGATCCTCGATCACATCGCCCGCGCCAGGGCGATGGGCCTGCCCCATGTCTACCTGGGTTACTGGGTCAACGGCTCGCGCAAGATGAATTATAAGATGCGCTTCCAGCCGCAGGAGCATCTCGGCCCGAAAGGCTGGGAACGCTACAATCACGAAGCGGTTTCGCGCTGATCTTCGCTTTCGGTATTCACTCTTAAATTGTTTCGAGGAGGATGCCGCTGGGCTTCCGGCCGATCGGCTGGGAAACCGGGCGGGTCAATTTTGCGCCTCCAAGCCTACGCGAGAATTGCCGCATGTCTTCCCACAACGACCAGAGAGGCCTTCTGATCACCGCCATCGGCGGGCTGACGCTGACCGTCGACATTCCGCTGATCCGGCTCGCCGACGGCGAGGCGTGGACGATCCTGCTGTTGCGCACCGGCACGACCTTCGTCGCCACGCTTATCATCTGGGCCGCCTGGCGATCGCTGAGCGCAAAGGCACCGCAGCTTGTACCGGGCTGGTCAGGGCTCATCGTTGCCGGCCTCTACGGGCTCGGCTCGATCGCCTTCATCACCGGTGTCTACAATACCTCGACAGCCAACCTCGTTTTCATCCTGGCGTTCACAACCATGTTCGCGGCCCTTTTGTCATGGCTGTTCCTGAAGGAGAGGCCACGGCCCCTGACGCTTGCAGCGCTGGCACTTATGATCGTCGGCGTGACGATCATTGTCGGCGATTCCGTTGGAACCGGACATCTCTTCGGCGACCTGATGGCGCTATGCTCGGCTTTCATGATCGCCGCGGCCATCACCATCTCGCGCGCCAGCGGCAAGGATATGGGTTTCACGGCGCTGATCGGAGTGGTCCTGCCGCTGGCCGTCGCCACCCTGATGGTTTCCAAGGTGGGTTTTCACGTCAACGCGCCATGGTGGATCGTCTTCAACGGTGCCGTCATCATGCCGATCTCGTTCTTCTGCCTCGCCAACGGCCCGAAATACATCTCCGGGCCGGAGGTGGCGATGTTCTACCTGCTTGAAACCGTGCTGGCGCCGGTCTGGGTGTGGATGATCTTCGCCGAAACACCGACGCGCAACAGCCTGATCGGCGGCGCGATCCTCATCATGACCTTGATCGGCCATTCGCTCTGGCAGTTGCACGACGGGCGCAAGCGCCGCGCCACGTTCGCCGTCAGTCACCCGGCCTGATTCTTTTTCGCGGCGGCGCGTTCGGCAACAATTTCAATCTGCGGCGGTGCATCTTCCTGCTCCGCCGGTTCGGCGGCAGCGAGTTCATCGGTCAGTTCCACCTCGCGCAGCCATTCGCGCCAGATTGCGACCAGCAGGGCCATCAGCACCGGGCCGATGAACAGGCCGAGAAAACCCATTGTCTTGACGCCGCCGATCAGGCCGAAAAAGGTTGGCAGGAAGGGCAGCTTTATCGGCCCGCCGACCAGCTTCGGGCGCAATGTCTTGTCGACGATGAAGAGTTCGACCGCGCCCCAGACGAACAGCGCCAGCCCCGCCATCGGCGAGCCGCTGGCGGCGAGATAGATCGAGACCAGCGTGAACGACAGCGGCGCGCCGCCGGGGATAAGCGCCATGATGCCGGTCAGCGCGCCGAGCGTCACCGGCGACGGTACGCCGGCCAACCAGTAAGCGATGCCCAGCACCAGTCCTTCGCCGATGGCGATAACGGTCATACCGGTAACCGTCGACGAGATCGTCGCCGGCACCACGCGTGAGATCCGTTCCCATCGGGCCGGCAGGATGCGTTCGCCGAGGCGATCGACCTGCCCGGCGAAATGCTCGCCGTCGCGATAGGCAAAGAACAATGCGATCATCATGAACAGCAGCGTCAGCAAAAGTCCGAAGGCGCTGCCGCCGGCGGCAAGCGCGCCGCGATAGATGCTGCCGATATTGGCGCCGCTGATCAGCTGGATCAGTTCGCCGATACCGCCTGGATGGCCAACGTTGACCGTCCACTGTTCATTGAGCCATTCGCCTACTACAGGCAGCGTGGCGATCCAGTGCGGCGTCGGCGCGCCGTAGCGGTTGGTCTCGATAGCCCAGCCGACCCATTCGCGCACCTCGTTGATGGCGTAGGTGCCGGCAAGCGCGATCGGCACCACCAGGAAGGTCAGGATGAACAGGATCGCAAGCGTAGCGGCAATCGTGCGGTTGCCGCCGACGCCGGCGAGCAGCCGCCGATAGAGCGGCCAACTGGCGAAAGCGATAACCAGGGCGGCAAGGACCGGGAAAAGGAACCCGTGGAAGAAATAGACGCCAGCGGCGACGATCAGCACCAGGAGCCAGCGCGCTGCCGACAGCGGCGGAATGACAGCGGCCCTGAGCGGCGTCGACAGGCCAAACAGGCGCTGCTGCCGCTCCGGCTTCTGGATCCTGACTTCCTTCAAGCGCCCAATTCTCCCTAGCCCATCGCATCGCTTATGCACTGATATAGTGCAGCAATCGTGACGACATTCCAAATGTTCGGGTGGCGCTGCTAATCTCCCCCCTGTTTGGACCGGAGACATCGCGAACAGGTGTGCGAGGACATCGCGAACAGTGCTCCATGCTATCTCTCGACGAG
>NZ_JAMYPW010000019.1:0-103856 GCF_040320565.1 Mesorhizobium sp. M0664
GAGATAGCATGGAGCACTGTTCGCGATGTCCTCGCACACCTGTTCGCGATGTCTCCGGTCCAAACACCCCCTTGAGGGGGAGATGTCCGGCAGGACAGAGGGGGGCGCGAAGGATCACGACTGAGCGATTTTTCTCCGCGACGCCACCTCACGCGAAGGGCACGGCGGTCGTGCCTTTGGGCAGTTTCGCTTCATCGTCGGGTTCGACATGGATGATGACCCGCACGGAAGGGATTTCGGCCTGCAGCGCGTCCTCGATGCGGTCGCAGATGACGTGGCTGGCGCCGACCGACATGTCGGCGTCGACGACCAGGTGGAACTCTATGAAGGTGGCGCGGCCGGCGATGCGCGTCTTCAGGTCGTGGACCTCGAGCGCGCCCTTGCAATTGGCCGAGATGATGTCGCGTATGCGGATATGTTCCTGGGTGTCGACGGCGCGGTCCATCAGCCCGTTCATCGACGAGCCGATGACGTGCCAGCCCTGCCACAGGATGTTCAGCGCCACGATCACGGCAAGAGCCGGATCGAGAACCTGCCAGCCGGTCAGCACGGCGCCGACCAGGCCGATGAACACACCGACCGAGGTCGCCACGTCGGTCATGATGTGCCTGCCGTCGGCAACGAGAGCCGGCGATTTTTCGCTTCGGCCGGTGCGGATCAGCGTCAAGGCCCAGACAGCGTTGATGACCGTTGCGACGCCATTGACGGCAAGGCCGGTCCATGGCTGTTCCAGCAGGGCGGGATGCTGCCAGGACCACCAGACCTCATTGAGGATCAGCAAGGCGGCAAGCACGATCAGCACGCCTTCGAGGACGGCCGAGAAATACTCGGCCTTGTGGTGGCCGAACGGATGGTCCTGGTCGGCTGGCTTGTAGCTGACCTGGATCGCCCAATAGGCGGCGGCAGAGGCAATGACGTTGACGATCGATTCCAGCGCGTCCGAATAAAGCGCGACCGAACCGGTGACGTACCAGGCCACCAGCTTCAGGCCGAGCACGACGCAGGCGACGACGATCGACCAGAAGGCGAGGCTGGCGACCTTCTGCCTGGCGGCGGCTTTGATTTCCGCCGCGGTCACTGGGGAAAAGATCCCAACACTGAGCCCTCGAATTAAGCGGCCTTTTCCTTGGCCTTGCGTGGCAGGTGCGCGACGATGTTCTCGATGATGCGCATGCCGGCATTGTGGCCGAGCGTCATGATCGACTCCGGGTGGAACTGCACTGCGGCGATCGGCTCCTTGCGGTGCTCGAAGGCCATGATGATGCCGTCCTCGGTCTCGGCGGTGACGACAAAACCATCGGGCAGCCGCACCGGATCTGCAAAGATCGAATGATAGCGGCCGACCGTCACCTCCTTGGGCAGGCCGGAGAAGATGATGCCCGGCTTCGACACGCGGATGCGCGACGGCTTGCCATGCATCGGGATGTGCAGTTGGCGCAGCTCGCCGCCATAGGCCTCGGCCAGCGCCTGCAGCCCGAGGCAGACGCCGAAGATCGGCAGGTCGCGCGCACGGGCCCGCTTGATGGTGGCGGCGCAGTCGAAGTCCTTCGGCGTGCCGGGGCCGGGCGACAGCACGACCAGGTTTGGCTTCAGCCGGTCGAAGATCTCGTCCGGCACCGGCGTGCGCACCGTCGAGACGTTGGCGCCGGTCTGGCGGAAATAGTTGGCGAGCGTATGGACGAAACTGTCCTCGTGGTCGACCAGCAGGATGTTGACGCCGTCGCCGACACGCGCGGTGCTGCGTTCGGTGCTGGCGGCATTGCCTGATTTGGCGTCGCGGATGGCGGAGAGCATGGCGGATGCCTTCAGTTCGGTTTCGGCTTCTTCTTCCTCGGGAATGCTGTCGAAGAGCAGCGTGGCGCCGGCGCGCACCTCGGCGATGCCGTCCTTGATCCGAATGGTGCGAAGCGTCAGGCCGGTGTTCATGTCACCGTTGAAATTGACCATGCCTATCGCCCCGCCATACCAGGCGCGCGGGCTCTTCTCGTTCTGCTCAATGAACCGCATGGCCCATAATTTCGGCGCGCCGGTGACGGTGACCGCCCAGGCATGCGACAGAAAGGCGTCGAAGGGGTCCATGCCTTCGCGCAGCCGCCCCTCGATGTGGTCGACGGTGTGGATCAGGCGGGAGTACATTTCGATCTGGCGGCGGCCGATGACGCGCACCGAGCCCGGCTCGCAGACCCTCGACTTGTCGTTGCGGTCGACGTCCGAGCACATGGTGAGTTCGGATTCGTCCTTCTTCGAATTGAGCAGCTTCAGGATCTGCTCGCTGTCGGAGATGGCGTCGTCGCCGCGCTTGATGGTACCGGAGATCGGGCAGGTCTCGACGCGGCGGCCGTTGACGCGCACGAACATTTCCGGCGAGGCGCCGATCAGATATTCGCCCTCGCCGAGATTGATGAAGAAGGAATAGGGCGAAGGGTTGATGCTCTTCAGCTTGCGGGAAATCTCGGAGGGCTGGGTTTCGCAGCGTTCGTAGAACATCTGCCCCGGCACCACTTCGAACAGGTCGCCGCGCTCGAAGCTCTTCATCGCCTTGCGCACCAGCTTGGCATATTCGCCGGGCTCGTGGTCGCCGCGCGGCGGGATGCGGTCGGCGGTCCTGAACGGCTCGACGATTTCGTCGCGCGGCAGGCCTTCGGTCGAGAAGCCATCGCCGGAATAGTCGTAGCGGTCGGTCCAGGCCTTGGTCGAATAGTGGTCGACGACGAGGATCTCGTCGGGCAGGAACAGCACGAGATCGCGCTGGCTTGGCTTGCGCTCGAGCTTGTAGTCGACCGGATCGAACTGGAAGGCGAGGTCGTAGCCGAAGGCGCCATAGAGGCCGAGATTGGCGTCTTCCTCGGTCTTGAACAAAGCCGTGATGGCGCGCAGCACGGTGAAGACGGAGGGAACTCGGCTGCGTTCCTCTTCAGTGAAGATACGATCGGGCTTGGCGACCTCGAGGCGGATGAGTTTGTTGGACGTCTCGGCGATCGTGACATCGTCAAGGCCGGCAAGCACCGTGCCGATCACCGGCAAAAGCACGTCGCCGCGGCGGTTCAGCGCCTCGATGCGCATGGCGCGGCCGTGTGCCGAGATCACCACCGGCGGATCGATGATGGCGGTGTCCCAGCGCGTATAGCGGCCGGGATATTCGTAATTCGAGGAAAACACGGCGCCGCGGCGCGAATTCAGGCCATCGACATAGCCGTCGATCGCCCCCTCGTAAGGCCGGTCATGGCGCTGGCGGGTAATCGCCACGCCACCCGCCGTGACAAAGCGCTCGGCGCCATTCTCCAGAATTTTCGTCGTCATTGCCGTCTCCATCAGCGTCTTTGGGGCAACGGACCCGGGAATGGCTTGAAAAAACAAATGGCCGCCCGGACATTCCGCTGCGGCCACCCTCTATTGTCACGCGAACGCGTTCGAACAGGCCGCTGTCAGCGAGCCCACCACCAAATGGTCTTGATCGAACGCATATTCATGGCGAAATCCATAGCCGCGAAAAGCGGTATGCGCAACAGGTTTGAAAGTCTGTGGGGTGGCTGCCGCTTTCGCAACCCAGCACATGGCCAAGACCGGCTGTCCTGCCTAGACTCTGCGTTGCCCTGGCGCATGTGCCGCCGCGCCAGAGGCTTGCCGAACTCGGCGTCGCCCGCGTGAGCCATGGTCCGGTGCCGTACCGGCAGATGGCCGAATGGCTGGAGGCCAAGGCGCGAAAGGCGATTTCGGGATAACCTGGCGGGGTGCGTCAGTCCTCCAGCGTTCCCGACCTTGCATCGGCGCTCGTCCCGTCGCCGACCAGCTTCAAGAGGTCTTCGCCGGCGCGGATGATGCGGCGGGAACGCCGCGTCAGGATGAGGCCCGCCTGCGGCGCCAACACTTCCGTGCGGCCGTCGGGCTCGCCGGGCGCGTGGACGATGGTGGCAAGGCGCGCACCCTTGGTGACGCGGTCGCCCGGCTTCACGTCGTAGAGGATCGCGCCCGAGCGGGGCGCCGGCATCATCTCGATGTTTTCGAGCGGCGCGACGAGCCCAACGAAGCTGCCAGGCGCGGGCAGCGCCTGATCCTGGATGACGTCGCGCGCCACCAGCAGCCGGTAGAGCCCTTCGGCATCGGCGCCGGCGAGGGCGCCGTCGACATCGAGTATGCCGCGATATTCGACCGTGGTGGCGACGCGCCGGTCGAGGCACGCGACGTCGGCGGGAACGTTCTGATACGGCATGATCGAGGCGCCTTCGAAGGTGCCGTCGGGGTCTTCGTCCCACAGCATCACCGCGTCGACGCCCATGGCCGCTGCACAATCCGCCATGGCCGGCCACAGGCTGGTGTGGACGTAAAGATAGGCGAGGCCCTCATCGTCGCAATGCAGGTCGAGCACGATGTCGTGGCCAATGGAGAGCTGCAGCAGCCGCGTTTTCAGCCGCTGGTCGACCGTGCCGTGCGCCGGCAGCAGCGTGAGGTCGGGCGCGGCGAGCCGCGGAAAGCCGCGATTGAAATTGGTGCGCGTGCCCAGATGAAAGCGGCCCTGATGGTCGCCGTAAAGATATTGCGCGCGGCCGATCGGATTAGCCCAGGGCACGATGGTCATATTGCCGGTGATGCGGCCTTCGGCTTCCGCCTTGCTGAGCATCGGCATCAGCGTGTCGATGGCGACGACGCCCGGCAATTCGCCGGCATGAAGTGCCGCCTGCAGATAGGCGGAAGGCGCCGTCTTGTCCGTTCCGGCGAAGCGGAAGACGGGGAATTCGTAGGAAACGCCTTCGCTGTCGCCGGCGACGCGTTCGATGGACTTCTGCATGGGATGGCTCCGGGAGAAGAGGCGGAACACATGCCCTTTTGCCGCTGGGCTGTCGATTGGTCCAGTCGCTGCCGCTATGGGCGCACGATTCTACCCGGCCGTCACACCAGCGGCTTGAGTTCCTGGGCGATGGTCGGCAGAAGCTCCGAGACGTTCGGGTGGATGTGCACGGCGCGCGCCAGCGTGCTGACCGGCGCCTTGGCATACATCAGGTCGAGCACGCAGTGCACCGCCTCGTCGCCGCCCGGGCCGAGCACCGAACAGCCGAGGATCTCCTTGGTGTCGGCATCGACCAGGATCTTCATGAAGCCTTGCGTCTCACCTTTTTCGACGGCACGGCTGACGCGGGTCATTGGCCGCTGGCCGACCAGGGCGCGGCGGCCGGATTTCCTTACCGCGGCTTCGGTCATGCCGCAGCGGCCGAGCGGTGGGTCGATATAGAGCGCATAGGCCTCGATGCGGTCGCTGACCTTGCGCGGATCGTTGTCGAGCAGGTTGGCGGCGACGATCTCGTAATCGTTGTACGAGGTGTGGGTGAAGGCGCCCTTGCCGTTGCAGTCGCCCATCGCCCAGATGCCGGGCACGCTGGTGCGCAACTGGTCGTCGACGACGATGAAGCCGCGTTTGTCGACCTCGACGCCGGCTTTGTCGAGGCCGAGATCGTCGGTGTTTGGCGTGCGGCCGAGCGCCAGCAGCACATGCGAGCCGACCGCAGCCGCCTTGCCTGGCGAGAAGGTCACGGCGATTTCGTTGCCTCGCCTGGCGAAGCGGATGTCGTCGTCGCCGAGATGGACGGCAATGGCTTCGTTTTCGAGGATCGACAAAATGGCGTCCGAGACATCCTCGTCCTCGCGACCGATCAGGCGCGGGCTTTTTTCGATGACCGTGACTTCGGAACCGAAGCGGCGGAACATCTGCGCGAATTCGAGCGAGACATAGCTGCCGCCGACAACGATGAGATGGCGCGGCAGCACGTCGAGATCCATCATCGAGGAATTGGTCAGGTAAGAAATGCCGTCGATGCCAGGCAGGTCGGGCACCGAGGCGCGCCCGCCGGTGTTGAGGAATATCTTTTCGGCGCTCAGCAGATCGTCGCCGACGCGCACCGTGTTGGCGCTTACGAAGCGCGCATGGCCGCGATAGAGCGTGCATTTGTCCATGCCGGCAATCCAGTCTTCGAGATTGCCGCGGGCGCCGTTGGAGACCTTGTCCTTGCGCGCCTTGATCGCCTTGTAGTTTACGCCGACGGGACCGGACAGCGTCACCCCGTAATCCGCGGCCGAGCGGGCGAGATGCGCGGCATAGGCGCTTGCCACCATCGTTTTGGTCGGCGTGCAGCCGGTGTTGACGCAAGTGCCGCCGACCAGCTTTCGCTCGATCAGCGCCACGCTCATGCCGGCCGCATTCAGCCGGCCGGCGAGCGGTGGGCCGGCCTGCCCGGCACCGACGATGATGGCGTCGAATGTCTTTGCCGTCATGCCGCCGCCGCCGCGATCAGAAGCCCGCCGACGATCGCCACCGCGTCCTCGATGAAGGCGGCCGGCGGGTCCTTGCCGAAGGCGGCGGCCAGGCGTTTACGCGCCTCGGCGCCGCCCAGCGTGCCGATCACCGCGCCGATGGCGCCGGCGATCAGGCCGCCGATGGTGGCGCCGCCGGTGGCGCCGATCACCGCGCCGGTGAAAGCGCCCAAGACGATACGCGTGCCGAATTGCTGCGGCACCTTGCGGCTCGGCGCCGAGGGCAGCTGGTCGGTGACCAGTTCGGCGATGGCCAGGATGGTGAAGATGCCGACGGCGATCCAGTGGCCCATGAAGCTGGCCCAGGTGTCCGCGACCGGCAACCAGCCAAGCCAGGCGCCCCAGGCGACGGCGGCGGGCGCGGTCATCGCGCGAAGCCCGGCAACGATGCCAATCAGGAGTGCAAAAATGTACAGCATGATTGATCCCCTCGATGGCCGGCTTGGGACAGGTCCGAGAGAGCAAGCTACCATAGGTCCGGTATTTGACCAGAGGTGGTGTCGCCGCCGGCGCTTCCGCATTTGCAGCACTTGTGCTTTGGCAAAGATTGAGACTGGAGTTGCGGCCATGGCCGAAAGCGAACGCATGAAAATGGCGGCGGGCGAGTGGTATTGCTGCCTCGATCCGGAACTGGAGGCGTTGCGCATCACGGCGCGAGACGCGGTGTTCGAGCACAACAGCCTGCCGCCCCGGCAGCGTCGCGACATCGGGCCTGGATTGCGGACGCTGCTCGGCGCTGCGGGCGAGGGCGCCCGGATCGAGGCGCAGTTCCACTGCGCTTATGGCTTCAACATCTTTCTCGGCGACCGCGTTTTTCTCAATGCCGGCTGCATCATTCTCGACACGGCGCCAGTGCGCATCGGTAAGGGAACGCTGCTCGGCCCGAATGTGCAGATCTATTGCGCCGAGCACCACAAGGAGGCTGCCGGGCGACGGGCAGGGCTGGAGATCGCCAAGCCGGTCGAGATCGGCGACAATGCCTGGATCGGCGGCAGTGCCGTCATCCTCGGCGGAGTCAGGATCGGCGATGGCGCCATCGTCGGCGCCGGTGCTGTGGTGACGCGCGACGTCGCGGCGAACACCACGGTGGTCGGCAATCCGGCACGGGTAATCAGCAACAACTGAGCACCGTGCTTCTGTTGCCGGTCACGTCCTCGTTCTGATGGACATGGGGGCGGCTATGTCACTTGGCCGGAGGTGGATGCAACCGTGTGTCGAGCGCAAACGCCTCCTGGGTCTTCATGGCGTATGCCCCTCTGGCGAGGCTCGCGTCGAAGATCAGGTTCCAGCTACGCTGCGATACGGCGCTCGGAATCACCACGAACCGGTGCCGTTGCAGAAGATCGTCGCCAAACGCCTGTTGTCCGGAGCTCGGAATGCCAGGGCGCAACCACTTGGGGTTGGGCACGGCGGCGGGGTCGACGATATGCACATCCGCGACATCGCTGACGATTGCTGCCGTCATGACATGCGCAATCGTGTCGAGCGCCCTGAAGCCCTTATGGACCGCAACCTCGAGGATCGCAGTCGACGGATCGATCGAGCAGTAGACGGCGCGCACGCCCTTGCTGTTCCAGCGTCCGCCCACCCTGTATGCGCCCTCGCCACTATCCCATGTAGGCGCAAACGCGGCTTGATCGAGGCGCCATCCGATGAGGTCGGAGCCACCAAGCGCCGCCGGCAGCGGCGTCATGCATAAACGCCATATTCAAGCCGTTCCAGATAGTCTTCTACAAGCTCGATCCCCGCCGGCGTCGCCAGAAGGTCGATTGGACGACGCTGGTCTAGCCCAATCGCCGGGCGCTCCAGCCATTGCTCTGCCTCCGCCTGCGAACCGAACACGTCGGTAGCTTTCGACAGGATCTCCGCGAACTTCCAGGTTCGTCCGCTCTGGTCCTGATTGAGAGGCTTGGACGGAGCATCCTTGCGGCGCTGGTAGGTGCGCAGGCTCATGCCGACGGCCTTCTCCAGCGAATCGGTCTTCTGGATGAAGACGAGTTGCCCGATAAGATGGTCCAGCGCTGAAGCCGGCAGGCCGTGCAGAAGCAACTCGTGAGCATCCAAAGCGCTGCTGAGGCGCCTTGCCAGAATGCGGCTGCCGCCTAGCAATCTCGCCACCTTCTGAAGTTCATTGTTTTTTGCTGCTGGCGCAGCCTTTTCCAATGCCATCGCCACGGCGAGCCCTCTTCGCGTCATCTGTCGCTTTAATATATGACAGATGACGCAAGGCCTTTCAAGCACGACAGGATCGAGAGCAGGGCAATCGCTTCGAGAGAAAAGATAGCCTACTCGGGCCAGATGGCAGTCCAACGTCGGCACTGAAGCGATTGCCCTGGAATCGAGCGCGAGCCGAATTTCACCTCGGCATGTGCGCCACGCGCTCCTCCTGAGCACTCTTCGAGAATTCGCGCCGGTACTGCGCCGGCGAGGTTCTGAGGCGCGCTGCGAAATGCTGGCGCAGCGAGGTAGCGCTGCCGAAGCCGGCCTCGAAGGCAACCGTGTCCATCGATTTTTCCGTTGCTTCCAGCAGCCGTTGCGCCAGCTGGACGCGCTGGTCGGTCAGCCAGTCGCCGAAACTGGTGCCGATCGTTTTCTGGAAACGGCGCGTGAACGTCCGGCGGGTGAGGCCGGCGTGACCGGCAACGCTGTCCAGACTGTGCGGCTCACCCAGGGTTTTGCGCACCGCTTCGAGAGCCTGGGTAAAGCGGTCCGCATTGCCGGTCCTGGCGATGGGACGTTCGATGAATTGCGCCTGCCCGCCCTGCCTGTGCGGAGAAAGCACAATCTGCCGGGCAAGGCGAAGTGCCGCCTCCGCGCCGTAACGAGCCCGTACGACGTGCAGGCAGCAGTCGAGCCCGGCGGCGACGCCGGCGGATGTCACGACATCGCCATTGTCGATGTAGAGCACTTCCGGTTCGACGAGAATGTCGGGATAGAGTTCCTGCAGCTGATCCGCGTAGGCCCAGTGCGTCGCCGCTCGCCGCCCCGAAAGCAGTCCGGTCGCCGCAACAGCGAACGTTCCCAAGCACAGTCCGACGATCAGCGCGCCGCGCTCGTGCGCGCCAAGCAACGCGTCGATCAATGCCGCTGGAGGCGAGCTCCCGAGATCTTTCCAGCTTGGCACGATGACGATGTCGGCGTCATCGAGCGCGGAAAGCCCGTGCGGGACGCTGATGGTCAGACCGGCATCGGTGCGGATCGGCCCGTCCTCAATCGCGCAGACCCGGAAGTCGAAGCGCGGCAGGCCGAGCTCCGTGCGATCCGCGCCGAACACGAGACACGGCACGGAGAGATGAAACGGGCTGATGCCATCGAAGGCGATGGCGGCAACGGCAGGATCGGTCATGGGAGCTCCAGCAACGGGTGAGGCCGATTGTCCCAATTCTTTCGAATAATGTCAATCGGGACACTTTTTGCAATCCGGTGCCGAGCTTATCGTCCGCCCATCAATGTCCAACGGGAAAGGAAAACCCCATGTCGCAACCAGCCAAAGGCAAAGCTCCGCGCCGCGCCCTCATCGTCATCGATGTTCAAAACGACTATGACGGCGGCAACCTCGCCATCCAGCATCCGCCGTTCCGCGACAGCGTCGTCAATGTGGCGCGAGCGATGGATGCGGCCACCGAGGCAGGCGTCAAGGTGGTGGTCATCAAACAGTTGGCGTCGGAAACCTCACCGGTCTTCGCCAAGGGCAGCCATGGCGCCGAGTTGCACCCGGAAATCGCTAGGCGAAACCGCGACCACTACATCGAAAAGAACTTGCCCAGCGCCTTCACCGGCACGGACCTCGAGGAGTGGCTGCGCGCCAACTCTATCGATACGGTCACAGTCATCGGCTACATGACGCACAATTGCGATCTGTCGACGGTCATCCACGCCGTGCATATGGGCTTCGAGGTGGAGTTCCTGTCGGACGCAACGGGGTCGTTGCCGTACGCCAACAGCGCCGGCTACGCTTCGGGGGAGGAAATCCATCGCGTGGTGACGATCGTATTGCAGTCGCGCTTCGCGGCCGTTCTCAAGACCGCCGAGTGGATCGATTGCCTGAAGACCGGCGTGGTACCCCAGCACGACACACCCTATGCCTCCAACCAGCGCGCGCTGGCGCGAAGCGCGGCTTAGGGACGAGCTCGTCGCGAAGTCGCCAAAAAGGGCGCCGCAGCGTTGCGGCGCCCTTTGCCGTTCAAGCGTTGATTATCCCTAAAACAGGCCTTCGATCTGGCCCATTTCGTTCAGGAAAATCTTTTCCGAGGATGGCGCTTTGGGCAGGCCGGGCATGGTCATCACCTCGCCGCAGATGATGACGACGAAGCCGGCGCCGGCAGACAGTCTGACCTCGCGCACCGGTACGGTGTGGCCGGTCGGCGCGCCGCGCAGATTCGGATCGGTGGAGAAGGAATATTGCGTCTTGGCCATGCAGACCGGCAAATGACCGTAGCCGGCGTGCTCCCAGGCGTGGAGCTGGTCGCGCACCGATTTGTCGGCGATCGCTTCCGAACCGCGATAGATGCGCTGGACGATGGTGTTGATCTTCTCGAACAGCGGCATGGCGTCGGGATACAGCGGGGCAAATTGCGACGCGCCGGATTCGGCCAACGCCACGACTCTTTTGGCCAGTTCCTCGCTACCGGCCGATCCCTGGGCCCAGTGCTTGCACAGGATCGCCTCTTCGCCCATCGAGGCGACGTAGTCCTTCATCGCCTGGATCTCGGCCTCTGTGTCGGAGTAGAAATGGTTGATGGCGACCACAGCCGGCACACCGAACTGGCGGATGTTCTCGATGTGGCGGCCGAGATTCGCACATCCCTTCTTGACCGCCTCGACGTTCTCCTTGCCGAGGTCCTCCTTCTTGACGCCGCCATTCATCTTCATGGCGCGAACCGTGGCGACGATGACCGCCGCGGCGGGCCTCAGGCCGGCCTTGCGGCATTTGATGTCGAAGAACTTTTCGGCACCGAGATCGGCGCCGAAACCGGCTTCGGTGACGACGTAGTCGGCAAGCTTCAGCGCCGTCGTCGTGGCAACGACGGAGTTGCAGCCATGCGCGATGTTGGCGAAGGGGCCGCCATGGACGAAAGCCGGGTTGTTCTCCAGCGTCTGCACGAGATTGGGCTGCATGGCATCCTTCAAGAGTACGGCCATGGCGCCGTCGGCCTTGAGGTCGCGGGCATAGACGGCCGACTTGTCGCGGCGATAGGCGACGATGATGTCGCCGAGGCGCTTTTCCAGGTCCTTCAGGTCGTTCGACAGGCACAGGATGGCCATGACTTCCGAGGCGACTGTGATGTCGAAACCGGCCTCGCGCGGGAAACCGTTGGCGACGCCGCCGAGCGAACAGATGATCTCGCGCAGCGACCGGTCGTTCATGTCCATGACGCGGCGCCAGACGACGCGGCGGGTATCGATGCCGAGCTCGTTGCCCCAGTAGATGTGGTTGTCGATCAGCGCCGACAGCAAGTTATGGGCGGTGGTGATGGCGTGGAAATCGCCGGTGAAGTGGAGGTTCATGTCCTCCATCGGCACGACCTGCGCGTAGCCACCGCCGGCGGCACCGCCCTTGACGCCGAAATTCGGTCCGAGCGAAGCCTCACGGATGCAGACGATGGCCTTCTTGCCGAGGCGGTTGAGGCCATCGCCCAAGCCCACCGTCGTCGTCGTCTTGCCTTCGCCGGCCGGTGTCGGGTTGATGGCGGTGACGAGGATCAGCTTGCCATCCTTGTTGCCCTTCACCGACTTGATGAACTCGGCCGAGATCTTCGCCTTGTCGTGGCCGTAGGGCAGAAGATGTTCGCTCGGAATGCCGATCTTCTGGCCGATCTCCTGGATCTGCTTCTTCCTGGCGCCGCGCGCGATCTCGATGTCGGACTTCACTTCGGCCATGGACGACTTCCCTCTGAATTGGACGGATTTGACTAGTGTGGTCGCAAGAATAGCCCGGCATTGCAGGCGCGGGCATGTTCTACCCCTGTCGCTGCCGCGGCGTCAACTTTCATGCAACTATGTTTCCTACGAAGAAAATGCCTCTGCGGCCGGCTGCCCTGCCACAGGTTCTTTTCGCGCCGGTTGCCGCGCCGTATAGAAGCCAGAGCAGGCGCGGTTCCGCCGTCTCAAAACAGCCGCGTAATACGCGAAAAGCGACAGAAGCAACGGCGCAAATTCACCAGCGCCGGCTGTGCGGGACGATCCGCTACTGCGTCAGCACGTTGCTGATCTCAACCATGTTCGAGCGCACCCTGAGTATGTAAAAACCCATCGTCGTCAGATGTGTCGGCAACAGCCAGCCGTCCTCGCGGCCATTGGCGATGATGAAGGGCTGGATGCGCAGTGCCGAGACGAACTGCGCGTCCATCGTATCCCACAGGTTCTGCAGGTGCTTTTCCTTGATGACGTCCTCGAAGTCGGCCTGTGCGCCCTTCATCAGCCCGTAATAGGCATAGAGCTGGCCATAGGCGAACCAGAAGCGGTCGTCGGCGCGAGTGTCGAACCAGCCATTATTGTGGTTTTCGGCACGCTCCTTGAGGATCGCCGAGGTCGAACCGATGTCGGACGAGATGCGGTCGATATACTGCTTGAGATTGTCAGCGCGGGCATCGAACGTCGCCTGGCAGGCTGCGAGGCGGGCGTTGAAGGAACGCAGCTTGCGCACCGCGTCACGATAGTAGCTCGGCGTCGGCGTCTTGGGGCCGAACGGGTTCAAGCCGAAATACCAGGTTTCCTCGTCGAACTGCAGATTGCCGCGGGCATCCTGCAGGTCGGCGTCGATCTGCGAGGTGGTGCGGACGCGGCCGAGATTATCGGCAAGCTCGGTCGCCGTGCGCCGCACCGCCTGGTTGATGCCGCGCTGGAACGAAGCCTTGTTGTCCATGAACGGCGTGTGATCCCAGTCGATGCCGAACAGGCCGAGCTTGTAAAGAATCATCGACGACACCCAGGCATTCTGGTTGACGTTGAAGTCGGTCAGGTCGGCCGCAACCTGGGCAATGGCTGAATTTCCGCAGGTCTTGGCCGTGTCGGTGCCGGCGCCGGCGGAAACCTGTTCACCGGCGGAGCTGTTGCGTTTTTCGAACGTGTATTTGTCGACGTAATTCGGGTCGAAATTGTTCCACCACTGGGTGGCGTAGAAGAAGTTGACATAGAGACCGATCAGCACGAGCACAGCCAGGCCGAGCACCGCCTTCAGGATCCAGCCGCGTTGCGTGTACCAGCGCCCCGCCCACAGGAACGGCCACAGGATCGCGCCGATGAGCAGGCCGATGCCGCGGCCAATCCACTGGAAAATCCGGGTGAAGAAACTCACGATCGGATCAAGCATGGCGATGTCACCCCTCAGTCAGTCAAGCCGTAGAGGCGCGTGCGAAACGCCACCTTGTCCTTCAGATATGTGGTTTTCAGAACGTCCACAACATGCGATCGCCAGGCGTCGCTGAAGCCCTCATAGTCCCTGTAGAAGCCCGGCTTGTTGAAGACGTAACGCGAAACGAAGTCCTGCGGCACGAAGTCCGAGATCAGCTGGTTGGTCAGCCAGGCGTCGGCATGGTCCGGCTTGGCGCGGATGACCAGGAAGCGCTGCTGCGGGAACACGTCCTCGATCTTGAGATGGCCGAGCTGGGCGATCTCGCGCTTGGCGGCGTTGAGGAAGGGAAAATTGCCGTCCCTGGTGATCAGATCGGTATGGCCGTGGATCCAGGTCTGCAGCCAGACCTTGTCGACGTCGGTCAGATTGCGGTCGGGATCGGCGTCGCGGATCAGCGCGCGCACCACCATTTCGGCGCGATGCTCGAGATAACCGGAGGTTTCGATCCATGAGGCGCGCGGCAGCTCGATGCGGCCGGTCGAGGCGAGGAACTTGAACACCTTGTCGGCATCGTGGATCGAAAGGTGACTCACCTGCCACGGCCGCGAGCGGCGGAAACCGGGCGCTGCCGGGTCGCTGATCACCGTCGTCACGTCGGGATCGACGAACACATAGAGCCCGCCGAAATGGCTGGTCCAATAGGCATTGTGACGGAAGATCACCTGGTCCGGCACCAGCGCATTCTCGCGGATGTCGCCGCAGACCTTCGCCAGCTCGACCATGTGGGCCAGCATGGCGTTGTCGCGCCAGGCATCCGGCTCCTGCTTCAGCCGGTCGACCAGCTTGCCGAGCTCGGCGGCCTTGCCGAGCACATCCTCGGCCGACAGCACCTTGAACTCGACCTGGTTGATCGACAGCAGGTCCTCGATGTCGTCGACCTTGGGGACCGAATCCTCGATCTCGCCGTAGATGACGTCCTTGATCGTCAGCGCATCGATGGCGCGCTGGTTCTTGGACATGAACTCGTACATCAGCAGCGAGGTGTTGGAGAACGCCGTGTGCACCACCGGCAGGTCGATCTGCGACGGCGTCAGGATGATGAAGCGGCGGTTGACCTCGTTCGGATCGAGGTAGCTGTAGTCGCCGCATTCCTCGGCGACCTGCGGCGAGAAGCCAGTGCGGTCGATCTCGAAGCTTTTCAACTTGGTCGGCTTCAAGCCGAACGCGACCATCGCCTTGTTGTAGCGCTGGATCAGGTGCGGCTCGTCGATCGTCAGCAGCCGGCCGTAGATCAGCTCGTTGTCGCGCAACAGATCGGGTTTCTTGGCGGGGCTCATGTGCGCGATACCAATGGATCTTGCGCTGGAGGATCGAGCTCCAGCGGTGACGCCCCCCTCTCCCCGTTCTTCACGGGGAGAGGGTAAGGGTGAGGGGCGGCGCGAACGGTCAAGGACATGTCTCTCCATACCCTTTGGCGGTGACAAATCGAAGATCATGCGTTTCGATATGGCGTTCGAGGCGTCCTTCGATCGCAGCCAATATTGTCTCAAGGACTGCTTCCCGGTCCTTCAATACGTCGACGTTCCAAAAGCGCAGCATGGACCAGCCATTCGAGCCGATGAAGCGATCCCGGATTCGATCATATTGGCTGCCGACATGCTGACTGCCATCGACTTCGACGACGAGCTGGCAGTCTCTGCAGGCCAAATCGGCGAAGTAAGAGCCTATCGGCAACTGCCGTACGAATTTATGGCCGTTCAGTCTGCAGTCGCGCAACTCCATCCAGAGCGCGGCTTCTGCATCGTTGTCGGATTGACGCAGGCGCCTTGCGCGCCTGGTTATGTCTATTTCTGGTCCACGCATGCGCTGCCCCTCACCCTTACCCTCTCCCCGTGAAGAACGGGGAGAGGGGGGCGTCAGCTTTTGAGCCACGTCTTTCAGCGTTGCTGTGGGAGCTTATGCAGCGCACCAGAAGAAACCTCACGCATTCCACAGCCCCTTTTTCTTCATCTCCTCGATCTCGCGGACGGCACGCTCCCGCAGACGGGTGTCGCGGATCATCTTGGTCACCGCCGCATCATCGGACTTGTCGGAATAGCGGAATTCGGAATCCGCGTAGCGGTTGATCTCCTGCATGACCATGTCCATCGAGAATGGCCCGCGCAGCTCCTCGATCATCGCTTTCTTGTCGTCGTAACCCTTGTGCATGAAGGCTTCCGGCTTTTCGAACCACTCGTCCGGCAATTCGATGTCCATGGCGCGCATCTTGATGGCATCGGTAACGTTCTTGATGGCGCGGCCGGTAAAGCGCGGCTCGGCATCCTTGATCAAGTGCAGATAGGTGCCGATGTCGGCCATCGTCTTTGGCGCGCCATTCTCCTTCATGTAGCGCTCATAGACCTTCATCAGCCCGTCTTCCTGCGGCTTTTCATGCTCCTCGTAGGCTTCCATCACCGCGCGCTGGATTTCCTGGGCAGCGTAGAGCTTGTGCTCGCCGAGCGGGATCTTGTGGTTCTTGCCGGCGAGCAGAACGAAGATGTCGATGTAGTCGTCGCGGCTCTGCGGGCCATCGACCAGCCAGCGCGCGCCGGCGCGCTGGCGCAATGCGTCGTCGACGTTCTCGGGATAGTTGGAAAACATGCCGAAAGAGCAATTGCCGCGCACCACGGTCGCCGCACCTCCAAAGGCGTCCATCAGGACGCCGGTGATTTCCTGCTGGCCGGCCGAGGCGCGGTCGTCGGACCGGCGTGCCGCCACCTGGTCGATATCGTCGATGGTGCCGAAGCCGATGACGCGCGGGTTCAGCACATTGTTGATGAACTGGCGGCAGTTCTGGCCCGACTTGCCCTGGTAGGAGGAGATCTGGTCGACGCCGAAATTCTCGTAAGCGAAGGGATAGCCGGCGACCTGGCAATAACCATTGAGAAGACCGGCGATCATCTGGATCAAGGTTGTCTTGCCGGTGCCGGGCGCGCCATCGCCGATAAAGGTGAACAGGAAGCCGCCGAGCTCGACGAACGGGTTCAGCTCGCGCTCGAAGTCGTAGGCCATCAGCATCTTGGCAAGCTTGACTGACTGGTATTTGGCGATGTGGTTGCCGACGACCTCTTCCGGTTTTTTGAAGGTCATCACCAGCGGCTTTGCCCGCTTACCCGGCGCGACGTCGAAGCCGTCAAGGGTAAAATCGTCGACGTCGATGCGGATATGCGCGTTCTCGAACGGACCGATGCCGTCGAAGCGGCCCTTTCGCGCCAGCAGCCCGTCGATGGCGACGCGGGCAAAGGCGCGGGCGCGGGTCATCAGGTCGGCATCGTCCTTCGAACCTGCTATCGCCCTGTCGAGCCCGGCTACGATCGACTTCACCGCATCCTGTGGCGTGTCGAACAGAAAGTCCGGCTCGGGCGTGTCGTTCGGCGCCTCGCCGTCGCTGTCGATCAGCTGGAACAAATAGGAGGCAAGGCTGAAGGCGGAGATGTAGGCAGAGGCCGACAGCAGCTTCTTGAAGGTGGCAGCTTCATCGCCTTCGAGCGGCGCACGGGCGTTTTTCGCCTGCAGACTTTCGAGGTCCGAGCCCTCGGCGAAGACATCCGATATGGCCAGCGCTATCGCTGTGCCGCGCCGGGCGCGAAACAACAGCGTGTGCTGCGGGATGGTCAGCAACTGGTCGTCGGAATGGACGGCGGCGACGGTTTTGGAGAGCTCGACCTCGCGCGTGCGGCGCACCGAGCCGACCGAGACGGTAGAGACGAAGCGGCGGTTGGTGCCGGCAAGCGCGGTGCCGGACTCGCGCGATGGGTCCTCCAGCACGACGATGCGAGTGATGAAACTTTGCGCAGTGGCACGGTGCTTTTCAATTGCCGCTTCCGGGATGGTGGTCAGGCCGGTGTCCATGGAGGATGCTCCGCGATTTGACGGTCAGACGTCGCTGATGACCTGCCCTTTGGACAGGATGTGGACCTTGTAGCCCGAAAAGATCTTCTGCGCCTCGCCGGCGGCATAGAGCGCCTGATAGGCCTCGTGCGGAATCAGCGCATGGTTCTCATAGCTCGACACGCCTTGCCGCGCGGCCTCGAGATCGTCGGTATTGATGAAGAATTCCTGCGTCGTCTTTTCGCTCGAAAACAGCCCCTTGCGGCCTGGCTTTTCGGCCTTGGAAAAGACCTCCTGGATGGTCCAGGTCAGCAGCCAGGCGTTTTCCGGCTTGCGCACCTTGGCCAGCACTTCGCTCACCGTCGAATTGTTGTCGGTAATCCCTGCAGAATAGAACGGGCCGAGCACGACGCGACGCAGCTGCTTGGGATGCAGCGGCTCGAAATCCTTGTCGAGGTTGACCGCGATGGTCGCCGGCGACAGCGCGTAGGCGGAATTCTTCTCGGTGAAATCGTCGAAACGGTGGGCAAGCTCGGGATTGAGCAAGCCGTCGACCGGCAGCGGAATGTCGACCCTCTCATTAAGCTTGCCGCTGGAGTCGACAAGCTGCCGGATCATGTCGTCCGAGGAATCCTCAACCGTCACCATATACACAAGCGGCAGGTTGGCGCTGCCGTCGAAGCACGCCCAGTGGACCAGATAATACGGGCGCAACGTCTTCGGATTGACCGACACCTTGACCGTCTGGGCCAGCGTGAACGGGCCGAAGGTGGTCTCGCTCTTGACGTCCTCGAGGTAAAGCCGCTCGGCCATCGACTTCCGCAGCGCTTCGGGGAATTCCTTGTGGCGCAGGATGAAGTCGGCCATTTCCTCGCGCAGCTCGCTGGCCGAAGGGATGACGGCGAGACGGCCGTCGGCCTGGAGCCGGTCGTTTTCCAGTTCGAGCAGGTTCTGGAAGACCGGAAAACCGCTTTCGGCGCGCGAGATGCGGAATGTCTCGGTGAAGCCCAGCCGGTTGCGCCAGCACGAGAACGACTTGTCGAGCCGCGCAATATATTCGGCGACGACCTTGGCGACGATGCCGTGCCGATAGAGCGGCGAGCGATCGTCGCGCATGAACACTTCGAGGCCGCCAAGTGCCGCCGTGATCGCCGAGAAATAGCGCGCCGCAGCTTCGTTTTCGGGGGTCATGCTGCCAGCCCTTGGGAGCAGTGCACGTGCAGCAATTACGACTGCACGTAATTTGCCGAATTGTGCTTCTTCATCACATCGTCGAAGCGGCGGGCGAAGGCATCGTCGGCGAGCTTCTTGCGGCGCTGGATGTCGGCGGTGGCAACCATGTTTTTCTCGTGCATTTCAAGCAGATCGCCGATGTGCTTTTGCGAGGCGGCACCAATGCCGGCCATGGTCTCTTCGGCGGTGTTGTCGACCTGGCTGCCCAGCGTGTTGATCTTGTGGGCGACATCCTGCTGGGCGGCGGTCTTCAGCGAATCTTCCAGCGCCTTGTACAGCACGATGCGCTGCTCGGTATCGATGGTCAGCTTGTTGATCAGCGTCGATTGCGCCGCGATCTGGTTGTTGAGCGAATCGACGAAGGTCTGGAACATCGAGGTGTAGCGCTCCAGCGTCTGGCTTTCGGCCAGCAATTCCTGCTCCTTGGCCTGCTTCTCGTTGTATTCCGTGGCTAGTTTCGAGCGTTCGCCTTCCAGCTGGGTGCGCTCCTTCTGGCTGGTCGAGGCGGCGATCTTGTTCTCGATGTCGAGCAGCATCGGGTTGAGTTCTTCGATGCGTTTCTGCACGGTCTCGAGATTGGACATGGTGGTCTTGCGGCGCTCGATCACCTGCGACAGGCTGGCCTCGGAGGTCTTGTAGCGCGTGTCGAGAACCTGCTTCTGCGCCTTGAGGATGCCGACGATGGTGTCGGATTTCGCCAGCAGCTCCTGCAGATTGCCGGCCAGCGACATGTTGCGGACGCGGTCGGTGCGCAGGCGCTGCTTGCGCTGGCTGGAGAAGACACCGACGAAATTTTCCCAGCCGGTGTAGTTCTTCATGCTCTCGAATTCGGCGCCGAAGACGTTGGTGGCGTCCTCGAGGCCGATAATCAGGTCGGCGATATTGCCTTCCATCACCTTCTGCTGCTTCAGCACGTCCTCGATGCGGGCATTCTCGATGTCGAAATTGGCGTCGCCGATCTTCTTGTCGGCGGTGGCGAGCGTGTCGAGCACAGTACCGGACTGCTCGATCTTGGTGCGCATGTCCTCAACGACCTGCTTGGTCTTGGCAATCTCGGCGTCGAAATTCTGCAATGTCGCCATTGGGGCCTCCCGCTTCGGCATCGGTTTCGTTTCGCAAACCGCCGCGAATATATGTGCCGGGTTTGGCGAATGAAAGACGGAAGACATGGGATTACAGGAAAACAAAAGAATTTCAGAAGGCCGACCGCAGGATAGTCAGGCAATGATTACGGTGTAACTGCCGTCCGGTCAGACACCGCTTCAACCGCGGCTGGACTTTCAGGTCGGGAGCGACGCTCAGGGCTTGGGATCGGCCTTGAGGTAGGCGATGACATTGGCGATGTCGTCGTCGCTGGTCAGGCCGGAGAAGGCCATTTTGTTGCCGGGGACCTTCTGCCGCGGCGCGCGCAGGTATTCGGCGAGGTTTGCTTCGTCCCAGACCAGGCCGGCGGCGCCGGCGTCCTTCATCCCCTGCGAGTAGCGGCTGAGATAACTGTCCGCGGTGCCGGCGGTGCGGCCGACGACACCCAGCAGATGCGGGCCGACCTTGTCGTGGTCGCTCGTTGCCTCATGACAGGCCATGCATCTGTTGAAGACTTTCTTGCCGAGAGCGGCATCGCCGTCGGCATGCGCGGCAAGAGCGCCGGCGATGAGGAAAGCAGCGGCAGACGAAATGGCTCGAAGCATGGGAACTCCCCGACGGCTCTGGCTGAGAGGTTCTGAAATAGGAAGCAGGCCTTAAACAAGCGCCGCACGATGGCGCGATTGGCGAACGAATGTCGGCCGGGAGGTCGGATGAAAGCAATAGCGCTGGTCAGGTTTTGGTGAAGCCGATGAAATCGTCGGGCACGGCGCGGCCCATTTCTTCTTCCCAATGGCGGCGGCAGAGCGAGACATAGACATCCTTGCCGATCGCCACCTGTTCGCCCTGTTTCGCCACCTTGCCGTCGGCACCGAGGCGCACCACCATCGTCGCCTTGCGGCCGCAACGGCAGATGGTGCGCACCTCGCGCAGGTCGTCGGCGATTGCCAGCAGGGTGCGCGATCCGGAAAACAGCTTGCCCTGGAAATCGGTGCGCAGGCCGTAGCACATGACCGGGATGTTCAGCCGGTCGGCGATGCGGGCGAGTTGCCAGACTTGCTCCTCTTCGAGGAACTGCGCCTCATCGACGAAGACGCAATGGACCGTGGCGTGGTCGTGATGCTCGGCGACCCGGGCGAACAGGTCGTCGCCGTCGCGGAACATCTCGGCTTCCGTCTCCAGGCCGATGCGCGACGAGATCAGCCCGGTATCGCCCTTGCGGTAGTGGCCGGCGATGAACAACATCGTCGTCATGCCGCGCTCGCGGTAATTATACGAGGCCTGCAACAGCATCGTCGTCTTGCCGGCATTCATCGTCGCATAATGGAAGTACAGCTTGGCCATGCCGTCCTTTTAAGCCGAGTTGCAACAAAGCGGGGAGGGGGAGCGCCTACATTCCACCGGGAAAAGGCGACTTCCATCCGGAAAGCGGCGGGCGTGTCGCTGATCGGCCAGCCTGCGCCGTTGTTCGTGATTGCCTTAGTGCTTGAAACCGCAGCAGAATGATGTTTGGCTGACGGAACAAAGGCGGAGATAAAACCGTCGCTTCGCTTCACCGAGAACTGAAATGGGAGAATTTTCATGTCGCGTATGAGTTCATTCGTCGCCGGCCTCGGCCTGGCGGCTTTTCTATCCACGACTGGGGCCTTCGCCGGCGATCCGGAAAGCTGCAAGACGGTGCGGCTGTCCGATGTCGGCTGGACCGACATCCAGGCGACCACCGGCGTCGCTTCGGTGCTGCTCACGGCGCTCGGCTACGAGCCGCAGGTGATCCAGCTTTCGGTGCCGGTGACCTATGCGTCGCTGAAGAACAAAGACCTCGACGTGTTCCTCGGAAACTGGATGCCGTCGATGACCAACGACATCAAGGACTATGCCGCCGAAGGCTCGGTCGAGACCGTCAGCGAAAATCTCAGCGGTGCCGGCTACGGCATCGTCGTTCCGACCTATGTCGCCGATGCCGGTGTCAAGACGCTGACCGATCTCGGCAAGTTCAAGGACAAGTTCGACGGCAAGATCTACGGCATCGAGGCCGGCAATGACGGCAACCGCATCATCCTCGACATGATCAAGGATCCGAAGACCAATCTCGAAGGCTTCGAACTGGTCGAATCTTCCGAGGCCGGCATGCTCACCCAGGCCGAGCAGTCGATGAAGAACAATGAATGGATCGCCTTCCTCGGCTGGACGCCGCATCCGGTGATGGGCGCCATGAAGATCACCTACCTCGAGGGGATGGGAGATAGCGGCTTTGGTGCTGCCACCGTGCATACCAATGTACGCAAGGGCTACATGAGCGAATGCCCGAACGCCGGCAAGTTCATCGCCAATCTGAAGTTCAACCTCGACATGGAAGGCGAGATGATGGACGCGATCCTGAAGGGCGGCGATGCCAATACGGTCGCGACCGACTGGCTGAAGAAGCACCCGGACGCGGTCGCTCCCTGGATCGCCGGCGTCACCACCTTCGACGGCGGCGATGCGGCGGCTGCGGTGAAAACGGCGCTCGGAAGCTGACCCGACCATCTGGCATGACGAGACAAGGGGCAGCCACGGTAGAAATGGCTGCCCTTTTTCATATCCTGTGACAAGATGACCGTCCGGCGAAGGACGGCGCCGGCAGAAGAGGGGCTAGATGGATCCGATCTCCAAATTCCTGGTCAGTTACAAGATTCCCATCGGGGCATGGGGGAAGGCGTTTTTCGGCTTTCTCACCGACAATTTCGACACCATCTTCAGGGCCTTTTCCAACAGCCTCAACTTCCTGCTCGACGGCATCGTCGACGGGCTGCTGTTGCTGCCGCCGGTTCTGCTGATCGCGCTGATCGCTCTGCTCGCCTATTTCCTGCAGCGCTCGAAAGGCCTGGCTTTGGCGGTATTCATCGGATTGCTGTTCATCCTCAACCAGAACCTGTGGAAGCAGACGGTGGAGACGCTGGTGCTGGTGGTCGCCGCCGCCGCCGTGTCGATGGCCATCGGCGTGCCGCTCGGCATCTGGGCCGCGCACAAGCCGAAGGTGTATCGCGTCATGCTGCCGGTGCTCGACCTGATGCAGACATTGCCGACCTTCGTCTACCTGATCCCGGTGCTGACCCTGTTCGGCCTCGGCAACGCGCCCGGCCTGATCGTCACCATCATCTTCGTCATCCCGACCTCGGTTCGGCTCACCCATCTCGGCGTCACCTCGGTGCCGAAATCGATCGTCGAGGCGGGCGAGGCATTCGGCGCCACCAAGCGCCAGCTGCTGTGGAAGGTCGAGCTGCCTTCAGCGCTGCCGACCATCATGGCTGGGCTGACCCAGTCGATCATGCTGTCGCTGTCGATGGTGGTGTTCGCCGCCCTGATCGGCGCCGGCGGCCTCGGTACGGAAATCAACCGGGCGCTCGGTTCGCGCAGGATCGACCTCGGGCTTGAGGCAGGGCTCGCCATCGTCGTGCTCGCCATCGTGCTCGACCGGATGACGCGCATCGGCGTGGGAGGCAAGAAATGACCGTCGCCGTCGATTTCAGGAATGTCGACATCGTCTTCGGCGCCGACCAGGCAGGCTCGCTGGCGCTGATCGACAGTGGTGCCACCCGAGCCGAGATCCTCGAAAAAACCGGCAACGTACTGGGCTGCGCCGGCGCCAGCCTCACCGTGAACGAGGGCGAGATCTCGGTGCTGATGGGGCTTTCCGGCTCCGGCAAATCGACGCTGCTCAGAGCCGTCAACCGGCTGAACGTCGTCTCGCGCGGCCAGGTGCTGGTCAAGGATGGCGACGGCACGGTCGACGTCGTCACCTGCGACGAGGCGACGCTTCGGCGGCTGCGGCAGAAACAGGTGGCGATGGTGTTCCAGCAGTTCGGCCTGCTGCCGTGGCGCACGGTGGAGGAGAATGTCGGCCTTGGCCTCGAGCTCGCCGGCGTACCCGAAGCCGAGCGCAAGGAGCGGGTGAACAGGCAACTGAAGCTGGTTCATCTCGACCAGTGGTCGAAGAAATATGCGCATGAGCTGTCCGGCGGCATGCAGCAGCGCGTCGGCCTGGCGCGCGCCTTTGCCACCGAGGCGCCGATCCTGCTCATGGACGAGCCGTTCTCGGCGCTCGATCCGCTGATCCGGACCAAGCTGCAGGACGAGTTGCTGCAGCTCCAGGCCGAGCTGAAGAAGACCATCATCTTCGTCAGCCACGACCTCGAGGAGGCGCTGAAGATCGGCACCCATATCACCATCATGGAAGGCGGGCGCATCGTGCAAACAGGCGCGCCGGAAGACATCGTGCTGCGGCCCGCCAACGACTATGTCCGCGACTTCATCGCCAATGTGAACCCGCTCTCGGTGCTGACCGCGTGGAACGTCATGCGCGACCGACGCGACCTCGAACATGGCGAGAACGGCTGGGTGTGGCTCGACCGGCGCAGGACGACGCGTTTCAAGATCGACGAGCATGGGCTGGTGGCGGCGGCCGAGCGCGACGGCAAGCCGGCGGTCTGGGTGTCCTGCGCCGATGTCGAAGCCCAGCCGGAGGAGACGGCTCAGGTATTCTGGGCCAATCCCGGCACCTCGCTGAAGACCGTGATGCTGGCCATGCATCGCTCGCAGACCGCACCCGTCGCGCTATTCGACGAGCAGTCGCGCTTCGTCGGCGCCATCGGCGTCAGGGATGTGTTGAGCGCGGTGCTGCGAAGATAGTTTTTCTCCTTGGGGAGAGAACCAAGACCAAACGCCGAGTTCTGTCGCGCCCCCCTCTGTCCTGTCGGACATCTCTCCCACTTGGGGGGAGATCGGCGGCTTCGCGGACGGCTCTCACATTCCAACGTTTGTAATTGGCGAAATCGGCGATGACGGCCAATCTCCCCACCTGTGGAGGAGGTGTCCAGCAGAACAGAGGGGGCGCGAAGGAACGCCGGCTTAGCCCGATACGCAAGCTAAACCGCCAGCGGCAGGCGCAGCTCCGTCATCAGGCCGCCATCGGGATGGTTGGACAGGCTGACTTCGCCGCCGGCGCTACGGGCGATGTTGCGGGCGATGGTCAAGCCGAGGCCGAGGCCGCCGGTCTGACGGCTGCGCGACTGTTCCAGGCGCACGAACGAGCCGAACACGGCGTCGAGCTCGGCTTGCGGGATGCCCGGACCCTCGTCATGGATCGCCAGCGTGATTGTCTTGCCTGATTGACGCAGGCTGAGATGCGCCCTCTTGCCATAGGTCACCGCGTTCTGGACGAGGTTGGTGACACAGCGCCGTAGCGCGACCGGCTGCGCGACGCAGATCAGGCCGCGCGAGCGCGCGTCCTCATTGTCGAAGGAGACCTCGTCGAAGCCGTCGGCGATCGATTCTACCAGCGACCAGAAATCGATCCTCTCGCTCTTCTCCTCGGTCACCTCGAAAGTGGCGAAGTCGATGACCGAGCTGGCAATGCCTTCGATGTCGGCGAGGTCGTGCGCCAGTGCGGCGCGCACGGACGAATTCCTCAGCAGTTCGAGGCGCAGCCGCATCCTGGTCAACGGCGTGCGTAGGTCGTGCGCCAGCGCGGCGGCAAGATGCTCGCGGTCCTCGACGTAGGCGCGCAGTCTTGCCTGCATGGCATTGACCGCCTTTGCCGCGGTACGCACCTCGCGGCTGCCGCTCTCGGCGATCGGCGGGCTCTTCAGGTCCTCGCCGATCCGCTTCACCGCGGTCTCCATCATCCGGTAGGGCGCCGTCAGCCGGCGCAGCGACCAGATCGAGGAAGCCACCACCAGCCCGGCGATCAAGGCATAGAGTGGCAGGCTATCGAAGCTCAGTATCGGCCCGGCCGGCGTGTTCGGCTCGGTGAAGTTCAGCCATTGGCCGTCGGCAAAGCGAAGCGAAGCGGTCAGCTTGTCGCTCTGGGCGAAATCGGCCGCCAGCACCAGCAGGTCGCGCTCGACCTGGCCAATATCGGGACCGGCGACCGTCCCGCCGGGAGCGTCGGCTTCGTGCGTTGCCGGGTCGCGACGGACCCGCGCGTCGGTGATGCCGAACTTCGATAGCCGGCCGACCAATATGTCCTCCAATTCGGCCAGCTCGTCGTCGCCGGCTATCGAGGAAGTAACGGCGGGCGTGTTGGAAACGGTGAGCGCATAAGTGGCGTTGAACAGGCCGGAGGCCGTCGCCTTGCGCTGTTCGGGGGTGGCGTCATGCATCAGCTGTACCAGCGAGAAGGCGCGGTCGTTCAGCCGATAGAGATCGACGACGTCATTGGCGGCGGCACGGTCCCGCGAAACGATGTAGAGCGTCGCGATCTGGCTGATCAGCAGGCCGGCGATGACGATGAGCAGCACCCAGACCGGCAGTGTTTGCGGCAGAATGCGTCTCATTCGGCGGTCGTCTCAGGCAGGAACTGGTAGCCGCCGCTGCGCACAGTTAAGATCAGCTTCGGCGTTTTCGGGTCATCCTCCATCTTGCGCCGCAGCCGGCTGACCAGAATGTCCACGCTGCGGTCGAAGCTGTAGCCGCTGTCGCCGCCGGACAGCTCGATCAGCTGCTCGCGGCTCAGTACGCGTTGCGCGCTCTTGACGAAGGTCTGCAGTAGATTGAATTCGGCCATCGTCAGCTCGATCCTGACGTCGCCGGGCGCCATCAGCCGGCGGCGCGAACAGTCCATCGTCCAGCCGGCGAAATGGTAGATCTGCCGCGAGGCCGCGCGTCGCGGTTCGGCGGCGCCATTGCGTCTCAAGACGGCACGAATGCGTGCGAGCAGCTCGCGCGGATCGAAGGGTTTCGGCACGTAGTCGTCGGCACCCATCTCCAGCCCAACCACGCGGTCGGTAGTTTCGGTAACCGCGGTCAGCATGATGATCGGCGTCGAATAATTGGCGCGCAACTCGCGGCAGAGCTCCAGCCCGCTCTTGCCGGGCAGCATGACGTCCAGGACGATCAGGTCGACCTGGGCGCGGCGTAGGATGGTCTCCATCTCGGTGCCGTCGGCGGCGACCGATGTATGCAGCCCTCGCTTCTGGAAAAATTCCTGAAGCAGGTCGCGAATGCCCTTGTCGTCGTCGACGATCAGTATGTGGGGGTCGGATTTCACAGGGAACCTGTCATTTGTGGATCGCCCAAGCGCTGCTTCGGCTGTCAGCCAGACGATAGAATTCAGGCCATAAGTTGGCCAGTGGAGATCGGCGGCCCGATCCGGGCTGCCCAGAAACAATCCAGAAACAAAATTCTACAATCCGGAAAAACTGCCGAAAAAAATCAAAGGCATAAGTGGTGCCGTGGCGGTCAGGTCATCGGCTGCGACACGCGTTACGGGATTACGGACAGACCAATGCAAAGGTTCTCGATCAGTCTGATGGGTGCGTTGCTTTCCATTTCGCTCGTCACGGTCGCGGTCGAACATGCCGATGCAAAACTGGCCGATGCGAAGGTGGCCAATGCACAGGCGGCCGATGCAAAGGTGGCGACCACCCGCAGCGAGCGTTGCATCGATCTGAACCGCCAGTTTGACGAAGCCCTCGAAACCCATGCCGCGGCAACGCAGGTCACCGCGGCGAAAGCACTTCAAAGAAAGGGAAACCGGTTCTGCGCCAACAAGAAACAGGCACAGGGAATCCGGATGCTCGCGAACGCTTTGAAGCTGCTTGGAGTGACACCGATCGATCCCGTTCAGTGACACTCAATCCGATCTGCACAAAAAGGAAGTGAAGCCATGAAAAAGTCCCTCCTCTCCGCCCTCGGTCTCGCCATCGCGCTGGCCGTCTCGATGCCGGTTCTCGGCGCCAGCAGCGCCAATGCCGCGACCACCACCCCGGCTGCGACGACAACGACGACCGCTGCGCCGGCCAAGGCCGTGAAGAAGGTCGCTGCCAAGAAGACCGTCAAGAAGCACAAGAAGCACGCGGTCAAGGCAGCCCCGAAGGCCTGATCAAGCGACATCTTTCTACCCTATGAGAAGACCGCTCCAGTTGCGATTTGCCTGGAGCGGTCGTCTTTTTTGTTGCGTGCATACAATAGGGCCAGGCCCGGCCCACACCCCCGGTTGAACGCCAGACGGCAGTTCCCACATAGGCGCGGACTTTGAACTGCGCCTGCCGGGAAGCCGATCGCGCGCGGTTGAATGGACGACCGCTTTTGCCCATGTCAAAATGACCGCAAAGCTGTCGTACGCAATTGCCGGTCCAATGCCTGAAATCACGACAAAACCCCGTACCAGCACGAAGCCGAAGGTCGAACGGCCGAAGCTCTACAAGGTCATCCTGGTCAATGACGATTTCACGCCGCGCGAGTTCGTCGTGACGGTGCTGAAGTCCGAGTTCAAGCTCAGCGAAGACCAGGCGCATAGGATAATGATCACCGCGCACCGGCGCGGCGTCTGCGTTGTCGCCGTCTTCACCAGGGATGTCGCCGAGACCAAGGCGGCGCGGGCAACCGATGCCGGCAAGGCCAAGGGCTACCCGCTGATGTTCACGACGGAGCCGGAGGAGTAGGGCGGTTCGCTTTCTTCCTTCTCCTCTTGTGGGAGAAGGTGGCCGAGCGAAGCTCGGTCGGATGAGGGGTGTTCCAGCTTGGCAAGGACGGCACTCCGTCCAGCACCCCTCAACCGTCTTGGCGCTGCGCGCCAATCCACCTTCTCCCACAAGGGGAGAAGGATAAACCGCGTTACCGCCCTTCGCGGTACCACATCGAGCCCATCGCCAGAAGCAGCAGGCCGAGGCCGAGGAAGCCGCCGAACAGCGGCACGCGCGAGACGGCCTTGAGTACGCTGTCGTCGGTGGTGCGCAGGCCGATCCAGTCATCGCCGGAGGCAGCGCCCGAGGAACGGACCGGGACTACGGATGGCAGCGTGACGGTGCTGGTGAGAGTGCCAAGTGCTGAGGCCGGCGCCAGCCGGCGAACGCTGCCGCCGGTTGCCTCAGCCGGTGGTTTCAGCCGGTTCTCGGTGGAGACGACGTCGGTGAATTCCGGGGCGTTGACCGGCCCGACATGGGCCAATGCCGTCAGGTCGCCATTGCCGACCTGATAGAGACCGATTTCGTTGGTCTCGACGCTGCCGAGGAAGACGCCTGGTTCGGATTTCTCGAGCCTGACGATCAGTGCCTTGCCGGACGGCGTGATGACTTGCGCCGGGCCGGGGTCGTCGCTCATCGTCTGGCGGCGGATTTCAAGCACCATGCCGCGGCCGTCGGCGGTCAGCCGCTCTTCCTCGAGTTCGGGCTCCTTCATCAGCCAGTGGGCGATGCGCCGGTAGAGCTGGACATGGGGGCCGCCGCCCTCGAAGCCGCGCGCCCACAGCCAGCCCTGGTCGGACAGAAGCATGCCGACGCGGCCTTCGCCCTTGCGATCGAGCAGCAGCAGCGGCCGGTTGTCGGCGCCCTTCATCACCACCTCGCCCTCGGGGTTCTCGACGCCGATGGTGCGGAACCAGCGGCTCCAGTGCGGCGGCTCGGTCGCGGAGCCGTCGAGCCCGCGCGTTACCGGATGACGCTGGCCGGTATCGGTGAGGCGCGGATAGAAGGCCTTGTCGATGACCTCGCCGGTCGGCATTGCCGGCAGCGCCGACATCAGCGGCGTGCGAGCGATCGAGCTTTCGCCGGCATATTCGGGGCCTGCCGCGATCAGCAGCGCGCCGCCCTTTTCGACATATTCGGAGATATAGTCGTAATAGAGGATCGGCAGTACGTCGCGGTGCTGATAGCGGTCGAAGATGATCAGGTCGAAATCCTTGATCTTCTCGACGAACAGCTCGCGCGTCGGGAAGGCGATCAGCGACAATTCGTTTATCGGCGTGCCGTCCTGCTTTTCCGGCGGGCGCAGGATGGTGAAGTGCACGAGGTCCACCGAAGCGTCGGATTTCAGCAAATTGCGCCAGGTGCGCTCGCCCGCATGCGGTTCGCCGGAAACGAGCAATACGCGCAGATTTTCGCGAATGCCGTCGATCAGCGCGATGGCGCGGTTGTTGGTGTCGGTGAGTTCGCCCGGCTCGTGGTTGATGGCGAGTTCGACAATGTTGCGCCCGGCACTGGGAATGGTCACCTGCAGCGGCATCGCCTGGCCGATGTTGGCGTGCTCGACCGATACCTGCTCGCCATTGACCGATACGCGGACATCGACCGGGCCGGTTTCGTTGTTGGTGGCGATGACGCGATAGGTCATGTCGAGCGGCTTGCCGACGAGGCCGAAGCGCGGCGCATTCTCGAAGCGAATGCGACGGTCCTTTTCATGCTCGTTGCCGGTAATCAGCGCGTGCAGCGGGGCATTGAAGTCGGGTGCGCCGGACGGCGCGTCATGCACCTCGCCATCGGTGATCATGATGGCGCCGCCGATGCGCGATGGCGGCACGTCGCGGAAAGCATTTTCGAGCGAGGAAAACAACCGCGTCTCGGTGCGCTCGTCAGCGGCTTCGGACTTGCCGGCTTCGACGACACGGACGTCGAACTGCTTGAAGCGGCCGAGACGCTGCTGAAGCCCGGCCAACGCCGCGTCAGTCTGCTTGGTGCGGTCGCCGATATCCTGGCTCTGACTGCGATCGACGACGACGGCGACGATGCTTTTCAGCGGCTCACGTTCTTCGTCGAGGAACACCGGATTGAGCAGCGCCGCAGCCAGGGCAATCAGGGCTGCCAGGCGGAAGACCGCGCCGCGCTGGCGAAACCAAAGGCCGACCAGCGCCAGCAGCAGCAGCGGCACCAGAACCACTGCGAGCAGTGGCCAGGTGATGAGCGGTTCGAAGGAGAGCGACCAGTTCATAGTCTACTGCCCCAGCCGTTCGAGCAGCACCGGGACGTGCACCTGATCGGATTTGTAGTTGCCGGTCAGCATGTACATCATGATGTTGACGCCGGCACGCAGCGCATAGATGCGCTGCATCGGATCCGAAGGCACCGTCGGCAATAGCGGGTCGCCATTCTCGTCGACGGCCCAAGCGCCGGCGAAATCATTGGCGGTGATCATGATTGGCGAAACGCCGTCGCCGGTGCGCACCGGGCGGTTCTCGGTGTTGCTGGCTTCGAGCGATGCCTCGACCCAAAGCGGGCTGCCGGCAAAACGGCCAGGAAACTCCGGAAGGATATAGAAGGATTTGGTCAGCACGTGGTCCGACGGCACCGGCTCCAGCGGTGGCACGTTGAGGTTGCCGAGGATGTCGCGCAGCCGCTCCGTCGCCGGGCTGGTCGAATCCGCACCAATGCCATTGGCGAACTGGTCGCGGGTGTCGAACAAGACCGTTCCGCCCTGCTGCATGTAGGCGTCGATGCGGGCGATGGCGGCCTCGCTGGGCATCGGGGCCGAGGGATCGATCGGCCAGTAGATCAGCGGATAGAAGGAAAGTTCGTCCTTCGAGATGTCGACGCCGGCCGGTGCTCCGGGTTCGAGCGCGGTTTTTTCGATAAGAAAGCGGGTCAGGCCTTCGAGCCCGGCGCGGCTGATCGAATCGACACCCGGCTCGCCGGTCAGCACATAGGCGATCCGGGTCTTTGAAATGTCCCCGATCGCCTCCGTATCTCCCGGTTTGGCGTCGTCGGCACGCGCGACGTCCGCGTGGCCAATCAAAGCGCCGAGCGCAATCAGCAGGACGGCTGCCGTCGCCGCAGCGCCGGCACGGCGCGGCCGGCGCGACAACAGGCCGCCCATCCAGAATACGGCAAGCGTGTCGAGCACCATCAGCACCAGGGCGGCCGTGACAAGCGGACCTTTGAGGTTGCGCTGCTCGTCGAAGGCATACTGGATGGTGGTGACCGGCACCGTGATTTCAGGCCGGGCCAGCGGCGTGAATGCGCTGTCGCCACCGAGCAGATTGTGAGCGAACACTCCCGTCTCCGAGCCGTAGAGGCCGGGCGGGTTTTCCAGCGTCACCGGCAGCGGGCCGGCGCCGGGCACCAGCGGCCTGGCATCCGGCGTCGGCGGCACCAGCGTGCCGTCGGCAGCGATCATGCGATAGGGTGCCAGCGACGTGGCGGCTGCCTCGGCATTGGCGACCGCCGAGCCCTGGTTGCGCGACAATTGCACGATGCGCCGCAGCATCTCGACGAAGCTGCCGGAGATCGGCAGGTTGGACCACGTCGCCTCGGGGGTGACGTGGAACAGTACGAGGGTGCCCTTGTCCTTCTTCATCCCGGTCACCAGCGGCGTACCGTCGGCAAGCGTGGCCCAGGTGCGCTCGACAATGTCGGGCGTCGGCTCGGCCAGCACCTGCCTGGTAACGGTGACCTCGGTCGGCGGCGCGAGGTCGGCGAAGGGACCGGTTTTCGGGAATTCGGTGACCGGCTGCGGCGCCGTCCATGACAGCGCGCCGCCAAGCGATCGCTCGCCGGTGCGCAGCCGGACCGGCAGCAGATCGTCGTCATTGCCGGCAGCGGCCAGCCGCGAACCGGCAAAACGCACCAGCGTGCCGCCCTTGTCGACCCAGTCGACCAGCCTCTGCCGCGCCTGTTCCGGAATGGTGCCGACATCAGCCATGACGATCATCGCCGGTTTCTGGTCGAGCAGTTGCGGGATGGCGTCGGCGAGATCGACGCTCGACGGCTCGACGAGATCGGCGAAGGGCTGCAGGGCGCGGCGAATGTAGTAGAGCGGCGACAGCAGCGGTTGCGCCTGATCAGCCTCGGACTGCGACAGCAGCCCGACGCGGCGGCGTTTTGAGCTCTCATCGAGCACGCGGACGGCACCGGCCTGGCGCTCGCCATCGAGCGCGATGTAGGCGAAGTCGTTGCGCAGTTCGAACGGCACCGCCATCGTGCCGGTTGCGGTGGTTCCGCCCGGGGCAAAGGTCAGCGTCGCGTCGGCAATGCGGCGCCCCTTGTCGTCGAACGCGCCGGCCGTCACCTGTGCAGGTGCCGGATCGCCCGGTGCGCGGATGGCGGTCAGGGCGAAGCCGTCGACCTGGTTGTCGGCGCCGGTCAGGCCGGTCAGCGACAGCCGGTCGGAGACGGCCCAGACGACACGTGCCGCGTTCTTTGACAACAACGTGTTGAAGGCGGCTTCGTCGCCTTGCGCCGCCAAGCCATCGGCGAGCACTGCGACGCTTGCGCCCGGCAGCGACTCCAGGGCTGACGCGACGCGGGCGTAGACGGCGGGGCGGTCGGTCGGGATCGGCCGCGGCTTTGCCGCGCGCAGCCGGTCGAGCGCGGCAGCGGCATCGAAGGGACCGATCTCGGCATTCGGCTTCTCGGCGGTGAAAGCGATGAGCACCGGCACGCCGTTCGAATTGGCATCGGCGATCAGCCGCTCGGCGGTGGCGACCCGCTTGCCCCAGTCGGCGGCACTTGCCCAGTCATTGTCGATCACCAGCGCCAGGGCGGCGCCTTCGGCCGGCAGCTTTTCGCGCGGGTTGAAGACGGGTTCGGCAAGTGCTGCCACGACAAGCGCGGCCATCAGCAGCCTGAGCAGCGTCAGCCACCAAGGGCTCTGCTGCGGCGTTTCTTCGCGCCTCAGCACGCGGGCGAGAATCCTGAGCGGCGGAAACACCTCGGCTTGCGGCCTGGGCGGGGTCAGCCGCAGAAGCCACCAGATCACCGGCAGCGCCAGCAGGCCCCACAGCACCATCGGCGCCCCGAAGGAGAGCGGCAGCCAACTCATGCGCGGGCCCTCCCGGCAAAGCTGCCTTCGGCGGTCATCGCCATGTGGATGCGCACCAGCGCCTCGGAGGCAAGGCGATCGGTATGATTGACGGTAAAGCTCCAGCCACGCCGTTTGCACCAGGCGGCGAGTTCCTGGCGGCGGGCGGCATAAAGCAGGCGATATTCCTCGCCCAGCATTTCGGCGCGGCCGGCGGTCAGCTTGTCGCCGGTCTCAGGATCGGTGAATTCGGTGCGCCCGGCATAGGGGAAGCTTTCCTCGGCCGGATCGGCGACCTCGACAAGATGGGCGCGCACGCCGTGGCGGGCGGGAACGTCCAGCCACGCAATAGTGTCCTCGACGGGGTCGAGGAAATCGCTGACGAGGACGATGTCGCAGAACCGACGAATGCCGGATAGGTCGGGCTTTGCCGGCAGGTCGCCGGCGTGCATTAGTTGCGCCGCGATGCGCTCGGCGCCATTGCGGGCGGTGAACGGGTCGGTCAGGCCCGGCCAGGCAATGCGCTCGCCGCTGCGCGACAAAAGCTCGGCCATGGCCAGCGCCAGCACCAGGGCGCGCGATTCCTTGGAAACGCTGGCCCCGGTCGATTTGTAGAGCATGGAAGGCGAGGGATCGGCCCAAAGCCACACCGTGTGGGCAGCCTCCCATTCACGGTCGCGGACATAGGTGTGGTCGTCGCGAGCGGAACGGCGCCAGTCAATGCGCGAGGAATCGCCTTCGACGTAGGGCCGGAACTGCCAGAAATTCTCGCCGATACCGCGCTTGCGGCGGCCATGCCAGCCGGCAATTACCGTGTTGACGATGCGGCGCGCCTCGACCAGCAGGTCCGGCACCAACGAAGCCCGCAACCGGCCTCTGGCGAGCGCATCGCGCGTCGCTGCCGGTGCCTGCGCTTCACCGATGCGCGCCATCAAATCCCTTTCGCGAGCTTCGCCACAACATCGCGAACCGTGGTGCCCTCGGCGCGGGCGGCGAAGGTCAGCGCCATGCGGTGCTGCAGCACCGGCTCGGCGAGCGCGCGGACGTCGTCGACCGACGGCGCCAGCCGGCCATCGTAGAGGGCGCGGGCGCGGGTGCACAGCGTCAGCGCCTGACTGGCGCGCGGGCCTGGGCCCCAGGCGACGTGCTTGTCGGTATCGGCGTTGCCCTGGCCGGGGCGCGCTGAGCGCACCAGCTTGAGGATCGCCTCGACGACGCTTTCCGGCACCGGCATACGGCGGATGAGCGTCTGGATGTCCTTCAGCCGCGCCGGCTGCAGCACGTTTTCAGCCTTGGCATCCTCGATACCGGTGGTCTCCAGCAGGATGCGGCGCTCCGCCTCGATCTCGGGGTAGAGGATATCGACCTGCATCAGGAAGCGGTCGAGCTGCGCTTCCGGCAGCGGATAGGTGCCTTCCTGCTCCAGCGGGTTCTGCGTCGCCAGAACGTGGAACGGTGACGGCAGATCATGGCGCACGCCGGCAATGGTGACGTGGTATTCCTGCATCGACTGCAGCAGCGCCGACTGGGTGCGTGGCGAGGCGCGGTTGATCTCGTCTGCCATCAGCAGTTGCGCAAAGATCGGCCCGGAAATGAAGCGGAAGGAGCGCTTGCCGAATTCATCCTGCTCCATCACTTCCGAGCCGAGAATGTCGGATGGCATCAGGTCGGGCGTGAACTGGATGCGGCGCGAATCGAGGCCGAGCACGATGCCCAGCGTTTCGACCAGCTTGGTCTTGGCGAGGCCGGGCACGCCGACCAGCAGTGCATGGCCGCCGGCCAGCAATGCGACGAGCGTGCGCTCGACGACGCTTTCCTGGCCGAAAATGACCCGGCCGACGCCGTCACGGACCCTCGAAATGTCGGCCAGCGCTTTCTCGGCCTGCGCCACCATGTCCTTTTCGCTGATTGGGCTTTCCTTGATCATAACGCTCATGCAGCATCGATCCTTCTGTTGGAAACACCGCTTGGCACCTTGGTGCCGCAGAGAATGCCGCGATTCGGCTTCGCATGCGCCTGCAATGAACTTAAATCACAGACTTAGGCTGACAAGCGGAACAACAGTGACTATTTCGTGACCATGACGGAAGCCGCCGACCATCGTGAAGAGAGCCTGACGGCCGCGACCGAGGCGCGCGGGCTGGAAGCGCTGGTCTCGCGCGCGACGCGCGCCGGTAAGGGGCCGGCGCCGGTGGAACGCTGGAATCCGGCATTTTGCGGCGATCTCGACATGGAAATCAAGCAGGACGGCACCTGGTTCTATCTGGGAACGCCGATCGGCCGGATGCCGCTGGTGCAGCTTTTTTCCTCAGTGCTGCGCAAGGACGCGGACGGCAGGACTTACCTGGTGACGCCGGTGGAAAAGGTCGGCATCCGCGTCGCCGACGCGCCCTTCATTGCCGTCGAGATGGACGTGTCGGGCGTCGGCGACGGACAAATCATCACCTTTCGCACCAATGTCGGCGACGTGGTCGAGGCTGGGGCGGGACACCCGCTGCGCTTCGTCGATGAGGACGAGACAGGTGGCCTGAAGCCTTATGTGCTGGTGCGCGGGCGGCTGGAGGCGCTGGTGGCACGGCCGGTGATGTACGAGCTGGTCGAGCACGGCGAAGAGATCGACATCGGTGGCAAGAGGATGTTTGCCGTCCGTTCCAAAGGCGAGGTCTATCCAATCATGCCGGCTGAGAAACTGAAACGGCTGAGCGCATGATGGACCGCCTATGATGGATCAGGTGATGCCGTTGCCGTTTTCCGTTGCCGGGTTTCGCCAGCGCGTCGCGGCGCAGCCGCTGGCGCATGCCGGCGACGATTTTGGCGACCACCGCTTCAATCCGGGCCATCCCAGGCTGAAGCTGGCCAAGGCGCTGCGCGATGCCGCCGTGCTGATCCCGGTGGTCGATCATGGCCATGAAGCCACGGTCCTTTTGACCAGGCGGGCGGAAAAGCTGCGCAACCATTCGGGGCAGGTGGCTTTCCCCGGTGGTACCATCGATCAAACCGATGCGAGCCCGGAAGCGGCGGCGTTGCGCGAGACATTCGAGGAGATCGGTCTCGATAGGGATTACATCGAGATCGTCGGCCGTCTGCCGGACTACGTTTCCGGCAGCGGCTATCGCATCGCCCCGGTGCTCGGGATTGTGCGGCCCGGTTTCAGCCTGACGCTGAATTCCGACGAAGTCGATGCCGTCTTCGAGGTGCCGCTGGGCTTTCTGATGGACCCCGCCAACCACACCAGAGACAGTCGCATGTGGAACGACCTCGAATGGTTCTATTACGAGATGCCCTATGGCGACCAGCGCATCTGGGGCGTCACCGCGGGCATCATCCGTACGCTTTATGAAAGGCTCTATTCGTGAGCGATCCAGTGTCGATCGCGGACAAGGCCGGGTGGCTCGGCGAACGCCACCTGCAGCGCCTGCTCGCCGCGCTGACTGATGGCGGCGAGGAGGCGCGTGTCGCCGGCGGTGCGGTGCGCAACGCGCTCATCGGCCAGCCGGTCGCCGACATCGACATCGCCACCACCACGGTGCCCGAGGAAACCATCCGGCGCGCCGAGGCGGCAGGCTTCAAGACGGTACCGACCGGCATCGAGCATGGCACAGTCACCGCGGTCGGCCACGGCAAGGCCTATGAGGTCACCACGCTGCGTGCCGATATCGAAACCGACGGCCGGCGCGCCAAAGTGTCGTTCGGCCGCGACTGGAAAGCCGACGCTGAGCGGCGTGATTTCACCATCAATGCACTCTATGCCGAGGCCGATGGAACGGTCGTCGATCTGGTCGGCGGTATCGCCGATATCGAAGCGCGGAGGCTGCGATTCATCGGCGATCCGGAAGCCCGTATCCGCGAGGATTATCTGCGCATCCTGCGTTTCTTCCGTTTCTTCGCATGGTATGGCGACGGTAGGCCGGATGCCGAAGGGTTGAAGGCTTGTGCTCGGCTGAAGCAGGGGCTCGACCAGCTTTCGGTCGAGCGCGTCTGGTGGGAATTGAAGAAATTGCTGTCGGCGCCAGATCCGTCGCGGGCGCTGCTGTGGATGCGCCAGGCCGGCGTTCTGACCGCCGTTTTGCCGGAAAGCGAGAAATGGGGCATCGATGCCATCCACGGGCTGACCAAGACCGAGAAGGACCTGGCCTGGGCGCCGGACCCGCTGCTCAGGCTGGAATCCATCGTGCCGCCGGATGCCGCGCGCATGAAAACGCTTGCCGAGAGATTGAGGCTTTCCGTGAGCGAAGCAAGCCGGCTGCGGAATTGGGCGATCACGGCTGCCGTCGATCCGAAAACGACTGAAGGAGAGTTGGCGAAAAGGCTTTATTTTGGCGACCGCCAAGGCTTTGTCGACCGGTTGCGGCTGTTGCTCGCTTCCGCTCGATCCCGCGCGGTCGAAGACAATGACGCACTGCTCGAAGCCGGCGGCTTCTCGCGCCTGCTTGCCTTCGCTGCAAAATGGCAAAATCCTGTTTTTCCGGTCAAGGGCGCCGATCTGACGACGCTTGGCGCATCACCGGGGCCGAAGCTTGGTGCAACGTTGAAGAATCTCGAAAAGGAATGGGTCGAGTCCGGTTTTGCGCTTGATCGCGGCGCGCTGCTCAAGCGCGCCGCGGAGGCACTCGAATCCTGACCGTCACGCTGCGTCGCGGACCTTTTCGATGCGCGAGCGGATCGCCTCGATCATCGTCTCGCGGATCACCGTCTCGCCGTGCGTCTCGCGCAGATGCTCGACGGCACGGCGCATGACCTCAGCCTCCTCCTCGGCGCGTGTGTGCCACTCGCAGCCGGGTACGAGCGACCCGCAATGGAATTCCTTCATCGGCTTCTCCTCATCTCCTCCTTGGAGCGCCGCGCAGCGCACTGACACGGAAGCTCCAGACCTTTGATTGCGCGATCCGGAAACCGCGTACGGTATCCGGGCTACACGCTGGCCAGCTAAGCATAACACGATCGAACGGTTTTGGTTGCCTTAGAGTGCCGTGCGTCCAAGCCGACACGCGGCCCTCTGGTGATCGGGTTGCGAAAAGGCGGAGCATCGCTGCTCCGCCCTCTTACGCCACCCAGGAGTAAGACCTCGTCTTGCTCCAGCGGGCAGGACATCACTTCACGATCTTGACTGCCTCGGCAATTTTATCCTTGCCGCTCATATCCCACGTGACGCGGACCTTTTCGCCGACCTTCAGGCCAGGATCCTTGAAGGTCTGGGGCAACGTAAAGGTGGCTCCGTTATCCAGAACTAGGCTCATCGCCGTTCCATCAAAGCTTTTGATCGTGCCGGTGGTGTGCTTGACCGCAGCGAATGCGGCAGTACCAGAGGCGAGAACGGCAGTGGCGGCTGCGGTCATAATAAGCTTGCGCATGGCATGCTCTCCTGGAAAATACGGGCACCGCTTGGGAAAGGTGCCCGATTCAATCATGGGCCGTCCGGTCACGTCGGGTCGCGGCTCTCGGGAGTAAAGAACCGCCGGCGTTTCCCGGCCCGACGCGACAAATAGCCCAATCTTTACAATGATACATTAGACGAAAAAGATATTTTCTGGCGCGCCTTGCGCCACATTCGCCGTCAAATTCTGGGGATTTGGACCCGATTGCGGCTCACGTCGTGCTCACCGAGATTTTACGGCCATTTCGCTTCTGGCGGCAGGCTGGACAGGATCGAGGCGACATTGCCGCCGGTCTTCAGCCCGAAGATGGTGCCGCGATCGTGAAGCAAGTTGAATTCGACATAACGGCCGCGGCGGATGAGCTGCTCGTCACGGTCGCCATCGGTCCAGTTGTCATTGAAGTTGGCGCGCACCAGATGTTCGTAGACGACGAGAAAAGATCGCCCGACGTCCTGGACGAAGTTGAAATCGGCGTCCCAGCCGCCTTTGTCCTCATCCGAATGCAGCCAGTCGAAGAAGATACCGCCGGTACCGCGTGGCTCGTCACGGTGCGGCAGGTAGAAGTACTCGTCGCACCAGGCTTTGAATTTCACGTAGTCGGCGATCGCCGCGTTCTTCTCGCACGCAAATTGCATCGCTCTGTGGAAGGCGATCGTGTCGGGGTCGTCCTGGCTGCGGCGGCGGTCGAGCACCGGTGTCAGATCGGCGCCGCCGCCGAACCACTGGCGCGAGGTGACGACCATGCGCGTGTTCATATGCACGGCCGGCACGTTGGGGTTCCACGGATGGGCGATCAGCGAAATGCCGCTTGCCCAGAAGGAGGGGTCCTCTTCGGCGCCCGGCATCTGCTTCCTGAATTCGGGCGAGAACTCGCCGTGGACGGTCGAGGTGTGGACGCCGACCTTCTCGAAGACGCGGCCGTGCATCATCGACATGATACCGCCGCCGCCCTTGCCGGCATCGCGTTGCCACGGCGTCTTTTCGAAGCGGCCGGGCGACCAGCTAGCCTGCGGCCCCTGCAGGTCCTGCTCGATCTGCTCGAAGCTGGCACAGATGCGCTCGCACAACGTCTCGAACCACAGCCGTGCCTTCGTCTTCTTCTGTTCGATGTCGGCTGGCAGCCCCGCCGGTATCTCGGGTCGTTGCAAATCCTGTCTCCGGTTGCGGGCGCGCCCGACAAATGACTCGTCTTTTCCGGCCGCGATCCCTAATCTCTTGGGTGCAAGGGTCAAGTGTGAATGGAGTTCTTTCGTGCGCACCCCGGCAAGACCGCCGCTGGATGGCCTGAAGAAGAGGCTCGACCGTTCGCGCGCCGAGAACGCGCGCATGCCGCGCGACGGCTTCCTGCGCGAGACCTTCGTGCTGCCGCGCTCCGACGCTCGTCTCAAGGCGAAGGAATGGTTCGAGCGCTTTCCCAAGCAGGCCTATTGGACCGAGATCGAAAGCTGGTTCGAGCGGCCGGGCGACGTGATCGAGTTCACGATACGACGGTTGCCGGCAGCAGATTAAGGGATGTCACGACAAAAATAGATCGCGCAATTTTGGAGAATCTAGAATTAGGTTCTCACCAAGTAGCTTGCCGAATTTTTCGAAGCCCATTTTCTGCGCCTCATCGAAGCTCAAGGACGTATAGGGCGTTGGCATGCCGCCGGAATCGATCCGATAGATCACGATGAGCTGTGTCTCTTCTTCTGCTTGGATTAGATGTCCCAGCACTGAGGTTCCCTTCCGTATCGCACCATAATCGCACTGCTTCCATTTAGGATGCAACAATCAGCCGCCGCGCCCCGGTCCCCTCCCTTGCCAGCCGGTCGCCCTTGTTCCTCAACGGGCACTTGTCGATCGACATGCAGCCGCAGCCGATGCAGTCGGTCAGCCCGTCGCGCAGTTTCTTCAGCTGGGCGATCTTGTGGTCGAGCCCGTCGCGCCAGGCGGTCGATAGCAGGTTCCAGTCATCGCGCGTCGGCGTGCGGCCCTCGGGCAGTGACGCAAGGGCCGTGCCGATCTCGGCCAGTGAGATACCGACCTCCTGCGCTACCTTGATGATCGCGACACGGCGCAGCACGTCGCGGCCGTAGCGCCGCTGGTTGCCTGACGTCCGGTGGCTGCGGATCAGCCCGCGGGCCTCATAGAAATGTAGCGCCGACACCGCCACACCGCTGCGCATGGCCACTTGGCCGACCGTCAATTCCGTTACCGGTGCCATCCCTCTTTTTCCGTTCCGATTTTTTCGCTTGACCTAAAGTTAAGTTGAGCTTGTAGCGAAGAAACCCGGGATCTGCAAACCAAGGAGATGGTGATGTGCGCCTGGGCCAGGATGACGGGAGACGGAGTGCCGTTATCCGAGTTGCCGGATGGCTTCACCCGCCACCATGGCGACGGAAAGCGCGACGTTGATGCTGCGCGCAGCGTCTTGCATGGGAATGGTCAATTGGGCATCCGCCGCTTGATGGACAAGATCCGGAACGCCTGCGGATTCGCGGCCGAACAGAAGAATGTCGTCATCGCCGAAGGCGAAGCTGGTGTAAGGGGTCGTGGCTTTGGTCGACAGCAGCACCAGCCGCCGCTTGGCAAGCTTGCGCCAGTCCTCGAAGGCGTGCCAGTCGACGTGCCGGGTGAGCGCCGCCATTTCGAGGTAGTCCATGCCGGCCCGTTTCAGCGCCCGGTCACCGAGCGGGAAGCCCGCCGGTTCGATGATGTCGACGCCGAGACCGAGGCAAGCGGCGAAGCGCAGGATTGTCCCGGTGTTGCCGGCGATATCAGGCTGGTAGAGCGCGATGCGGAGACGGTCGTTCATTTCCGCGTCTTTCTAATAAGTGGCAGATCAGCCACAGAGCTCTCGCGGTTTTGGAAATTCCTGGACTGGCGGGTGGTCATTTTCTGCGAAGTCGGTTATACGGCCAGCATTGTCAACCCGAACCGACGGAGGGGTAATTCATGATGGCCATGCACATCCACCACCCCTCTCGTGGGCTTACCAGCCCGACGGCGGTTTCGGTACGACGATTCTCCTGACCTTCTAGACTTCAATCGCACCGATTCCCGCCGAAACCTTTTTCGGCCTTTGAAGGAATCCTGCGATGTTTTTCAAGCTGTGGAAGGGGCTGAACGCCCCACCTGAACACGCTTCGACCGATGCCACCATTGCCGCGCCGCGCGTGCCCGCGGCCTGGGTTGGTTCACCCTTCTACCTGCATCTTCAACTGGAGGACGGACCGATGTTCGATCCCTGTAGAATACCCGGCTCAAGAAGCCTGCACGAGCGGAAGACTGCGACCTGGGCGCTTTTGATCGGCGAGACCTACTCGTCGGCGGTTCACGCCGAGACCCGCCGGCGTCCGCATCGCGGTATGCTGCCGGACGTCGATTTCTCGCGCGCCGTTCCGGACTATAGCCGGCCGTCGCTGGTGCGCCGGATCATCAGGCTGATCCGGCCTGGTGCAAAAACCAGCGCGAAAATCCGGATCGTCAAAACGTCGTCAGCATCGTCAAACGAGACTGTCGGCGAAAGGCCCGCGACAACCTATATAGCGCGAAGCAGGACCGGCGAGGCGGACGATTCCGTATCGCCGGTCCTTGACGCCATGCGGTCTGGGCACCCCGTCCGTTCGCGTGCCGCGTGAGCGGAAACAGGTATTGTGAGCATCTCTACGTTTAGCTGGTTTGAAAAAAGGCTCGATCCGTTCCCTGCCAAGGAGCCGGTCGAGCCGCCGCGGACACTGATCGCCTTCTGCGTGCATTATACGCGCGGCGCGTGGCCCTACATCGCTCTCGATGCGGTACTGGTGACGGCCATCGCCCTTGCCGAGGTGTGGATGTTCGGCTTCATGGGCCGGATCGTCGACTGGCTGTCCGGACAGAATCGCGAGACATTCCTGCAGACCGAAGGCTTGAAGCTGGCCGGGATGGCCTTCATCGTGGTTTTCGCGCTGCCGGCGACGGTCTGGTTCCATTCGCTGCTCAACCAGCAGACGCTGATGGGTAATTATCCGATGCGTATCCGCTGGCAGGTGCATCGTTACCTGCTCAAGCAGTCGATGAGCTTCTATCAGGACGAGTTTGCCGGGCGCATCGCGACCAAGCTGATGCAGACCGCGCTCGCGGTGCGCGAGTGCGTCATCAAGCTCATCGATGTGCTCAACTATATCGTCGTCTATTTTCTCGGCATGCTGTTCATCGTCGGCTCGGCAGACTGGCGGCTGGCTGCGCCGCTTGCCGTCTGGCTTGCCGGATATGTCCTGCTGTTGCGCTATTTCATCCCGCGGCTGGGCAAGGTCGGCGAGGAGCAGGCCAATGCGCGCTCGACCATGACCGGCCGTGTCGTCGACAGCTACTCCAACATCCAGACGGTCAAGCTGTTCTCGCATGCGCGGCGCGAGGCATCCTTCGCCAAGGACGGTATGGCCGGCTTTCTCGACACCGTTTACCGGTCGATGCGGTTGGTGACTCAGCTCTACGGCCTGCTCTACGTCCTGAATTCGCTGCTGTTGTTTTCGGTCACCGCAATCTCGCTATGGCTGTGGCTCGGCCAAGCCGTGACGATCGGCGCCGTCGCCCTGGTCATCGGCCTCGTGCTTCGGCTCTGGGGCATGTCGCAATGGATCATGTGGGAGATGTCCACGCTGTTCGAGAATATCGGCACGGTGCAGGACGGCATCGCCTCGATCTCGCTGCCGCGCCTCGTCGAAGACCGGCCTGGCGCCAAGGATATTGCCGTGACCAAGGGGGAGATCCGTTTTGAGGACATCCGCTTCCACTATGGCAAGCAGAAGGGCGTGATCGAAAGCCTGTCGCTGACGGTGAAGCCGGGCGAGAAGGTCGGCATCGTCGGCCGTTCGGGTGCCGGCAAGTCGACGCTGGTCAATCTTCTGTTGCGCTTCTATGACCTCGAAAGCGGCAAGGTCCTGATCGACGGCCAGGACATTGCGGCGGTGACGCAGGACTCGCTGCGCGCCCAGATCGGCATGGTCACGCAGGACACCTCGCTGCTGCATCGCTCGGTGCGCGAGAATATCCTCTATGGCCGGCCGGACGCCAGCGACCAGATGCTGATCGAGGCGGCGCGGCGCGCCGAGGCGCTGGATTTCATCGCCGGATTGTCGGATTCTAACGGTCGAAAGGGTTTCGACGCGCATGTCGGTGATCGCGGCGTCAAATTGTCCGGCGGCCAGCGGCAACGCATCGCCATAGCCCGTGTCATGCTGAAGGACGCACCAATCCTTATCCTCGACGAAGCGACCTCCGCCCTCGATTCCGAGGCCGAGGCGGCCATCCAGGAGAACCTCTACAGACTGATGCAAGGCAAGACCGTCATCGCCATTGCGCACCGGCTGTCGACGATCGCCGCCATGGACCGGCTCGTCGTTATGGACAAGGGCCGCGTCATCGAGGAAGGTTCGCATGAGGAACTGGTTGCCAGCGGCGGGCTCTACGCCCAGCTCTGGCAACGCCAGTCGGGCGGCTTCCTGCTCGACGACGGCCCCTCCGCCAACGATGCAGCCGCCAACGATGCAATCGCCAAGGGTGAAGCCGCCGAATGATGACTGCCATCTACCGCTGGTTCGAGAACTGGGTCTATCCATTCCGCGAGCCTGCGGACCTTCGCCCACCTGCCGGCGTCAGGGGTTTCCTCTGGCATTATGTCGGGCAGGCGAAGATCGCCTTCTTCGCCATGCTGGTGATCGGCGGCATCGCGCCGCTGGTCGAAGCCGGACTGTTCTATTTCGTCGGGCGGCTGGTCGACATCCTCGACCAGCTTCCCGGTGAACGCAGCTGGCACGCTCTGTGGACTGCCGCCGGCCCGGAACTTGTCTTCATGATCGCGGTGGTGCTGGTCATCCGCACCATTGTCGTCGGCCTGTCGGCGCTGGTCGACGAGCAGACGATCACGCCGGGTTTCTATAATCTGGTGCGCTGGCAGGCGCATCGCCATGTCTCGCGCCAATCCTACGCCTTCTTCCAGAACGACTTTGCCGGGCGTATCGCGACCAAGGTCTGGCAGGCGGGACAGGCGACCGGCGATCTGATGGAAAGCTTCATCGAGGTGGTCTGGTTCATGGTCGTCTATACGGTGACGACGCTGGCGCTGGTCGCCGGGCTCGATCTCCGGCTGGCGGTGCTGGTGGTGATCTGGATTACCGCCTTCGGCTTTCTGGCCAGGCGCTATTTGCCGGCAATCCGCAAACATGCCGAAGCCACCGCCGAAGCCGGCTCGATGATCACCGGCCGCCTTGTCGATTCCTATTCGAACGTGCAGACGTTGAAACTGTTCTCGGCCGATGGCGACGACCGCTACATCAGGAACGGCTTCGACATCTATCTCGACGCGCTGCGCCCGTTCACCCGCAGGCTGACCGGCGTGCGCATGGCGCTGACGATGCTGTCGGGCATTATGATCACGGCGATCGCCTGCTTTGCCGTTTATCTCTGGGTCGAGGGTTCGATCACAGTCGGCGCCGTGGCTTTCACGCTGTCTTTGGTGCTGCGGCTGAACATGCTGCTCGGCCGGCTGATGATGCAGCTCAACGGCATCTTGCGGAACCTCGGCGTGCTGGAGAATTCCAAGGCGCTGATCTCACAGCCGCTCGGCCTGACCGATGCGCCGGACGCGAAAGAGCTTGTCGTCGGCGGCGGGCGCATCAACGTCAGCAATGTGGAGTTCCACTACGGCAAGGGGTCCGGCGTGCTCAACGGCATCGACCTCGTCGTGCGGCAGGGCGAAAAGGTCGGCCTGGTCGGCCCGTCCGGCGCCGGCAAGACGACCTTGGTCAATCTGATCCTGCGCCTCTACGACCTCGAGAGCGGCAAGATCACCATTGACGGGCAGGACGTCTCCAGGGTCACGCAGAATTCGCTGCGCGCCAATATCGGCGTCGTCAGCCAGGATACGGCACTTTTCCACCGCTCGCTGCGCGACAACATCAAGCTCGGCATGCCGGAAGCGACCGACGCCGAGGTGGTCGCGGCAGCGAAGAAGGCCGAGGCGCACGAGTTCATCCTCGGTCTGCGCGACAATCGCGATCGTATCGGCTACGAGGCCTATGTCGGCGAGCGCGGCGTCAAGCTCTCCGGCGGCCAGCGCCAGCGCGTGGCGATCGCCCGCGTCTTCCTCAAGGATGCGCCGATCCTGGTGCTCGATGAGGCGACCTCGGCGCTCGATTCCGACATCGAGGCGGCGATCCAGGAAAATCTGGCAAGGCTGATGGAAGGCAAGACGGTCATCGCCATCGCGCATCGGCTGTCGACCATTGCGGCACTCGACCGGCTGGTGGTGCTCGACGAGGGCCGCATCGTCGAGCAAGGCACGCATGACGAGCTGGTCGGGCTCGACGGGCTCTATGCCAGGCTGTGGAAGCGGCAGTCCGGAGGTTTCCTGTTCAACGAGGAGAGCGCGCTGGCCGAGACCCGGCCGGCGGAGTAGTTTCTAAAGACCGGAGTAGACCATGGCGGTGAGAATGCCATCGAATTTCGGACGGTCCGGCGCGCAGGAGAGCGCGTTGGACCTGCTTGGCCATGAAATCCTCGGCGAGAAGGCGGCCGCGCTCGGCCGCGCCGGCCGGCGCGTCGAGGAAACATTGACGAGGCTGCGCGAGAATTGCGACGATGTCGACCGCGCCCGGCTGCTCAGGGATGCAGCCGAAGCGGTGCACGGGTATTTCATCCAGCGCGAACTCTGCGGCCTTCGCAAGCACGACGCGGTGATCCGGGAATACAACATTCCCAACGCCGTGCTGGCCAGGCTCGGCGCCAGCGCATGATCCGAACCGGAACTGGTTTGAGAAGCGTTATTCCAGCCACTCGGTGATGAAGCTGCCGTTCTCGTGTATGTCGGTGGTTTCCAGCGGGCCTGGCCCGACATTGGTGAATTTGTGCGGCGTGTTCGGCGGTACGACCAGGATCTGGCCGGCGGTGGCCTCGATCTGCCGGTCGCCGACGGTGAACAGGCCGGTGCCGGTCCGGATAATAAAAATCTCGCAATAGGGATGGCTGTGCAGCCTGGGGCCGCCGCCGATCTCGGGCAGGTAGTGAAGATCAGGCAGCTGCGGGAGCCGTAAGCTCCGCCTTGCAGCTCGCCCTGCCAGTGGTCGGGCCAGCGGTCGGGCGCTTCGGCCCATTTGCCGCGGTCTATGACATGCGCCATAGGCCGAGGATAAACCGGGCCAGCGCCAGCTGTCGAGGCGAACGCAGCCATTTGGTTTTGCTGCTGTTTTCCAATCGTTCCGCCGTGCGAATTACGCCCCCGCGACAATCTGCCCTTGTGCCTTCACCCGTCTGGACAAAAACAGGCTTCACGCATAAACCCAAGTCCCAAATGCCGGAGGAATTCGCTAGCCTGTTCGCCATGCGCTGTCGGGCCGGCGCGATTGAGCGGGGAACAAGGCTCGGCCGCCGGCACGGAAGAGGCGAAAGGATCAGGCACCCGTGAGCGCAACCGACACCCAGGATCCCAACCGTCGTGATTTTCTCTACGTCGCCACCGGCATGGCCGCAGTGGTCGGCGCGGGCGCCGTTGCCTGGCCATTCATCGACCAGATGCGCCCGGATGCCTCGACGCTGGCGCTCGCCTCGGTCGAGGTCGACGTCTCCTCGCTGACGCCGGGAATGTCGCTCGTCGTGAAGTGGCGCGGCAAGCCGGTTGTCGTGCGCAACCGCACCGAAAAAGAGATGAAGGACGCCGAGGCGGTCAATCTCGCCGAACTCAAGGATCCAATTGCCCGCAATGCCAACCTGCCGGCCGACGCGCCGGCAACCGACGCCAACCGGACCACGCCGGGCAAGGAAGCCTGGATGGTGATGGTCCAGGTCTGCACCCATCTCGGCTGCATCCCGCTCGGCCAGGAAGGCGATTTCGGCGGCTGGTTCTGCCCATGCCACGGTTCGCAATACGATACGGCCGGCCGCATCCGAAAGGGACCGGCGCCGGAGAACATGGCGGTGCCGGTGTTTCAATTCGTTTCCGACACCAAGATCCGTATCGGCTGAGGCAAGGGATATTTCGATGAGCGAGGGACACTCGACCTATACGCCCAAGACCGGTATCGGACGCTGGTTCGATTCCCGCATGCCGCTCCCGCGGCTGGTCTATGACAGCTTCATCGCCTATCCGGTGCCGCGCAACCTGAACTATGCCTGGACCTTCGGCGGCATCCTTGCGCTTATGTTGGCGGCGCAGATCCTGACCGGTATCGTGCTGGCCATGCACTATGCGGCCGACAGCACTCTCGCCTTCGATTCGGTCGAAAAGATCATGCGCGACGTGAATTCGGGCTGGCTGCTGCGCTACCTGCATTCGAACGGCGCGTCGTTCTTCTTCGTCGCCGTCTACATCCATATCTTCCGCGGGCTCTACTACGGCTCCTACAAGGCGCCGCGCGAGCTGCTGTGGATCCTCGGCTGTATCATCTACCTGCTGATGATGGCGACCGGATTCATGGGCTACGTGCTGCCCTGGGGCCAGATGAGCTTCTGGGGCGCCACCGTCATCACCGGTTTCTTCACCGCCATACCTCTGGTCGGCGACTGGATCCAGCAGCTTTTGCTCGGCGGCTTCGCGGTCGACAATCCGACGCTGAACCGCTTCTTTGCGCTGCATTACCTTCTGCCGTTCATGATCGCCGGCGTTGTCGTGCTGCACATCTGGGCGCTTCACGTCGTCGGCCAGAACAATCCGACCGGCATCGAGGTCAAATCGAAGACCGACACGCTCGCCTTCACGCCTTACGCGACCATCAAGGATGGGTTCGGCATGATCGTGTTCCTGTTCGTCTTCGCCTATTTCGTCTTTTATCTGCCGAACTATCTCGGCCATCCGGACAATTACACCGTTGCCAACCCCCTGAAGACGCCGGCCCACATTGTGCCGGAATGGTATTTCCTGCCGTTCTACGCGATCCTGCGCGCTATCACCTTCAATATCGGGCCCATCAACTCCAAGCTCGGCGGCGTGCTCTGCATGTTCGGCGCGATTGTCATGCTGTTCCTGGTGCCGTGGCTCGACACCTCGAAGGTGCGCTCGGCAGTCTACCGGCCCTGGTACAAGCTGTTCTTCTGGCTGTTCGTGGCCGACTCCATCCTGCTCGGCTGGCTGGGCTCGCAGCCGGCCGAGGGCAGCTATGTATTCATGGCGCAGATGGCGACGCTGTTCTACTTCGCCTTCTTCCTGGTAGCGCTGCCGGTGCTCGGGCTGATCGAAAAGCCGCGGCGGCTGCCGAACTCGATCACCGAGGCGGTGCTCGAGAAGAACAAGGGCGGCGGTGGACATCCTGCCGGCGCCACGACCGCGCCGGAAACCAAGGGCTGAGCATGATTCCGAAAAGTGGAAACCGGTACTCGGACAAGGTCATGCTCGAGACGGTGACGGCGCGTCAGAGAATCTCAAGGGGATTTGGCATGAAGAAGATTCTCTCCTCGCTGGCGCTGCTTGGCCTTGTGGCCGCGGGCATGGGTGCCGCAAGCACTGGAGCCAGCGCCCAGGAAGAGGCGCACAATGAGGCGGCGCCGACGCATTTCCCGATACACGAACCGAAGGAAATGGATTGGAGCTTCGCCGGGCCATTCGGCACCTACGACAAGGCCCAGCTGCAGCGCGGGCTGAAGGTCTACAAGGAAGTCTGCTCGGCCTGCCATTCGATGAATTTGGTGGCGTTCCGTACACTGGAGGGCCTTGGCTATTCGGATGCGCAGATCAAGACGCTGGCGGCCGAATATACGATCCATGACGGACCGAACGATGCCGGCGACATGTTCGATCGTCCCGGCAAGCCGTCCGACCATTTCCCGGCGCCGTTCCCCAATGTGGAAGCGGCGGCGGCGGCAAATGGCGGCGCAGCACCGCCCGACATGTCGCTGCTGGCAAAGGCGCGCGGGGTCGAACGCGGCTTCCCGCGCTTCGTCTTCGATATCTTTACCCAGTATGCCCAGGGCGGCCCCGACTACATCCACTCGCTGCTGACCGGCTACGACCAGCAGCCGCCGGCGGGCATGGTCATACCAGAAGGCACGTACTACAATCCGTACTTCCTGTCCGGCGTGTCGCTGAAGATGCCGAAGCCGCTCTCTGACGGCCAGGTAACCTATGATGACGGCGCGCCGCAGACGGTCGACCAGTATTCGCGTGACGTGTCGGCCTTCCTGATGTGGGCGGCCGAGCCACACCTCGAGGACCGCAAGAAGACCGGCTTTCGCGTACTGGTCTTCCTGCTGCTGTTCGGCGCACTGGTCTACCTGACCAAGCGCAAGGTGTGGGCCGGCGTGGCGCACTGAGCCCTGCGATCTACGAGAATGCGAGGGCGTCGAAAGACGCCCTTCTCATTGCAGGCATGTCGATTCATCGCTGCCGGCGCAGAGTGGCCCCTTTGCCGGACAATTTTCCGTCAGGCGTCACATGGCCGTAGCCGGACTTAGCTGCACCGGGTTACGATTGGCCAATTCCCTTCACGTCTTCAGCCGAATCTGAAAGGCCCGGAGAGCCGCTTGATGAAATCCTCGCTCGAAGAGACGCTGCTTGCCGCGATCCGCACCATTCCGGATTATCCCAAGCCGGGCATCCTGTTTCGCGACATCACCACGCTGCTCGGCAATGCGCGGGCCTTCCGCCGCGCCATCGACGAACTGGTGCATCCCTATGCCGGCCTCAAGATCGACAAGATCGCCGGCATCGAGGCGCGCGGCTTCATTCTCGGCGGCGCCATCGCCCACCAGCTCTCGGCCGGCTTCGTGCCGATCCGCAAGAAGGGCAAGTTGCCTTCCGAGACGGTGCGCGTCGCCTACAGCCTGGAATACGGGCTGGACGAGATGGAGATGCACAAAGACGGTGTTTCTCCAGGCGAGAAGGTAATCCTCGTCGACGATTTGATCGCCACTGGCGGCACGGCCGAGGCGGCCGTCAAGCTATTGCGGCAGATCGGCGCCGACATCCTCGCCGCCTGCTTCGTCATCGACCTGCCGGACCTTGGCGGCCGCGAGAGGTTAGAGGCGCTCGGCGTACCGGTGAGGACGCTGATCGGGTTTGAGGGGCATTGAGCGTTTCTTCCTTCTCCCCTTCTTGTGGAGAAGGGAAGAACTCCGCTCACTCCACCTTCACCAGCACGGCACTTTCGAATTCGATGACCTTGTCGCCGGTCGAATCGAAGGCCTCCGAGCGGAGCGTCAGCAGCCGCCAGCCCGGTCGCGAGGCGATGGGGCGATGGGCCAGCGCGGTGCGGGTGAAAGTCACGGTTTCCCCGGCATAGACAGGTTTGGGCCATTTGAGGTTCTTGAAGCCGGGCGAGGGACCGAATTCCGGCACCGGCCCGGGACCGGGCCAGCGGGCGACCTCTGCCTCTATGCCAGCCTGGAGGTTCAATTTCATCCAGGTGGCGGCGGTGTGCCAGCCCGAGGCGCAGAGCCCGCCGAATATGCTGTTCCTCGCCGCCTCTTCGTCGATATGGAATATCTGCGGGTCGTATTTGCGGGCGAACGCCTTGACCGCCTCCGGTTCGAATCGATGTGAACCGAGCGTGACGGTGATACCGATGCAGAAGAATTCGTCGAGGCTCACGCACTGCCCTCGCGGGTGAGGAACATGACGGTGTTTTCGAGCTCGAAAACACCTTCGCCGCGCTGGTTGAACAACTCGCTGCGCATGGTCACCAGGCCAAGGCGGGGTTTCGATCTGGACAGTCGCTTGGCAAGGACGGTGGTGCTGCCGGTCAACAGGTCGCCGGCCAGGACAGGCCGTTTCCATTTGACCTGGTCGACGCCCGGCGCGCCCTGGGAGGTCGAGTCGAGCAGGAAGGCATCGCACAGCATGCGCATGAACATGGCGCAGGTGTGCCAGCCTGAAGCCGCCAGCCCGCCGAGGATGCTGGCCTTGCCCGCGGCCTCGTCGAGATGCATCGGCTGGGCATCGAACTCGTTGGCGAATTCTATGATTTCGGCGGCGCTTACCAGCTTGGTGCCCAGGTCGAGCGAAGCGCCCTCGACAAAATCCTCATAAGCCCAGGTCTTTGCGGTCATGGTCTGGAAATCCTGTTCAGGATTGTACGATCGCTACGGGTCCGGGTCCCGGATGCAGGCAGGGCGGCATTTGGTCAAGCAATTTCTATTGCGCCAGCCCGCTGCGCCCAAGCCGCAGCGCGGTATTGACGACCCTATAGCCAGCCGCGGCGGCGGAAATACCAGAAGGGCAGGATTGCCGAAAGCACCATCATGCCGATGGCGAAGGGATAGCCAAAGTGCCATTTGAGCTCAGGGATGATGTCGAAATTCATGCCGTAGATCGAAGCGACAAGCGTCGGCGGCAGGAAGATGACAGCGGCGACGGAGAAGATCTTGATGATGGCGTTCTGCTCGATCGAGATCATGCCGAGCGTCGCGTCGAGCAGGAAGCTGATCTTCTGCGACAGGAACGTGGCGTGGTCGGCGAGCGACAGCACGTCGCGCGACAAGGTCTTGATGCGAGCGCGGATATCCTTGCTCATCCTGCTTTGCGTGGAGGCATGGGCGAGAAAGCCGGCAAGGCGCTGCAGCGAGATTAGGCTGTCGCGGATCGAGGAGGCGAGGTCCTCCTTGCGGCCAATGCCTTTCAACAGCTCCTGGAAGTCGCGGTTGCGCTTGGAAACCTTGGTCGAGCGTGCCTCGAAGATGTCGCGCGAGATCGCCTCGACGTCGCGGCCGGCGCGCTCCAGAATGTCGGCGAGGCGGTCGACGATCGCCTCCAGCAGTCCGATCAGGATGGTGTCGCCGCTGGTGCAGCCGGTCGCCACCTTCTCGGCGCGCAGCGGAAAGGTCTTGAACGCCTTCGGCTCGTGGTAACGCACGGTGATCAGCCTGCTTCCGGCGAGCACGAAGGTGACCGGCGACATCAAGGGATCGTTCACCTCGGTCTGCGCAGGCAGAATGGCGGTCATGAAGTAGGCGCCGTCCTCGACGTAGAGACGGCTCGAGATCTCGATCTCCTCCATCTCTTCCCGCGTCGGAACGGCGATGCCGAGCCAGGTCTCGATTGTCGTCTCTTCCTCCTTTGTCGGGTTGAAGAGGTCGACCCAGACGACAGTGTCGCTGTTTTGCACGAGATCGTCGACCAGGCGCAGGCGATCATTGTCGACGACGAAGGCCTTGATCATCGCCGGGTCTCCCTTGCTGTTGCCAAAGAGCGTTCGTTTGGAGGGGGCGCGTCAGTCACATCGCACGGACACGGGCAGGCGAGGCGCGAGGCCGGTGCAGAGGCCCCTTAGACCCCGCACGATGGCCCGTCAAGCAGCGCAAGAGCCACTGCGACGCCCTGCTTTGAAGTTTGTCATCGAGCGACGGCAATGGTGACCATTGGGCTCCCTCGCCAGGTCAGGTGTTGAACTTGAACAGCATGATGTCGCCGTCCTGGACGACATACTCCTTGCCTTCGTCGCGCGCCTTGCCGGCCTCCTTGGCCGCGACTTCGCCGCCTAGCCTGACGAAGTCCTCATAGGCGATGGTCTGGGCGCGGATGAAGCCGCGCTCGAAATCGGTGTGGATGACGCCTGCTGCCTGCGGCGCCTTGGCGCCCTTGTGCACGGTCCAGGCGCGTGTCTCCTTGGGGCCAACGGTAAAGTAGGTGATGAGCTGGAGCAGCTCGTAGCCGGCGCGGATGACCTTGTTCAGGCCGGGTTCGTCCAGACCGAGCGTTGCCAGGAATTCCATTTCCTCTTCGTCCGAGAGCTGGGCGACCTCGGCCTCGATCGCCGCGGAAATCACAACGGTGCGGGCACCTTGCGCGGCGGCCATCTTCTCGACCGCCCTGGTATGCGCGTTGCCGGTGGCGGCATCGGCTTCCGCGACGTTGCAGACGTAAAGCACCGGGTGTGAGGTCAAGAGACTCAGCCCCTGCAGGATGCGTAGATCCTCAGCCGAGATGCCGTTGAGCAGGATGCGGGCGGGCTTGCCGGCCTGCAGCAGTTCAAGCGCCGCTTCCATCATCGGAAGTGCGGTCGCTGCTTCCTTGTCCTTGCCGGCGGCACGCTTGCGGATCTGCACGATGCGGCGCTCAAGGCTGTCGAGGTCGGCAAGCATCAATTCGGTTTCGACGGTCTCGGCATCAGCGACAGGATCGATGCGGCCCTCGACATGGGTGACGTCGTCATCCTCGAAGCAGCGCAGCACATGGACGATGGCGTCGACCTCACGGATGTTGGCGAGGAATTGGTTGCCAAGCCCTTCGCCTTTGGAGGCGCCACGCACCAGGCCGGCAATGTCGACGAACGAGATGCGGGTCGGGATGATCTCCTTCGACTTGCCGATCGCGGCGATCTTCTGCAGGCGCGGGTCGGGCACCGCCACCTCGCCGGTATTCGGTTCGATGGTGCAGAACGGATAATTGGCGGCCTGCGCGGCCGCCGTCCTGGTCAACGCATTGAAGAGCGTCGACTTGCCGACATTGGGCAAGCCAACGATGCCGCATTTGAAACCCATTTTTGTCTGGTCCTATCGGGAAATCGAAATTTAATCAGGGCTATGGGCGAAAGCCCCGATGATCGTCAAGGCGCAATTCAATTCAGACGCTGCGCGATGTCATCGGTGCCTATCGCCAACGAACGAACGCCGGACCTGCTCAGTATTTGCAGAAGATGCCAGAACGCGTCGACCTCAGCGGTTCCGAAATCGATGGTCAGTTGCCCCTCGAGCAATTGCGCACTGTGAATGACGTTTCCGACGGTCTCCGATGTTTCACGCTCGCTATCGATATCGAACCAGCCGCGAAACCATTCGTCGAAGAGATCGCCGTCGAGCTCATTTATAGGGAATTTAAAATGAACCTCATCCCACCTGAAAGGTGAGATGAGGACATCCATTCCACCCATCCCGGCGTGAATATCCGGAGAGAATTTCACATAGGAATCGCTGTTGATGAATTGCGGATTTGGCTGTCCGTCATTACTGACGAAATCAACCGCGATGAAATTTCGATAGAAGGAATCGACGTTCGAAAACTTGATTTCGGTCGCATGCGATCCTTGGCTGTTGCGAGCAAGTTCGCCGGCAGCGGTGACGAAATAATCAACATACTTCTGTCTGATGAGACGGACCAATTCCTGAATGTCATCCAGATCCATGGCTCAGTCCTTGCCGCCAAAAAGCTTCTTCAGCATGGCCGCCATCGGGCCGGTTTCGGGCAGCTTGGCCGCCGGCTGCTGCGGCCGCGCCTGGCGGACGTGGCTTTGCGCCTTTGGCGCCTTGGGCGGCGGGCGATCGTCGTCGTCCGTCGGCGTGAGCTTGTCGCGCAGCGCCAGCGTCACGCGGTTCATGAACGAATTGTCGTCGCCCTTGGCAAGCAATCCGGCACCATCGGCGATTGCGTCGAGCAGCACGTCCAGCCATTCGCGGTCGCCCTTGGCGAAATCGCCAAGCACATGGCCGTGCACCATTTCCTTGACGCCGGGATGGCCGACGCCGATGCGCACACGGCGAAAATCCTTGCCGACGTGCTGGTCGAGGGAGCGGATGCCGTTGTGGCCGCCGGAACCGCCACCGACTTTGACCCGCACCTTGCCGGCGGCAAGGTCGATCTCGTCATAAAAGACAGTCAGCGCCGAAGGGCCGAGCTTGTAGAAGCGCAAGGCTTCGCCGACCGCCTGGCCGGACAGGTTCATGAAGGTCTGCGGCTTGATCAGGATCACCTTTTCGCCGGCAAGCGTGCCTTCGGCAATCAGACCCTGGAATTTCTTCGACCAAGGCGAAAAGGAATGGCGGCGGGCCATCGCGTCCGCCGCCATGAAGCCGACATTGTGCCGGTTGTTGGCGTATTTCGCGCCCGGATTGCCGAGGCCTGCAAAGACAAGCATCGTCGCCTCCGGGCGGGAAGGGGTTACTTCTCTTCGGCGGCAGGAGCCGCTTCGGGCGCAGCCGCTTCAGTCGTCTCTTCCGCAGCCTCCGGCTTCATCGCCGAGGAGCCGGCAATGGTCGCGATGGTGAAGTCGCGGTCGGAGATCACCGGCTTGACGCCGGCCGGCAAGGTGACGGCCGAAATGTGGATCGAATCGCCGATATCGGTACCGGTGAGATCGACGGTGATGAAATCCGGGATCGCATTGGCCGGGCAGTGGAACTCGACCTCGTGGCGCACGATGTTGAGCACGCCGCCGCGTTTGATGCCGGGCGACTTGTCTTCATTGATGAAGTGCACGGGCACATCGACGTTGACTTCGGTATCCTTGCCGATGCGCAGGAAATCGACATGGACAGGGAAATCCTTGACCGGGTCGAGCTGAAAATCCTTGGGCAGAACCTGGATCTTGTTGCCGTCGACATCGATCGTGGCGACCGTGGTCAGAAACCCGCCGCCATGGATCTTGTAGTAGATGTCCTTGTAGGTCAGCGCAATCGCCAGGGGAGGCTGCTTGTCGCCGTAAATCACTGCAGGCACTTTACCGTTGCGGCGAACTGCACGGGCGGACCCCTTACCGACCTGTTCGCGCGCTTCGGCCTTGAGCTCGTAAGTATCGTGGCTCATGGCATTTCCTTTCGCGTTGTTCTGGAGCGTTCGCGGCCGGCAACGTGCCGGGGCCGTAAACGTCGAAAGCCGACATAGCTGACGCATGACCTGGTCCGAAAACCGGAATCCACTTTTCGGGATCATGCGGGAAGGCGGCCTTCCGCCGCGTTGCCTCCAAGGGTGTCTACGCGGGTGGCGGCTCTATAGCGGAAGGCGGCGCGAGGTGCAAGCGGGCGGCCCATCAGGCCGGAAGTAGCAATGCCGAAAGCGATGCTGCAACGTACAGCCCAATCCCGAAAGACAGATGGGCCATAAGGCTGCGCAGGCGCGCAGTGCGCGGGTTGGGAACTTTCGAAGCCGCGATGCCGATCCCAAAAGCCGGTTGCATCACGAAGAACGGGCGACGATGATGCAGACGCCGACCAACAGGGCCGGAAGCACTGTCGGGTGCCGTGCCCAGTCGAGGCCCCACACTCCAATCAGCGCTGCGGCAAATACGATGCCGGTCGCGTAATGCGCACTCCATCCAATGGCGGTATCCAATGGCGGTTTCGCCGCGAACGCGGGCAGCTTGTGCGATATTCGCATGTGCAAAACGTCCATGTGGAAAGTGCCCGATCCAGCGGCCGACCCAGGCGTAATCAAGCGGTGGAATCGCGAACATTCGCTTCAGAAACCATCCCCAGAGGTCCATCAGGGCTGTCGCGCCGATTCCAACGACGGCCGCACGAACAACGAACTCCAACATTTTGGCATCTCTTGTTTCACCCGTTGTCGCCTATTGTCGTGGAGTCCAGTGCGTTCTTTCGCCCGACGCCTTGGCAATCCTCAGGGCACGAGGCTGGGCCCCGCGCCGGTTCGAAGGCGGCTTCCCCGACTGGGTGGCTGCAGGCCTGGGGGTAGAGGCCGTGAATTACGAAAGCGGTTAACGGCCGCCAAAATCGGTGTCGCCGCCCAAGCCCGAACACAAATGGAAAGGGGAACCGCGGCGGGTGGAAAGGGGAACCGCGGCGGGGCAATGCCCACGGCGGGTGGACGGCGCGCGCCGGCAGCATGGAAGGGAGCCGATGAACACCTATTCGGAAACAAGCGGTGGAAGCGGCGTTGCGGAAAGGGGAGGTTTCCAGCGAGTGGCGAGAACGGTGCGATAAAGAGTTTCGCTCTACCTTCTATGGCTTCCGCTCGACCAGCATGTAGCCGATCCCACGAACTGTCTGAATGCTGGCCGATGCATCCGGCCCGAGCTTCGCACGCAGATAGCGAATGTATACCTCCACGATCTTCGTCCCGGGTTCGAAGCTGTATGACCAGACATTGTTGAGGATGCGCTCGCGGCTAACCACTTTCCCCGCGTTGAGCATGAGAAAATGCAGAAGGTCGAATTCACGTCGGGTAAGGCTGATTTCCCGGTCGCCGTCCGCAAAACGACGAGCGCTCGTGTCGAGATTGAGGCGGCTCACTCGAAGCAATTGTCGATCCACTGCACCCTGACGGCGTCGGCGCAGCGCGTCAATCCTGGCCACCAGTTCATCAAACGCAAACGGTTTCGTCAGGTAATCGTCGGCACCGCCCTTGAGCCCATCTACGCGATCCTGAATTGTCTCCTTCGCGGTCAGCATCAGGATGAGAACCGGCCACTGCTCCAATCGCACGATCCGGCACAGCTCAAGGCCGTCCAGGTAGGGAAGCAGACGGTCCAGGATCACGAGATCGAATGGATCCGTACGAATAATGGCTAGTCCCTCGCGACCGTCCTCCGCGACACTCACGTGGAAGCCTTCGGCCTCCAACCCCCGGCGGAGAAAGTCGGAGACACGCCGGTCGTCTTCAACGATCAGGATTCGAATCATGGGTGCGATGTACCAGCGGCAGTCTGATTCTGAGGAGGGTTCCCGAAGGCTCAATTCCTTCAAGGCCGATTGTGCCATTGTGCCCGTCTATAATCTCCTTGGCGATCGCGAGGCCAACACCAAGGCCGTCGGCTGCGGACCTCCCTCCGACACGCCCGCGATAATATCGGTCAAACACGAACGGGAGATCGTTGGCATCGATCCCTGAACCGTTGTCGCGGATGGCGATCTCAAGCATTCCATGACGCTCAGCCATCTCGACTGCTATCGTCTGATATGGCTTTGAGTACTTTATGGCGTTGTCGAAGCCGATCAGCAGCGCTTGCTTTAGGCGCTGGGCGTCACCCCGAATGAGGCAATGGTCTGGGTTGAGCGACAGATCAATGGATATCTGCTTGGGACCTGCGAGTACGGAAGCCTCCTGAACGGCCGCCTTCACAACCTCGCCGGTATCGATGTTGCGCAAGGAGAACCTGAAATTTTCAGCTTCGGAGCGGGCGAATGCCAGAAGGTCCCCCAGGTTGCGAGCCATATCTTCAGCGCAATTGCGGATTCGGCTCAGAGCTTCGCGGTAAGATCGAACACGCGGTTGGCCGCGGAGGGCAACGTCGGCCTCTCCGCGGAGAATCGTCAACGGCGTGCGGAGTTCGTGGCTTGCCTCCGCAAAAAATTGTGTGCGTCGGCTATCGATCGCTCTCAGTTGCTCATTGGCTTTCCGCAGTTCACGGGTGCGCAACTGAACCTCCGCCTCCAAGCGGTCCTGTACCGAAATCAGAGCAGCACGTTCGATCTCGAGAGCCTCGGCCATGCTGTTGAAACTTCGCGAGAGGGAAGCGAACTCGTCGCGTCCGGTCGCGGAAACGCGATGGTCGAGCTTGCCTGCAGCGATGGCTTTGGCGCTTTCGTTCAGTTCACGCACAGGTGTGGCGATTGATCGTCGCAGGACCAGGCCGAACCCCAGACTGCCCAGCATGAGCAACGCAGCGAAGCCGCCGGTCAGCAGCAGCAGCCGCCATTGTGCGCCACGGACGCCGGCGAGTTCCTCTCCAACCTCCCTGCGCTCATCGTGCAAAGCGGCTTCAATCATTTCTTCAAGATCGTTCTCTAATCGGTGCTCCACATCGTTGCGGAAGGCGTCTACGATGCCCTTTGGATCCCCCTTTGTTCGCTGGCTGAACAGTCGCTGGGCGGCCCGATCGATCGCCTCAAACAGCGCCTTGACGCGACCGACGAATCTGAGTTCGGCCTCCTCCTGGCGTCTATCGCTCCAATATCCGAGAGCACCGAGTTCCTCGCGAGTGGCGCCCTCCAGCTTGTAGAATCCGGATTTCACTGCTTCTCGCGCCGCTTCGAAATCCGGCATTTGCTCGGGCCCAAGCAGCAAGACTTCAGCGAGTTGCTCGGTGTAATTGTTGGCTTGCCCATTGAGTTCGGCGAGCGCCTCGAACCGCCCGTGGACGCTGTCGATTCGGCGGACGAATTCCTCTGTCAGCTGGAGTGTTGCGAATGCCAGTCCTGAAATCAGTCCGACAAGGGCGAGAATGACGATTTGAAATAGGAAGATGCGGCCTCGAACGGTCATGCGGTAATCCTGCCGGCGATCGGATAATGCCTCTCACCAAATTCTAACCGGAGCCCTCGCAAGCGTCTAATCGGAACCTCCTAAGTTCGAGCGGAGGGTGTGCGACGCCCTCATCGCCACGTTGGCGGCGAACTAGACGAGGTTTCGGTTGGCACAAGTAGATTTTCGGACCGACAGTGACGCCACCCTTCGGGAAAGGACACCGCCGGTGCTCTGGCCGATATGGCGAGCCGCACTGATCGGAACCTGTGTATCCCTGTGTGTGGCCATCATTGAATTCGGCCTCTCCGCGCTCCCGTCCGACGCCCGGCGAGCGCTCGAGATCCTGCTTGTCGCGATCATCGGGTGGACCCTGACGCCGTTCGACGACACCTTCGTTGCGATCGCCGCCGGGCTGGCAATGGCGCTGCTGGTCAACCGTGATCCAGGCGCGCTGTTTCATGCGCTCGGCGATGAGTTGATCTGGCTATTGCTTGCCTCCTTCATGTTGGCGGCCACCTTCAAGGCGAGTGGGGTCGCAGATCGCGTTCTCGGCCTCGTGACGGGGCGCATGCGATCGGTTCGCGCAATCGCCTATTCCTTGACGGCCGTCATGATCGCCACAGCCTTCGTCATTCCGTCGACCTCAGGTCGCGCAGCTTTGATGATCCCCGCCTTTCAGGCGATCGCGGGACGCTGTGGAAGCGCCCGGTTGCGAAGGGCCTTCGCGCTGCTGTTCCCCACTGTTATCCTGCTCTCGGCCATTGCATCGCCCGTCGGCGCCGGTGCCCATCTGCTGGCGATCGAAATGGTCGGCCGCCTCTCGGGTGTGAAAGTAAGCTATCTGGAATGGATCGCTTTCGGCCTGCCGTTTGCGGCCGTAAGCACCTTCCTTTCGGTCGAATGCCTGCTCCGGCTTTTCCTGTCGCCGGTCGAACGGCGGATGACCCTTTTGCAGCCAACGACGGTGACTAGTGGCGGTGCCGGATTGGCACGGCAGCCGATACTCTGGATCGCCGGCGGGGTTGTCATCGCGTGGCTGACCGAACCTGTCCACGGACTTGATGCCACCGTTGTCGCTCTTGGCGGCGCTCTCTTGGCCACACTTCCTAGAGTAGGCTCCGTGGCGTTTGGCGATGCAATCAAGGGTGCGGAGTGGAAGCTGCTCTTGTTTCTGGCGGCGACGATCTGCTTGGCAGACGGCCTGACGGCATCAGGCCTCAATCGGTGGTTGATCGAGACGACTGTCGATCCGCTGCGCGGCGCCGGCTTGGGCCCGTTGGCGCTTATCTCCTTATTAGCCTTGCTTGGGCTTTTCAGTCATCTCGTGATCCACAGTCGCACGGCGCGTGTCTCGGTGCTGCTGCCCCCGGCGCTGATGCTCGCATCGACAGCGCGGCTCGACCCTCTCCTGGCAATGTTTGTCCTCGTCTCGGCGACCGGCTTTTGCCAAACCCTCGCGATCTGCGCGAAACCGGTGGCGCTTTTCGCGGGGGTCGACGAGGAAGGCTACGGCCCGAAAGACCTCGCCTTGCTCAGCTCAATCCTGCTGCCGATGCAGTTCATCCTCATCGTCGTGTTCGCGGTCGCCGTGTGGCCAGCCACCGGAGCCCTGCTCAACACGCTCCATCTGCAACTTGTTGGAGAGCCGTAGAATGTCGAAAAAGAAAGGATTGACGAAACGAAGACGGCTTCGAGTATTGGTCGCACCCTCCGGCTTTAAGGAGAGCCTCGGCGTTCGTGATGTCATCGCTGCATTGGCGCGCGGCGTTCGCAATGCCGTTCCGACAGCAAAGATCCTGGGCCTTCCAATGGTGGATGGCGGCGAGGATTTTACGCGGACCCTTGTTGAATTGTCTGATGGCGAGCTGCATTCCGTCACAGTGACGGGACCGGTGGGACAACCCGTGGCGGCCAATGTCGGTTTTCTCGGGCGAAGAAAGAAACGGACAGCAGTTCTGGAAATCGCGGCGGCTGCCGGGCTCCGGCTCGTCCCCACGGACATGCGTGACCCGACCCGCACTACAAGTTATGGGGTTGGTGAGTTGATTCGTTTTGCGCTCGATCTTGGCGCGGAAAGAATTCTGATCGGCTGCGGTGACTCGGGTGTCAACGATGCAGGAACCGGCATGGCCCAAGCATTAGGCGTGCGTCTGCTCGATGGCGGCGGCCGTCCCATTTCGGGGAGCGGCTCGGCCCTCTCATCGCTAGCTCGTGTCGATCTTTCCAGTCGTGATCATCGCCTTTCGAATGTTCGTGTCGACGTCGCGGTAAATCCCTACAACATGCTGCTCGGCGAGAGAGGCGTCGCTCGGGTGTTCGGCCCGCAAAAGGGTGCAACACCTGATCAGGTGGTTTTGCTCGAGCAGGGCATGGAAAATGTCGCTCACGTCGTTCGCCGCGACCTCGGCGTCGACGTGACGCCGCTTGTCGGCGGAGGAGCTTCCGGGGGACTCGGCGCCGGACTTCACGCCTTTGTTGGAGCCCGGCTGCATCCGCGCTTCGACCTGATCCTGCGGTATATGGATCTCGATCATCGGCTGTCAAACGCCGACATCGTCATGACAGCCGAGGGTGGCCTGGATGGTCAGACGAGCTTTGGAAAGATACCAGCCGAGATTGCCCGGCGCGCGAAACGTCACAATCTGCCCGTCATCGCCTTGGCAGGAACGATCGGAGCAGGTGCAGAGGCGACCCACGACATCGGCATCGATGCCTTCTTCAGCATTCTGTGCCGACCGTGTTCCCTCGAAGACGCGATCCGTGACGCCGACACGCTGCTGGCGAACGCTGCCGAGCAGGCATTCCGGCTGATGCGGGCGACGCGTGCTTTCAAGCTCAGATGACGGAGCGTGTTTCAGATGACGGAGCGTGTCAGCCAATGGCCGCGATGTCGCTAAGCGGCGGCCCTGACCGGCTCGAAGTCTATGTCGAGAACCGAATTTCGCGCTGCCCGGTGGGCGGGGAAGCCGAAGTCCAACCCAAACTTCACCCGATCGTGGTCCCCGCCTTGAGCTTCCTCGCCTCCTTCATGTTGGGAAGAAAAACCGTCAGCAGCCCGAGCAGCGGCAAATACGAGCAGACCTGGAAGACGAAATCGATGCCCTTCATGTCGGCGACGACGCCAAGCACGGCGGCCGCGATGCCGCCCATGCCGAAGGCGAAGCCGAAAAAGATGCCGGCGATCATGCCGACCCGGCCGGGCACCAGTTCCTGCGCGAATACGACGATGTTCGAGAAGGCCGAGGACAGGATCAGGCCGATCAGCACGGTGAGAACCATTGTCCACTCGAAATTGGCGTAGGGCAGGGCCAGGGTGAAGGGCAGCACGCCGACGATCGAGAACCAGATCATCGCCTTCTGTCCGTAGCGGTCGCCGAACGGGCCGCCGAGCAGGATGCCCAGGGCCGAGGCGCCGAGGAACAGGAACAGCATGACCTGCGACATCTGCACCGAAACGCCGAATTTATGGATGGCATAGAAGGTGTAGTAGCTGGACAGGCTGGCGATGTAGGCGTTCTTGGTCAATACCAGCAAGGTCAGCACCGCCAGCGCGCCCAGGACCTTGCGGCGCGGGAAAGGCGAAACGAAGCCTGCCGCTTTGCGGGTGCCCTGTGCGGCGCGCAGGCGGCTGTACCAGCCGCCAACCTGCCACAGCACGATGATGCCGATCAGCGAGCCGCCGGCAAACCAGGCGATGCTGGTCTGGCCGAAGGGCACGACGATGAATGCTGCCAGCAGCGGCCCCATCGCCTGGCCGAAATTGCCGCCGACCTGGAACAGCGACTGCGCAAGACCGAACCGGCCACCGGAGGCGAAGCGGGCGATGCGCGAGGATTCCGGGTGGAAGATCGCCGAGCCGATGCCGATCAGCGAGGCGCCGATGAGGAGCAGCGAGTAATGTCCGGCATAGGCCAGCACGACCAGCCCGATCAGCGAAGAAGCCATGCCGTAGGGCAGCGAATAAGGCATCGGCCGCTTGTCGATAATCATGCCGATCACCGGCTGCAGCAAGGATGCCGTCACCTGGAAGGTAAAAGTCAAAAGGCCGATCTGCCAGAAATCGAGACCATAATTGTCCTTCAGCAGCGGATAGATCGCCGACAGCAGCGACTGCATGATGTCGTTGATGCAATGACAGAAGCTCACCGCCAGGATGACGGTGAAGGCCGTCGCCTGAGCTGAAATGTGGCTGGCCGCTGCCGGCTTGGCGTCGGCGGTTGCTGTGGTATCGGTCAAGGCAGGCTCCGTGGTCTTTTTGGCGGGCGCTCCCGCAGGCGGTCTTATAGGGCGCAGCCTTATACGTTGCTTGTCACGCGACTTCTTTCGTGGTTTGGTCCAATAGTTTCGCAAGTGGGCCATAGCTGATGCCGCATGGCAGGGAAATGTTCAGAGCGGGCGACACCGATCTCGGGCTGTTGCATGAGCGTCGCTGGCAATGGCTGGAAGAGGCCGTCGGGCCGGCAGTGGCGCTGCCGACCGAATATCCGGACGGCTACCATGTGCCACGGCACCATCATAGCCGCAGCCAGTTGCTGCACGCGCTGGTCGGTGTCGTGCTGGTGACGACGCGGCATGGGCGCTGGATGGTGCCTCCGGACCACGCGATGTGGATCCCCGCCGGCACCGAACATTCCGTCGAGATGCTGGGCGACGTCAGCATGCGGTCCGTCTATGTGATGCCGGAGGCCATTCCCGGCCTGCCGGACGGGTTGCGTGTCGTCGGCATCACCGACCTGATGCACAGCCTGATCGTGGAATCGGAAAAGCTGCCGCAAGGCGCCGAGCTGAAGGGGCGGGGCAGACTGATCATGAAGCTCCTGCTGCACGAAATCCCGAACCTGCCGGAACGGCCGCTCGGCCTTCCGTTCCCGTCCGATGCAAGGTTGGCGACGCTGTGCCGGCGCTTCGTCTCGGCACCGTCACCGCATGCGACGATCGACGAGTGGGCCGCTATCGTCGGCATGAGCCGCCGCTCTTTCACCCGCGCGTTCCACCGCCAGACCGGATTGTCGCTGTCGACCTGGCGTCAGCAGGCCTGTCTGTTCGCGGCGCTGCCACGGCTGGCCGACGGCGAGCCGATCACGAGGGTGGCGCTCGATCTCGGCTATGACAGCGTGCCGGCGTTCATCACCATGTTCAAGCGCATGCTGGGAGCCTCGCCACGCGGTTACATGCGGGGCGCCCGTGATGCTGGCGAAGGTGTGCGACGAACAAGTGGTCCGGCTCGGCCTGAGGCGCAGCCCTGAAGGGCGTCGCGTTCGACCGGCCTCATGCGACGCGCTTTGGGTTCTTGTTGTATGCATGTCGTTATCGCAAAACCGCTGCACAGTTTTGCGCGACACGCATTAATCGAACAGGCTCGACACCGATTCCTCGGTCGCCGTGCGCGAGATCGCCTCGCCCATCAGTTCGGCGATGGAGATGACGCGGATATTGGCGGCGTCCAGCACTGCCTGGGTCGGCTGGATGGAATCGGTGATGACCAGTTCCTGCAGTTTCGAGGCGCCGATGCGGGCGATGGCGCCGCCGGACAAAACGCCATGGGTAGTATAGGCGGTCACACTGGTGGCGCCATCGGCAAGCAGCGCATCGGCCGCATTGCACAGCGTGCCGCCCGAATCGATGATGTCGTCGATCAACAGGCAATCCTTGCCGCGCACGTCACCGATGACGTTCATGACTTCCGATTCGCCGGGGCGCTCGCGGCGCTTGTCGACGATGGCAAGCTGGGCGTCGATGCGCTTGGCGAGCGCGCGGGCGCGGACCACGCCGCCGACATCCGGCGACACCACCATGACATTGGCAAGCTGCTTGTATTTCGCCTTTACGTCGCGGGCCATGACCGGCACGGAAAACAGATTGTCGGTCGGGATGTCGAAGAAGCCTTGAATCTGGCCGGCATGGAGATCCAGGGTCAGCACCCGGTCGACGCCCGCCCTCGTGATCATGTTGGCGACCAGTTTGGCCGAGATCGGTGTGCGGCCCGAGGCACGGCGATCCTGCCTGGCATAGCCGAAATAAGGAATAACCGCAGTGATGCGCTTGGCCGAAGAGCGCATGAAGGCGTCGATCATGATGAGCAGTTCCATCAGATGATCGTTGGTCGGGAACGAGGTGGACTGCAGGATGAAGACGTCCTCGCCGCGCACATTCTCCTGGATCTCGACGAAGATTTCCTGGTCGGCGAAGCGCCTGACGCTGGCCTTGCCCAGCGGAATGTTGAGGTAGCGGGCGACTGATTCGGCCAGCACCCTGTTGGAATTGCCCGCGAAGAGCTTCATGCACCGTTCCTGGCGAAGGATTGAGAGACTCCGATAGCACTCCAGCCTCTTAGTCGGGCTTTTAGCGGCCCGCGCCGGTATTGCAAGCGTCGTGAATGGGAATCCGCCGGCTAATCTCAATAAACGCTTACGGCTTGACGATGCCGCGATAGGTCCACTTCGATGCCGACGGAATCGGGGATAGCTCTATCTTTCAGTCTGAGGATGGTCTTTTCCGAAAACCGGATTCACTTTTCGGAAATCATACTCCAGGTCAGCCGGCGCCGCCGCCAAGCCAGGTGGCGAACTGGTCGATTGTCTGGTCGGCAATTGCCTGCATGGTCGCCGGGGCGACCGCCGTCCAGCCTTCGCCGCCGCCAACAGAGGGCGCCTTCTGCTGGCCGTTGATGCGATGCAGCCGGTTGCCGGCCGGGTCATAGATGTCCCAGACATAGATGACGGTAGTGTCCTTGCCTTCCGTCATGGTCGAGAAATAGCCCTTGAGCACATGTGTTGGGGTCTGGTCGGTGCTGCCGGCCAAGGTGATGCCGCGCTGCCTGGCGCGTGTCTGAAGCTCGGCGGTCAGCGGTGTCGCGGCTTCTACCGAGGCGCCGACGATCGGCGCCACCTGCAGCCGGGTCCGCGCAATGGCAGCCGCGCTTTTGGCGGGCGGCACGGCTGCTGCAGCGGAAGGCTGCGCCGTATCTGCAGTTTGCGCGGTGCCGGCAGGCTGAGCCGGAGTTGCGGGGGGCGTCGCGGCACCTCCGGCTCCGGAGAGGGATTGCGTCGATTGCGGGGCAATGGCCGAGGGTTCGAGAACGTCCTTCGCATTGGTGCAGGCCGCCAGTGCCAGCGCCACGAGCAATGACACGGTCGTCACATGCGATCGTCTCATTAGCCTGAAAACTCCTTGGCGACGAACGCCCCTCACACTCTCTCCATTATGGATTCACTGCACGATCAAGTCGAGATCATGGCGGGACAGCGGCTTCGGCTGGGATTCGGTGGTCAGATAGGTGCGGCCAAGCGTCATCGCGGTTTCGGTTTCGGAGTCCATGATGATCATATGGGCGAACAGCGTCATGTTCGGCGCAATCGGTTCGGGATTACCCTGATAGAACATCGGCATATCCATCCAGGACGGGGTGAAGCGGGCGCCGAGCGAATAGCCGCAGGCATTGAGCCGGTGCTTGGTCAAGTTGTGGGCTTCGAGGGTGCGGGCATGGGCGTCGAACACGTCGCCGAACGTATTACCGGGCGTCATCGCCTTCTCGACTGCAAGTAGCGCGGCGCGGGCGGCATCGAACAATTCCTGGTGGCGTTTCGATACCTTGCCGGTCAACACCGTGCGCATCATTGCCGCATGGTAGTGATGGAAGACACCGGCCCATTCGAGCGTCAGCTGGTCGTTCTTGGTGAGCTTGCGGCGACCGGCCTTGTAGCGGCAAAGCAGGGCGTCGACTCCGGAGCCGATGATGAACTCGTTGGCCGGATAATCGCCGCCGCCGGCAAAGATCGCACCTTGCATGGCGGCGAGGATCAGCGCCTCATCGCCACCCTGCTTGATCAGCGGCAGTGCTGCGTCCAGCGCGTCGTCGGCCAGATTTGCGGCTTTTTCCGCCTTGGCGATTTCTGCCGGGCTCTTGAATAGCCGTAGCCGGCTGACAATGCCGGAGGCATCCGCGATCTGCCCGAAGGTCTGCAACTGCTCGTCGAGGCGCCGGCCATTATAGGCGGTCAGGCCGTGGGTGTCGTATTCGACGCCGATCCGGGCGCCGAGCAGGTCAAGCTCGTTGAGCAGATTGCGCAGATCTACCGCCGGATTGGCGCCGTTGCGGTCCGTCCACAAAACGATGTTGTCGATGATCGAGGTGTGGCGCGCCTGGCGCAAGTCGGCCGAACGCGTCAGCAGCACCATCGAGCCGTCGGCCTTGACCACCAGGCACTGGAAAAAGCAGAAGCCGAAGGTGTCGTAGCCGGTTAGCCAATACATGCTTTCCTGGGCAAACAGCAGGACGGCGTCGAGCTTCTTTTCGGCGATCTCGATCATCAGTCGATCGCGCCGCGCGTCGAATTCCGAGCGTTCGAAATGCAGCGCCATCAGTCAGCCTCCAAAACGATTGCCGAAACCTGCCGCCCGTAGTCGGGCTCGTTGCGATGCGTGCTGCGCCGATAGGAGTAGAAAAGCTCTTCCTCGGCATAGGTGCAGCGGCCAAGTCCTTCGGCATTGACGCCAGCCTTGGTCAGCCGGTCGACCGTGTAGCGGTTGAGATCGAACATCGCGTGTCCGGCATTTGCGGAGGGCGCGAAATAGCGGGCACTGCCGGCATCGGCGTCGACGAAACGGGCGACGAATTCCGGTCCGACTTCGTAATTCCGTGGGCCGATCGAAGGACCGAGCACTGCGACGATGCGGTCGCGCCGGGCGCCGAGGCTTTCCATTGCCGCGATGGTGTTTTCCAGCACTCCGGTGAAAGCGCCTTTCCAGCCGGCATGGGCGGCGCCGATAATGCGCGCCTCGGCGTCGGCGAAGAGGACCGGTCCGCAGTCGGCGGTCGAGGCACCGACGGCAATGCCCGGCCGGTCGGTGACAATGGCGTCGGCCTTGGGCCGCTCGCCGGCAAAAGGCTCCCTGGCAATGACGACGTCCGGCGAATGAACTTGGTGAGCGGTCAGCAGATGGTTTGCTGGCACGCCCATCCATTCGGCGACCCGGCGGCGATTCTCGCGCACCAGCGTCTGGTCGTCGTTCGAGCCGGTGCCGATGTTGAGGCCCCGGTAGATGCCGCTGGAAATGCCGCCGACGCGCGTGAAGTAGCCGTGGCGGATGCCTTGCGCCGTTTCCAGCAAGGGCGACCGAACGGGATCCGGTTTGGTCTGATTCAGCATGGCGGCTTTGTTGTCCGTATGGGCGATTTCGTCAAGCGAGTTGAAGGGGCGCAGTTGAAGACTGGTCAGTTGAAGGCTGGTCAGTTGAAGGCTGGCGCAGTTGATGTCGGGCGCTAGTCGGAGACGGGAGAGTGGGAGAGGCGGCAGCGAAAAGTCAATCCGTGCTTGGAAACGGCGGAACGGCAATGCCGGCGGGGAGGACGGCAAGCACCTTGAAGAGTTCGCCCATGGCCAGCGGGCCGGCGAGGCGCTCGACGTCGGCCGCGATCTTTTCGCGAGCTGCCTCATCGGCATTGGCGCCGAGCCGGCCAGCTCGTTCGAGAAGCCCCATCTTGAGCAGGAATTCACCTTGCGTTGAGAGGTGGGCATCGAGGCTGTGTGCCCGAACGGTTGCCGCGAGGGCAGCGAAATCGACATGGGCTGTGAGATCGGCCCGCCCCGGATTGGCCAGCACGTCCTCATGACGGTGCTTGCGCAAGGCCTGCAAGGTGTCGCCGATCCCGGGCTGGAGGTGACCGTAGTCGAGAAACAGGCCGGCGCCGCCAAATCCGGCAAGTCGCCCGGCGATGGCCGCCATCAGGGCGGCGCGGGCTGGCGCCACCTCGACGATCGCACCTTCCGGCGCATTCTCGGCATCCTCCGGCAGCAGCATCGGGTCGAGCGAGCCGGCGCCGACGAAAAAGCGCAGCCGGTTCGCATCGTCGAGACCGATCATCCGCTCGCGCCAGCCGGCTCCGGCGCGGACGAACTGGCGGATGGGCACCGCGTCAAACAGCTCATTACCAACAATCAGAAGCGGCGCCTGCGGTAGTGTGTCCACGGCCTCATGCCAGGCGACGGTGGCCGACGTCCCGGCAAGCGTTCGTTTCTGGACCTCGGTCAACCGCGGACTGGTCTCGATCAAGGCGAACGATGCGCTGGCGGTAAGCGTCGGATCGAGCCGCGAAAGCGTGCGCAGCATATCTCTCATCAGCGTGCCGCGGCCGGGGCCTATTTCGGCGATGGCGACCGGCGTCGGCCGGTCGATCGCCAGCCACGCCTGGTAGAGCCAGATGGCGACCAGCTCGCCAAACATCTGGCTGATCTCCGGCGCGGTGACGAAGTCGCCGGCGGCGCCGAACGGCTCGCGTGTCGTATAGTAGCCTCCCAGCGGATCGAACAGGCAGAGCGCCATGTATTCGCTGATGGGGATCGGTCCCACCGCACCGATCAGCTCGGCGATGCGGGTCTTCAGCCGCGTCATGCCGGCTGCGGTTTTGTCACCGGCTTGGCTGTAGCCATCGCCCAGATGCCGGCCAGCACCATCGGCAGTGACAGCACCATTCCCATGGTCAGCCAGCTCGTGCCAAGGAGGTAGCCAAGCTGCTGGTCGGGCTCGCGAAAGAATTCGACGAAGATGCGCGAGGCGCCATAGCCGGCGATGAAGGCGCCGCCGACGAAGCGCGGCGCCTTCAGCTTGAGCCGCGAATGGGTGAGGAAGCGCAGGACAAGGAACAACACCAGCCCTTCGAGGAGCGCCTCGTAGATCTGGCTCGGATGGCGTGCAAATGGGCCGCCATTGGGGAATTCGAATGCCCATGGAACGTCGGTCGGCCGGCCCCATAGTTCGGAATTGATGAAGTTTGCCAGGCGAACGAGGCCAAGCCCCACCGGCACGCCGGCGGCAGCCACGTCGAACAGCGACCATGTGCGGATGCCGCGAGACCGGGAAAACAGCGTCATTGCGAGAATGACGCCGATCAGGCCGCCATGAAACGACATGCCGCCCTGCCAGACGGCGACGATATCGAGCGGATTGGCGATGTAGCGCGGCAGGTCGTAGAACAGCACGTAGCCGGTGCGTCCGCCGAGCACCACACCGATGGCTGCCCAGACGATGAAGTCGTCGAGGTCGACGGGCTTCATCGGCAGGGTGCCGTCGGGCCACAGTTTTGGGTTGGTGACGAGGCGCTTGGCATACCACCAGGCGAACAGAATGCCGACGATGTAGCCGACGCCGTACCAATGCACCGCCAGCGGTCCGATCCGGACGATGACCGGGTCGATGTTGGGAAAGGGCAGGGCGGCCAGCGGCAGCAAATATTCGCTCAACAGGGTCTCCGGGTTCCCAATCAGGTTCGGGCGCGGACCATGCGGCAGGCTTTTGGCGGGGTCAAGGCAAGCATATGCTTGCATTCCGAATCGCGCGCCACTACGTCAATTCGACCAAGCGAGGATTTGCCATGGCGACCGGACCGAACCGCATTCTCGATGAATTCGCCAAGCTGATGACCGATGCAGCCGGTGCCGCGCAAGGCGTGCGGCGCGAGGTGGAGACCGCCTTCAGGGGCCAGGCCGAGCGCATACTCAACTCCATGGACGTGGTGCAGCGCGAGGAATTCGAGGCCGCTCGCGACATGGCGGCGAAGGCCAGGGAAGAAAACACCCGCCTCGCCGCTCGCATCGAGGCGCTCGAGGCCAGGCTTGCCGAATTGACCGGTCAACCAGCGCCTGCGGCTGCGTCAAAGCCGCGTGCAAAAAAATAACAAGAAATAAATCGTTAAACTTTTCCACAAAGCCGGATCGCAAAAAGCGCTTTGTCGTGAATCGCTTACCGGTACTGCGTGAATCTTTGTGACAGCGCCTTTCCACATGCGAATGACGCAGTGCGAAAAATTTGGCTGGTCACGCGACTCCCGATCAATAGACTGAATTTGTTGCATGATTCGGAGCACGGTCATGCGCCGGGCGGTGGGGTCCGGTCCGGGGTCTTTGCGTTGACGAAGTCCTGGCCGTCCGAGTTCTAGGCAGAATTGTTCGAGTGTGCCTCTCCCGCGGAGCGTGTGGTGGCGCTCCCAGAACGACAGGAAGCATTTCATGGAACTTCTCGAACTCGAATTCTCCCGCGAAATCCATCCGGTGGATGTTATCGAGCAGGTGGCGCACAACAACGATTGGTCCTTCGAGCGGGCCGGCGACGACGAGATCTCGATCTCTGTTGCCGGAAGCTGGACCGACTACCACGTTTCATTCTCCTGGATGGAGGACTACGAGGCGCTGCACCTGGCCTGCGCCTTCGACATCAAGGTCCCGGAGGCGCGCGCGCTCGAGGTGATGCGGCTGCTTTCGCTGATCAACGAGCAGATGCTGTTTGGCCATTTCGATCTCTGGGAGCAGGAAGGCGCCATCATGTTCCGCCAGTCGCTGCTGCTGGCCGGTGGGGTCGAGCCGTCGAGCCAGCAGGTCGAGGTGCTGCTGTCGTCGGCGCTGGAGGCCTGCGAATGCTATTTCCAGGCGTTCCAGTTCGTCGTCTGGTCAGGCACTTCGGCCAAGGATGCGTTGGCCGGCGTGCTGTTCGAAACCTACGGAAGCGCCTGATCGTCGATGAGTTCGAGCAACGCGCGAAAACCCGAGATCAGCTTTGCCGATTTCGACCGCATCGACATCCGCGCCGGCACGATCGTCGAGGCCGAGCCTTTTCCCGAGGCGCGCAAGCCGGCGATCAAATTGAAAATCAACTTCGGTCCCGTGATCGGGGTGAAGAAATCCTCGGCCCAGATCACGAAATATTATACGCCCGAAACCCTGATCGGCCGGCAGGTGTTCGCTGTGATCAATTTCCCGCCGCGTCAGATCGGGCCATTCATGTCGGAAGTGCTGACGCTCGGCTTTCCCGATGAAGAAGGCGCGGTGGTGCTTGGGGCAATCGAACGCAAAGTGCCGGACGGCGGCAGGTTGTTCTAGCTGCGCTGTTGTTCACGCAGCCAGTTTACGCCTGGTACCCCGCGCTTCTTCGACCGTTTCCATGAACATTTCCGCGCAGGCCTTCCAGCTGTAGCGCATTGCGCGTTGCCGCGCCTCGGCGCGGTCTACGTGAAGGGCGGCGAGCGCTGCTTGCCGCAGGTCGTCCGACACCGCGCCGCCGATGCCGTCACCCACAATATCGATGGGTCCGGTGACGGGATAGGCTGCGACCGGCGTGCCGCTGGCCAGCGCCTCGATGATGACGTTGCCGAACGTGTCGGTACGGCTGGGGAAGACGAAAGCATCGGCCGAGGCGTAGATCTCGGCCAGTTCGTCGTTCGGACGATGGCCAAGGAAATGGGCATCGTGATATCTGGCCTTCAGCTTCGCCAATTCCGGCCCTTCGCCTACGACCAACTTGCTGCCAGGCAGGTCGAGGTCGAGGAAGGCCGGCAGGTTCTTTTCGATCGCGACGCGGCCAACGCAGAGGAAGATCGGTCCGGGAAATCCCAGGTCCTTTCTTTTGTCCGGCCGAAAATGGTCGGTGTCGACGCCGCGCGTCCACGGCCGGAGCTTGGTGAAGCCGCGCGCCGCAAGATCGTCGGCAAGCGACTGGGTGGCAACCAGCGTGCCCTGTCCTGAATTGTGGAAATCACGCAGCCAGCGATAGGCCCATGCTTCAGGCACCGGCAGGCGCGCGCTCAGATATTCCGGAAAACGTGTGTGATAGCTGGTCGTGAACGGGCGGCCGGCGTTGCGGCAGTAGCGCCGGGCCATAATGCCGAGCGGTCCTTCGGTGACGATATGGATGTGGTCCACCTTGCGTGCCTCGATCAGCTGCGCCACGCGGTGCGGCGTCGTCAGCGCCAGCCTGATATCGGGATAGGTCGGCAGAGGCAGGGTGCGAAAGATATTCGGCGTCAGGAAGTCCGTCTCGATATCGAAGGATTTCAGGGTCTCCGAGAGACGCTCTAGCGTGTGGACGACGCCGTTGACTTGCGGGCGCCAGGCGTCGGTGACCATCAGGATGCGCATGGCGGTCCCTTGGCGGCAAGCTTGATTGCCTCGCCGCGACGCCTGAGCGGCGACCACGCCGCAGCTCTGGCGTCGCACCAGCGCACCCGGGCAGGCGCGGGGTCGAAATGAGGCCGCAGGGCCGAATCAATCAGGATCGCGCGCTTCATTGGCGCTCTTCACCATGGTTTCATGACGGGCCGATGAAGGCCGGGTGTCGCTGCCGTCAAGCGGGGACCTTGATCACCGCCCGAAGGCCGCCGAGCGGGCTGCGTTCGAGGACAATGTCGCCACCATGGCTGCGGGCAATGTCTCGTGCGATGGAGAGGCCAAGGCCGGTGCCGCTGGCGTCGAGGTTGCGGGCCTCGTCCAGCCGCACGAACGGCTTGAATACATCTTCTCGCTTTTCGGGCGGAATTCCCGGGCCGTCATCGTCGATGGTGACGACCAGCGAACCGCGCCCATGATTGGCATTGATCTCCACCGTCTTGGCATAGCGGAATGCATTGCCGACGACGTTGGACAGCAGCCGCGCAAAGGCATTGGGGCGCACATGCACATGCGGATCGCCGACAAGCACGGTCGACAGCTTGCGCTTGCGCAGCGCGGCTTCCTCGCGAAGCTTGTCGAAGAAGGCTTCGAGATCGAACTGACCGGCATCTTCCGAAGCTTCGCCGCGTGCAAAGGCAAGGTAGCCTTCCAGCATCGACTGCATGTCGTCGATGTCCTGGTCGAGTGCCTGGGTATCGGCCGCCTTGGTCCCGGCAAGCGCCAATTGCAGCTTGAAGCGGGTGAGGATGGTCCTCAGATCGTGGCTGACGCCGCTCAGCATGGCGGTGCGCTGCTCGAGCTGACGTTCGATGCGTTCGCGCATCTGGATGAAGGCAAAGCCGGCGCGGCGGACTTCCTCCGCGCCGCGCGGGCGAAAATCGCGCGGCATCGGCCGGCCCTTGCCGAAGCTCTCGGCCGCCTCGGCCAGCGTCAGAATCGGCCGGATCTGGTTGCGCAGGAAGGGAATGGCGATCATCAGCAGCACCAGCGAGGTGCCGACCATCCAGATCAGGAAAATATGGGTGTTCGATGCATAGGCCTGGCTGCGGCGCACGAAGACGCGCAGCACCTTGTTCTCGAGCTGGACGCGGACCTCGACGATATTGGAATTGCCGACCGTATCGATCCAGAACGGACGGTTGATCTGGCGGGTGATCTCGGACGAAAGGATCTCGTCGAGGATCGAGAAGAACGGCTTTGGCCCGGGTGGCGGCAGCGGGTCGGGCGGGAGGAGGTCGACCTTCAGCTGCATGCGATCCTGGGCGATGCGGATGACGTTGGCGTAGTCGGCGTCATGCGGATAGGTCTCTATCAGGTCGATGATGGCGGCGATGTCGCGCACCGTGGCCTGCGACAGGCGTTGCGTCACGGTTTGCCAGTGGCGCTCCATGAAGACAAAGGCGACGACCGACTGCAGCATGATCATTGGCGCGATGACGATGATCAGCGAGCGGGCATAGAGCCGCTTCGGCATGTAAAGCGACACCAGGCGCCAGAAACGGTTCCAGGCGCGCGGCACGGCCTTGAGCGCCCGCGTCGCGCGGGCGCTGAAGCCGCCATCTCCCGGCCGTTCGAGTTGCGTGGTCGCCATTCGTCCTTTCGCTCACCGGGACCCGGCAAAGGGCCGCTGTCGGCGGCATTCTATTCCACGCTGAGCCGATACCCAATACCGCGCACGGTCTGCAGCCAGACCGGATTGGACGGATCGCGTTCGATCTTGCGGCGCAGCCGGTTGATCTGGACGTCGATCGTGCGCTCGCCGACCTCGGATTCATCGCCGACAAGCTCATGCCGCGGTATCGTCTCGCCGGCACGCGCAGCGAAGATCGCCAGGATTTCCTGCTCGCGGTCGGTCAGCTTGAGCGCCTCGCCGCCGCGCTTCAGCTCACGCCTGGCGATCTGGAACGTATAGGGGCCAAAGACCAGCTGTTCGACCTTGGGCGTCGTCGCGGGGCCGCCGCGGCGCAGGATATTGTTGATGCGCAGGATCAGCTCGCGCGGGTCGAACGGTTTAGGCAGATAGTCGTCGGCACCGGCCTCGAGCCCGGTGATCCGGCTGTCGGTTTCGGACAGTGCGGTGAGCATCAGGATCGGCACGTTTTTCTCGGCCCGCAGCGCCTTGGTGAGATCGACGCCGCTTTCACCCGGCATCATGACGTCGAGCACGATCAGATCGAAGTCGAGGCCGGCGAGCTTGCGCCTCGCCTCGCCGGAATTTCCGGCGACGGTGACGCGAAAACCGTTTTCGGTCAGATACTGTTTCAGAAGATTGCGGATACGGGTGTCGTCGTCGACCACCAGCAGATGCGGCGCGTCGTCTTCCGGTGCTGTCGGATGATCAACCCTCTCAATGGTCTCCATGGTTTTTCCCTGACATCTTTGCGGGCACAATGTCGATCTGCGCCCTTAGTTCCGGATTTACCATCGCTTCAAGGAACCGTTCGATAACGGCGCGTTCGGTGGCTCCGGAATCTTCCAATGCAGCATGGATGCGGCGCGACTGTGGCCGCGCCAGTGCCAGCGCCAGAGCACGGCCCTTGGCCGTCGGATAAAGCTCGCGCTGGCGGCGGTCGCGGGGGCCCTGCAATTGCACGATATGGTCGGTGTCGATCAGTTGCTTGAGCACGCGCGCCAGGCTCTGCTTGGTGATCTTGAGCACATCGAGGAGCTCGGCGACCGTCAGGCCGGGCCGGCGATTGACAAAATGCAACACCCGATGATGGGCGCGGCCAAAACCGTAATCGGCCAGGATCTGGTCCGGATCGGAGGTAAAGTCGCGATAGGCGAAGAAGAACAACTCGATGATGGCGAAATCGATGCCGTCCTCGTCGGTGATCGCCGTCCTGATCGGCTCTGCGGCTGCGTGGCTCGTCATCTTTTCTCCGTGTGAAGCAGGAAATTATGTCAGCACTATTGACGTATTTTCCGCGCGATGGTAATTTTTGGCAAGCTTTTCGGCGGATTGCGAACGAAAAGGCAAGCGAAGCCGTTTTTTCCGGAACTTCCTGAGTTTGCCAGACCTTAAATATCCGCCTACGCTTTGAGACAATGGCCGCCCGCAGCGGCCGAGGCGAAACACGCAACGACACAATGATGTGCGGGCTGCCGCCCGCGGGAGGTTACCATGGCATCCGTTCCCTTCGACCAACTGGACGGCTTTATCTGGATGAACGGCGAATTCGTCAAATGGGCCGACGCCAAGATCCACGTCTTGACCCACGGGCTGCACTACGCCAGCGCGGTATTCGAGGGCGAGCGCGCTTATGGGGGCGAAATTTTCAAGCTGACCGACCACACCGAACGCCTGCATGAATCGGCGCGCCTGCTTGGCTTCAAGATACCCTACTCGGTCGCCGAGATCGACGACGCCTGCCGCACGCTGTTGAAGAAGCAAGGTTTCCAGGACGCCTATGTCCGGCCGATCGCGTGGCGCGGCAGCGAACAGATGGGCGTTTCCGCACAGAACAGTCGGATCAACTGCGCCATCGCCATCTGGCAGTGGCCAAGCTATTTCGACCCGGCGCAGAAGCTCAAGGGGATCCGCCTCGACATGGCCGAATGGCGCCGCCCCGACCCGCGCACCGCACCGTCGAAATCGAAGGCGGCCGGCCTCTACATGATCTGCACCATGTCCAAGCATGCCGCCGAGGCAAAGGGCTATGCCGACGCCATGATGCTCGACTGGCGTGGCCAGGTGGCGGAAGCGACAGGCGCCAACATCTTCTTCGTCAAGGACGGCAAGATCCATACGCCCAAGCCTGATTGCTTCCTCGACGGCATCACCCGCCGCACGGTTATCGGCCTTGCCAAGGACCGCGGTTTGGAGGTGATCGAGCGCGCCATCATGCCGGATGAGCTTGAAGGCTTCCAGCAGTGCTTCCTCACCGGGACGGCAGCCGAGGTGACGCCGGTTTCGGAGATCGGTCCATACCGATTCGAGGTCGGCGAAATCGCCAAGACGCTGATGAATGACTATTCTGCGGCCGTTCAGCCCAAGCACGCAATCGCTGCAGAATAACGAAAGTCACAGCTTTTTTAACTAGTAGGGCGGTTTTCGGGCCGCCCCTTTTATTTAAGCGCTTCTGCATTTGACTTTCACACAATTCGGCGTCTCATGATGGGGTCGGCCCGGGAGGCTGGCAGCTATGGAGGGACTGGAAATATGGATATGAACACGCTTCTTCCGATCATTATTCAGGTGATTACGGGTATCATCGGTGGTCAGGCGGTTGGCGCGGCTATCAAGACTGCGGCGATGGGGCAGCTTACCAAAATCCTGGGCGGCGCTGTCGGCGGCGTCGGCGGTGCGGCCATCCTCAACAGTCTGCTGGGTGGCTCGGTCGATCCGGCAGCCGCCGCCACGGCGGCAGGGGCCGGCAGCGCGTTGAACATTTCAAATATCGTTGGCGGTGCCGGCGGCGGCGCCATCCTGACCGGCATCATCGGTGCGGTCATGAACGCGATGAAGAAATAAGCTTTGACGTTTCAGGTTTTCAAATGGGCGGCTTCGGCCGCCCATTTCGTTTGCCGTTTGTGGGAGCGGTGGACGCCGTTCGCGTGTGTCTCTACATCAGGGCCTGGTTCAAGGTTGGAGCTCTCCTGACGCGTTCGAGGGGACGCGCAGCGCTCCGACAGCGTGAAAGGACGAATATGGGTCAGCTCAACGCCGGCATCGTGCCGGTCACGCCGTTCCAGCAGAACTGCACCATCCTCTTCGACATGGACGACAGGCAAGGCGTTGTCGTCGATCCGGGCGGCGACATCGACAAGGTGCTGGCGGCGCTCGAGGACAATGCGATCACTGCCGGCGCGATCTGGATCACGCATGGCCATATCGATCATGCCGGCGGGGCCATGGAACTGAAGGAGGCGCTCGGTATCGAGATCATCGGCCCGCATGCCGCCGACCGGCCGCTGCTCGCCAATCTCGAGAACCAGGCGAAGCGCTACGGCATCACCGATCCCGTGCGCAACTGTGTCCCCGACCGGTTCCTTGCCGAAGGCGAGACCGTTTCGTTCGGCTCGCACGTGTTTGAGGTGCTCCATTGTCCGGGCCATGCACCCGGCCACGTCGTCTACTATAGCCGGGCGGCGAAGTTCGCCCATGTCGGCGACGTGCTGTTCCGCGGTTCGGTCGGCCGCACCGATCTGCCAGGCGGCAACCACGCCGCGCTGATCGCCTCGATCAAGGAGAAGCTTTTGCCGTTGGGCGACGACATCGGCTTTATCTGCGGCCATGGTCCCGGCGGCCGTTTTGGTGAGGAGCGGCGGAGCAATCCTTTTCTGGTCTGAAACCGCTTGCCGGAAACAAAAAGCGCGGCCTGTGCGACCGCGCTTTTTTCCGACGGGAAACTGCCTCCGCTAATTGGCGGTGCAGAAATGCTGTTCGCCGTCATAGCCGGTGAACGTGCCGGTTCGGGCGTTGAAGCTCCGGTAGCGGTCCGAGCAGTATTCGTACCAGCCGCGGGTCCACGGCTCCGCATAGCTTTCGGCATAGGCCACTCGCGGCTGCACGTAATAACGGCGCACCGGGGCAGGCCTGTAGTATTCATCATCATAGGCCGGGTCGTAATAGCGGGGCTGCGGGCTGGCGAGCGCACCGCCGATCAGGGCACCGGCCGCAAGGCCGAGCACGCCGGCCGCAACGGCGTCGCCGTGGCCGTGGTGGCGGCGGTGATGGCGCCATTCGTCGGCATTGGCCGCGGGCAAGGTCGCAAGCGTGGTCGCAACGACCGCGGCGGACAGGATGGCAGTCTTGAAAATTCGGTTCATGTCGGTCTCCTTCGTGCCGGCCCGGGTCGTTTTCGGGGATGCGGTCCGGCTTTAACGAAGATTAATATGCGACCGTGGCTGAACGGGGGCTGAACGAAATTTGACCAGGCGGTTCATCTAACTGGGCGGTTCAAGCGTGCGGCAAACACCGCAGGCCAGACCGGCCCACGTCCATTCTGTCCGGGGGTGGTTCAGCCGATCGACAGGTTGACGGCTTTCGGACCCTTGCCGCGCTTGTCCGGCTCGGTGTCGAATGTCACTTTCTGCCCATCCTCAAGACCGGGAAGACCCGACGCCTGCACGGCCGAAATATGGACGAAGACATCCTTTGCCCCGTCGTCCGGCGTGATGAAGCCGAAGCCCTTGGCGTGATTGAAGAATTTGACGGTGCCGGTCTGCGGCATGGGAAGCTCCTTTGATCCCACAAGTCCAGTCTCGGGCCGGCAAATGCCCGGACGGAAATTTGTCCTTTATTTTAGTGCCATCGGCAAGAGAAAGTTTTGCGGGTGCGGGCAAGCATCCCGGAACACGAAAGGCGCGACGAAAACCGCCGCGCCTTTACAGAATTCAAGTTCACTCCAAAAGCCTTGCAGCATCCTCACACCCCGAAAGGACGCGCGGCACGCTGTGGTTTCAGGCAGCGCGGAGATTGACCGCTTTCGGACCCTTGCCCATACGGTCGGGCTCGACATCGAAGGTGACCTTCTGACCGTCGACGAGCGTGCGCAGCCCGGAAGCCTCGATCGCCGAGATGTGGACGAACACATCCTTGGCGCCGCCATCGGGCGTGATGAAGCCGAAGCCTTTGGTAGCGTTGAAGAATTTAACGGTGCCGGTCTGGGCCATTGGGGAAACTCCTTCACCCGTGTCAGTCTTGGTGGTTCCGCCCGCCGCCTGGCGCCGTGGGCAAGTCCCGGTGGTTGCTTCGGCAGTCATGCATTGGCGCATGGGTAAAACCCCCCGCCGAAAAACGGGGCTGTCAGAGATTCACAGTATCGGGGAAAGGTCGTCCAAAACGTTCCGCTCTCCGGGTCGCAAATGCCCGAACACAAAATTTATCGCACGGAAACGTGATGCTTGCAAGACACAGCCGCGGGCGGCCCCAACAGGCGCATCCCGACGCATCGCACCGATAGTCCCGGTTCTCTGCGCGGTCATCGGCCAGACTTCACCCAGGCATGGTCCAGCAAGCGGGGCAGGTGCTGTCTTGGCTTGCGCCGGCATACCGCCCTGGCTCGCCAGTTGCAAACAGGGGTTGCATCTGGCAGCGGAATGACGAGGATCGGCCTGACCCAGGCACCATTTGTGCGGGCAGGAGTTTCGAGGGAGGGAACATTCATGCGGTTTCTTGCGGCAATCTTTCCGCGGCAGGTTTTTTCCATCCTGTTCCTGTCGGCAATTCTCGCAGCTTGCACCGTCGTGGTGGATGATGAGGGGCCGCGCCCGCCACGGCCGGGGCCGCAATTCTGCACTAGGCAATATGACCCGGTCTGTGCCCGGCGCGGCGGCGACCGCCAGACCTTCGCCAATGCCTGCCTTGCCGAACGGGCCGGATACCGCATCATTCGCGAGGGCGAGTGCCGCGGCGGTGGTGGCGGCGGCGAGCAGACATTCTGCACCCGCGAATACCGCCCGGTCTGTGCCCGTCGCCATGGCGAACTGCGCACATTCCCCAACGAATGCGAAGCCCGCGCGGCGGACTATCGCGTCGTCGATGACGGGCCCTGCTAGCGCACCGACCTCAGCCTGGCCGGATAAGCACCATCTGGGCCCCGGCGTAGAGCTCAGCGCCGTTCCCGTTGGAGATGCGCAGGCGACGCGGATCTGCGGCATCATCAGCATGTGAAGCAGCGTTGCGGCGCGTCGGCTCAGTTGGCGGGGTTGTCGACCGGTTCGAGATTGTCTTCCGTGGTGACCCGCTCATAGGTCTCCTGATCGCTGCGGATGCGATATTGCGGCGAGCCGTCCTTGACCGGCAGCCGGCTCTTGATCTGGAACAGCTCCGCGGTCTTTTGGGCAAGGCCGGTGCGGCTCTTCATGCGGACGGTCTGGCCGACGGTGAAGATATGCGCCGGCGTGTCCGTGCGCCGCGCATTCTGCTGGAAGCGGATCATGTGACATTCTCCTGGTCGTGCCGAAGCGCTGCGTCGAGCTCGGCATGGTCAATGGCGACAAGCTGGCTGGTCGCGCTTTTCACTGTCCTTGCCGGCAGATGGATGAAAGTGGCGACGCGGCGCCAGGCAGGCCAGGACATGCCGTCGATCAGTTCTTCGTCGTGGTCGATGTCATAGTCGCCGGCCGGCTGCATGCCATCCAGCCCGCCAAGCACGAAAGGTGCCGCGAAATGCGCTATGGAATGGGTGGTGCGAGCAGACATTCTTGTGCGCCTCGAAGTTCTCGCTTGTGCCTTGAAGTTCTCGTGCCTTGAAGTTTCTTTCCGGCCTGCCCCGGAAGCGGAGCCTGCATTGCGGTACCAGGTGTCGGCGATTTGGATAAGTTTGGCGGGCCGAGAATCCCTGACACCGCGGGGCCAAGCATGACCCAAACGGTTTCATACCTCTAGTCTGAAAATACGACTTATTCAAGAAGTTTTCGGCCTCTTACCCCTACCAACGTCAAATTACTTTTCTATAGTTATCCGCAGAACGATGATACGGTCCCGGAGCACCTCGAAAATTATTTGAAGAACTTCCGAAAAAATTCCTCCGGCATTTGTATTTATCTAGCAATGGAAGGAAGAGAGTCATGAACTCCGCAAGAACACCGGATGTCCCGACAGTTGCAGTCAGTCCTGTCGCAAAGCCGATAAAGGTCTTGTCGCCGCGTCTCACGATAAGAAGCGACGAGGCGGCAAGGCGAAGGATTGCCGACACCGACGGCACGGCGCGGCGGGCGCGCCAGCTTGCCGAAAGCAACCGCCTGATTTGACGCGCAAGCCATGACGCTCAATTTTCCCAATCCCAGCCGCTCCTATGACGCGGCGGCCAAGCGCATTCGTTTCGTCGGCCATGACGGCATGCTCGAAGTCCCGTTCTTTGTCGAGGTCGCGGCACTTTCGGCGGCAAACCCGGCTGCAAGCGGAGCCGAGGCCGAATTTCTCAGCGCCTTCGACGCCAAGCGTTCGTCGATCCACGAGATTGCGCGCCAAGCCTACTCGCACGGCCGCAGGAACATGTATGTGCTGACGCCGGCCGACTTCCGCTAGCTCGGTGGGTTCCGAGGTTCGCTCCCTTGCGACCGCCTCTGCTCTTGCACGCGCCGCAGCGATGGCCTAGATCGCGGCAGGCGGACAACACGGCAGGTTTCCCATCAACAGAGATCCGAGACAACCGGCAGGCGCACGTTACGGCTCAGGCGGGCAGCCACCACTGGGGCTCGACCAGTACGTGCAGCAAGCGCTGCAGTTGCACCAGGCGGGGCGCCGGCAGGAAGCCGAGGCGCTTTACCGACAGGTGCTGGCGCAAAAGGCCAACCACCCGGCTGCTGCGCATTTCCTCGGGCTTCTGCTGCACCAGACCGGGCGCAGCGCTGAGGGGCTGGCGCTGATCGAACAATCGGTGCGTCTGCAACCGAACAATCCGGATTTCCTCAACAATCTCGGCACCGTGCTGCGCGACCTCGGCCGGGTCGCGGCCGCCGCCGATCTCTTCCGCAAGGTGGTGGCGATTCGGCCGGACCAGTTGGCGGCGCGTGACAATCTCGGCTCGTCGCTGAAGCAGCTCGGCCAATTCGAAGGCGCCGAGGATATTTATCGCGGCACGATGGGCCGTAACCCGTTCCATGTCCGCGCCCGCGTCGGGCTTGCCGAAACGCTGCAGGAAGCGGGCCGGCTGGATGAGGCACTGGCTGTTTTTCGCGAGGCGCTGACGATCCGGCCGAAGGATGCCGATCTTTTGCACGGCCTGGGTGTCGGGCTGATGGAAAAGGGCAATCTCGACGAGGCTGCGGATCTTTTCAGGCAGGCGCTGGCTGTGGACCCCGGCATGGCGAGGGCCTGGCTGATGCTTACCCAGGTCAAGCGCCAAAAGGAGCGCGACGCCGAGCTTGCCCGCATGGAGGCGGAGCACGCCAAGGCGCCGCAAGGCAGCCTGGCGCGCATGCAGCTTTCCTTCGGTCTCGGCAAGGCCAATGACGACCTCAGGGAGTATGGCCGCGCCTTCGACTATTTCGCCGAAGGCAACGCGATCCGCCGCCAGGGCATCGACTACGACGCCGGCAAGACGCGCGGCGAGTTCGAGGCGATGAAGGCGGTGTTCGACAAGGCCTTTTTTGAAAGGCACAAGCCGAGCGAGATAGCCGAGGACACTCCGATCTTCGTCGTCGGCATGCCGCGTTCCGGCACCACGCTGGTCGAGCAGATCATCGCCAGCCATCCGCAGGTCTATGGCGCCGGCGAGCTCAGCATATTGAAGACGGCGGTCGGCAAGCAGTTTCCGCTCAGCATGAAGGGCGGCTTTCCCTGGGGCATCGCCGATATGCCCGACAAGGCCTATGCCGAGGCCGGCCAGGCCTATCTCGACATGCTGCACGCCCGCTATCCGGGTTCTCGACACGTCACCGACAAGATGCCCGGCAATTTCCTGTTGGTCGGTTTCATCCACATGATGCTGCCGCGGGCCAAGATCATCCATTGCGCGCGCGATGCGGCGGCGACCTGCCTGTCGATCTACAAGGTGCACTTCCGCGGCGACAGCCATCGCTACGGCTACGATCTCGACGAGCTCGCCGATTTCCACAATCTGTACACCGACATCATGGCGCACTGGCATGCCGTGCTGCCTGATGTCGTGCACGACGTTCGCTACGAGGATTTCGTCGCCGACCAAGAAGGCCAGTCGCGGGCGCTGATCGCCCATCTCGGCCTGCCGTGGGACGACGCCGTGCTGTCGTTCCACCAGACCGACCGGCCGGTGCGAACGGCGTCGGCTGCGCAAGTGCGCCAGCCGATGTATCAGGGCTCGGTCGACCTGTGGAAGCGCTATGGCGACCGGCTGAAGCCGCTGCTCAATAAACTTGATCGAGGGGCGCCTACAGCTCGATGAAGGGCTGAAAACCGCCAAAGATCATGCGCTTGCCGTCGAACGGCATGGTCTCCCAGTCCTGCTTGAGACGAGGATCGGCCATCACCTTGGCCATCACCGCGTCGCGGCTCTGGCGCGATTCGTAGACCACCCATGAGAAGATGACGACCTCGTCGTCCTTGGCCTGCACGGCGCGCGGGAACGAGGTGAGCTCGCCATAAGGGACGTCGTCGCCGACGCATTCGACGTAGGCAAGAGCACCGTGCTCCTTCCAGACGGCGCCGCCGGTTTCCGCCAGCTTCTTGTAAGCATCGAGCTTTGCTTTCGGTACGGCAAGTACGAAACCGTCGACATAGGACATCTGATTTCCTCCATGCGATCGTTTTCCTCTCCCTCTGGAGCGGGAGAGGTGATTTCAGACACAGCCTGTGTGGAATGCTAAGCTGCTTTCACCGGTGCGTTCATTGCCCATTCGACGCCGAACGGATCACGCATATTGCCCCAGCGATCACCCCAGAACATCACTTGCAACGGCACGACTTCCTCGCACCCCGCCTCGATGGCCCGCTGCCACCAGGCGTCGATATCGTCGCTGCCGAGATGGAGCTGCATGGTGTAGCCCTGCGGCTTCACAGCGGCCATTCCATGCTCGGGATAGAAGTCGGAAAGCATCAGGGTCGAACCGTTGATGTGGAGATGGATATGCATGGTACGGCCCTGTTCGTCCGGCGGATAGGCAAAGACCTGCTCGGCACCGAAGGCCTTTTGGTAAAATTCGGCGGCTTTGAAAGCGCCATCCAACTGAAGGTAGGGCGTCAATCCGCCAAGCACCTTGGCGGCGGGCTGGGTCTGCGGCTGGTCATTCATGTCATGCTCCTCTTTGCGTCTGGTTTGCCTTTGCGAACCACAGGACGAACGGAACGGCGACGATCCTACACGGCCGATGGTTTTTTGGATTCGAAATGGCGCCTGCCGCGACGGCCAACTGCCACCTTTCAACCTTCGATGCGAATCCGCGGGCTGTTTTGCGCGTCGACGACGATTTCCGGCCAGCCAATATCTTTGCGCAGCTCGATCGGCAATGAAAGGATGGCGCGTTCGCTGCGATAACGGGCGCGAGCCGCCGAGTAACGCGTCACGGCGTGACCTATGGATGACAGAATAGACATGATGCTTTCTCCTCGATTGGCGCCGGCATCACCGTGTCGGCAACCTAAGGACGTGGCATGCGATCATCATCCGACAGAGCGCCGGATTTTTTCCGCAATTTTTTAACCGCCGGCTTCGGCTACCTCCCGGAAGAAAGCTTCCGGGTCGTCGACCTCGGTCAGCCGCCGTTTCTCGATCAGCCAGAAGCGGTTGCCAACCGCGCGGATGAAGGAGCGGTCGTGCGAGGCAAGCAGGCAGCTCGCCTGATGTTCCAGCAATTCCGCTTCCAGCGCCTCCTGGCCATCAATATCGAGGTGGTTGGTCGGCTCGTCGAGCAAATAGAAGTTGGGATTGGCGAGCCTCAGCGCCAGCATCATCAGCCGCGCCTTTTGCCCACCGGACAGCACGCCGATCCTTCGCTCCTGCATGTCGATGCTGACGCCGGCGCCCGCGAGCAGCGAGCGGGCGCGCTGCTCGCCGACGTCGAATTTGCGCGAGAGCATCGCCAGCGGCGTGTCATCGCCGTCGATGCCGGACAGCGCCTGGTCGCTATGACCGAGCACGGTCGACGGTGTCACCTTCAGGCTTTGCGCCGCCGTTTCCGGCTCGACGATGGCGTTCCGGATCAGGCCGATCAGCCGTGATTTGCCGACGCCGTTACGGCCGAGCAGGACGATGCGGTCGCCTTGGCAGATGTGGCGCTTGCCGGTGCTGAACAGAACCGTGCCGTCAGGTGTTCCGACCACCAACTCGTCGAGCGTGATCAGCACCTTGGCATGGCTGCCGCGGTTGGCAAGCTTGATCGCGCCCGCCGACTTTTCGCGGTGTGCCGGCGCTGCCGCTTCTTCCAGGCGCTCTGCCCGCTGGTTGAGCTGCTTGGTCTTGACCGTCAAAAGGTCGCTGCCGGAATTGATGCCGATATTGTTGAGCTTGGCCGCTTGCCGGCGCAGCTGCTGCGCCACTTTCATGTCGCGCTGGAACTTGCGTTCGGTCGAGGCGTCGACCTCGTCCAGCGCAAGCCTCGCCCGCGAATAGGGCAGCGAAAACACCGGTGATTGTTCGGGACGCAGGAACAGCGTGCGGTTGGTCGTGGCATCGAGGAACGCCCTGTCATGGCTGGCGATCACCACCGGCACCTCGCGCGGCAGCGCGTTCAGCCAGGTCTCGAGCTGGCTGATCTTGCCGAGGTCGAGATGGTTGGTCGGCTCGTCGAGAAGCAGGACGTCGGGATCGGTGACCCAGACGCGGGCGATCAGCGCCAGCCTTTGCCAGCCGCCGCTCAGCGCCTGCATTGGCCGCCCGCGCATCGGTTCTGGCACGTCAAGCGAGTCAAGAACCACATCGACGCGCCATTGTTCGCTTTCGACCTGTCCGGCCGGCAAGGCATCAGCGACCACCTGCTGGAAGCTGCGCCCGGCCAGCGCTGCCGGGACGACTTGCTCGACATAGCCGACGCGCAGGCCGCGCGTACGGGTGATGTCGCCTGATGTCGGCTCCATCTCGCCGGTCAGGCACTTCAGCAAAGTGGATTTGCCGCGCCCATTGGCGGCGACGATGCCGAGCCGGTCGCCGGTGCCGATGGTGAGGTCGAGGTTGGAAAACAGCGGCGCATTCAGGGTGACGCCGAGGGATTTGAGGCTGATCAGGGCCATTTTGATTTCTCTGGTCTTGCCGGAGCCCGGCTCAATGCACTTTGACGGTGCACGTGCCAGCCATTAGGCTCGGCATTGCGCACCACGAAGGGCAGACCAAAAAATCGAAGCGGGGAAAAACCCGGACCGTCCCTGGTCAGCCCTGCAAGCTAGCTCGCAGGGCAAAGACAGGGCCGCGCTGACGGTGGTGAGAAAATAACACGCAGCCCTCCTTTCAAGACGTTCGAGTTGTAGAAACTGGCTACACCAAGGCTAGGGCCGATGGCAAGTGGATAGGCTCCCCCTTCTCCACTTGTGGGAGAAGGTGGCCGCGAAGCGGTCGGATGAGGGGTGCTCCAGCTTGGCACCGACGGCGATCCGTCCAGCACCCCTCAACCGTCTCGGCGCTGCGCGCCGATCCACCTTCTCCCCCAAGGGGAGAAGGGAAGCTCGCTAGCGTCCCGGGCGCCCCGTCTTGCCGGGGCGGCGCTTTTCACGGCGGGCGTCGGCCGGGTCTTCGTAGGAGCCGATACCACTGCGCTGGCGGACAATGGGTTTGGCGGAATCGTTGCGTTCCTTTGCGCCCCCCTCTGCCCTGCCGCGCATCTCCCCCACACGGGGGGAGATCGGCTGTGGTTTCGCTGGCACCTTTCCTTCGACCGGCTTTTCCGTCCGCCGCACGGTCATCTCGTCGAGCGAGTTCTTCTTGAATAGCGGCTTGGTCGGTTCGCCCGGGATGCCGAAGTCGGAGCCGTGCGCCTCTTCGGCCGACTGCTTCTTGAACAGCGAACGCGACACTGCGCCGGCCGGGGTCGGCATATCCGTGCCCGGCCCCATGGCGTCGAGCGAGGGCTTCGAAAACAGCGGCTTCTTCACCGGCACGGCGCCGTCGGCGCCCATCTCGTCGAGTGCCGGCTTGCGGAAGAGGTTGGGCCGGGCCGCCTCTTCGGCCGAACGTGCCTCGTCGAGCTTGCGGAAACGCTCCTGTTCCTCCGATGTACGGTGTTTGGCCACGCCCTTGTTGTGCTTGCCCTTTTCGCGGCCCGAGACCGGGCTTTCCATGTCGGCATATTTGGCCAGCGGATCGTCGGAGATGGACAGCTCCATCTCGCGCAGCCGCTTGATCTCGTCGCGGATACGGGCTGCCTTCTCGAAATCGAGATTGGCGGCGGCATCGCGCATCTGCTTGTCCAGGGCGTCGAGATGCGCTTTCAGATTGTTGCCCATCATCGCGCCGGCGCTGTCGGTGAACTGCGAGATATCGGCGCGGACATGATCTTTTTCGTAGACCGAGTCCAGGATGTCCGAAATGCGCGACTTGACCGATTCCGGGGTGATGCCGTTGGCCGCGTTCCACTCCATCTGCTTTTCGCGACGGCGGTTGGTCTCGGCCATTGCCCGCTCCATCGAGCCGGTGATCTGGTCGGCATAGAGGATGACCTTGCCGTCGACGTTTCTGGCGGCGCGGCCGATCGTCTGGATCAGCGATGTCTCGGAGCGCAGGAAACCTTCCTTGTCGGCATCGAGAATGGCGACGAAACCGCATTCGGGAATGTCGAGGCCTTCGCGCAACAGGTTGATGCCGACGAGCACGTCGAAGGCGCCGAGGCGCAGGTCGCGCAGGATCTCGATGCGCTCCAGCGTGTCGATGTCGGAGTGCATATAGCGCACGCGTATGCCTTGCTCATGCAGATATTCGGTCAAATCCTCGGCCATGCGCTTGGTCAGCACGGTCACCAGCGTGCGGTAGCCGGCCTTCGTGGTTTCGCGGATTTCGCCGACGACGTCGTCGACCTGCGTCTTGGCCGGGCGTACTTCGACCGGCGGGTCGATGAGGCCGGTCGGGCGGATGACCTGCTCGGCGAAGACGCCGCCGGACTGCTCCATCTCCCAGGCGCCGGGCGTCGCCGAAACCGCGACGGAGAGCGGGCGCATGGCGTCCCATTCCTCGAAGCGCAGCGGCCGGTTGTCCATGCAGGACGGCAGGCGGAAACCATACTCGGCCAGCGTCGCCTTGCGACGAAAGTCGCTGCGATACATGCCGCCGATCTGCGGTATGGTGACGTGACTTTCGTCGACGAAGACCAGCGCATTGTCGGGTATGTATTCGAACAAGGTTGGAGGCGGATCGCCCGGCTGGCGGCCGGTCAGATAGCGCGAATAGTTCTCGATGCCGGCGCAGGACCCGGTCGCCTCCAGCATCTCCAGGTCGAAGCGGGTGCGCTGCTCAAGCCGCTGCGCCTCAAGCAGGCGGCCAGCCTTTTCAAGCTCTTGCAGGCGATACTTCAGTTCTTCCTTGATCGACTTGATGGCTTGATTCAAGGTCGGCCGCGGCGTCACATAGTGCGAATTGGCGTAGATCTTGACGCTCTTCAGCTCGCCGGTCTTCTGGCCGGTCAGCGGATCGAACTCGGTGATCGCCTCGATCTCGTCGCCGAACAGCGAGATGCGCCAGGCGCGGTCCTCGAGGTGGGCCGGGAAGATCTCGATCGTGTCGCCGCGCACCCGGAACGAGCCGCGGACGAAGTTGATGTCCTGGCGCTTGTATTGCTGGGCGACGAGGTCGGCGAGCAACGCGCGCTGGTCGAGCCGGTCGCCGATCTGCATCTGGAAGGTCATCGCCGTATAGGTCTCGACCGAGCCGATACCGTAGATGCAGGACACCGAGGCGACGATGATGACGTCGTCGCGCTCGAGCAGTGAGCGCGTCGCCGAATGGCGCATGCGGTCGATCTGCTCGTTGATCGAGGATTCCTTCTCGATGTAGGTGTCGGTCCGGGGCACATAGGCCTCAGGCTGGTAGTAGTCGTAGTAGCTGACGAAATACTCGACGGCGTTTTCCGGGAAGAATTTCTTGAACTCGGAGTAGAGCTGCGCGGCCAACGTCTTGTTGGGCGCCAGGATCAGAGCGGGGCGCTGCGTCTCCTCGATCACCTTGGCCATGGTGAAGGTCTTGCCCGAGCCGGTGACGCCGAGCAGCACCTGGGTACGGTCGTTGCTGGTGACCCCCTCGACGAGATCCTTGATCGCCGTCGGCTGGTCGCCGGCCGGCTCGAAATCCGAGACCATCCTGATGGCGATGCCGCCTTCGGATTTCTCAGGCCGGGCAGGGCGGTGCGGCGTCCACAGCACGCCGTCCTTGTGCAGCGGATTGCCGGATTCGATCAGCGCCGACAGCGCCGCGACGGTCGCGGTGACGCCGCCCGAGGCCATGGTCTCGGCCTCTTCCAGGGAGACATCGAGGCCGGCGACGGGATTGAGACCGGCCGCGGTACGCTCCCGCGCCGAAGCCGCGCCGCCCATCGAGGTGCCGCGTGCCGTACGGCCGGGAGAAGAGGAGCGCTCCGGGATTTTCTTGGCAGACTTGGCGCCTTCCCTCCCCCTCGAGGGGAGGGTGGCGGCGGAGCCGCCGGGTGGGGTCGGTGCGGCAGTGCTCGGCGACCCTTGATGCCGAGCGCTTCCTTTGCCGACCCCCTCTGTCGCCTTCGGCGACATCTCCCCCTCGAGGGGGGAGATTTGACGCCCTTCCTTCTCGGCTTCCTGCTCGATCTGCTCGGCCCAGTCGGCAATCGAGCCGGTCAGCGGCGCGCCGGTGAATTCGGCCTGCGGCGCTTCGGCAAAGCCATGCAGCGGCTCCGAGGCATCGAGGAAATCGGTCAGCGGACTGCGCCGCTTGTGCGGCGAAGCGCGCTCGTCATTCGCCGGCGGCGGCGTTTTCTTGTCGGAGAGTCTGGCCATGGCCCCGAATATGGGAGGTATCGGCCAAAATGGAAAGAGCGGAGTGGTGAAGGGTGCCGCGCGCAATTTGGCTGCTGACAGCAGGCTGTCAGGAGCAACGTCGAAGTGCGCCGCTCAATTAAACCAAAGCGCGAACGTCAGAAACCCGGCGCCGCCGAACTGGCGCTGGATCTGGTTGAACTCCTCGCTGGTGAGAGTCTTGCCGCGCTCGAGATAGGGCGCGATGGCCGGGCCGGTGATCGACAGCACCAGGTCGAAGGTTTTTGGCTCATCAAAGAAGCGCTTCATGTTGATGCCTTTGTCGGCGATGCGGAAATGCGGCAGCAAGGTGCGGCCTTCCAGAAGATCCTCGGCCATATCAAGGGCGGCGAGCCAGGCCTGTACCTGCTGCTCACCAACTTCGAGACCGGTCAGCGGGCTGGTGCCTTTCTGCTGCGGCCCCGGCAGCCATTCGCGGTCATTGTCGGTTTCGGCGCGGATGCCTTTCCAATCCTCGCGCGACAGCCGGATCATTTCCATGAGATGGCGGCGTGCCGCTTGCCGGCGCTCAGGCTCGACCACTTGCCAGTTAATGAGATGCACCAGGGAGATAAAGTCGGCTAGTCGCCATTCGGACGTCAGGATGCCGCCATTCGTGCCACCGTCCAGCGGCACGAGCGTATCCTGCAGCGGCAGTTTTGCGCGCGGGAACAGCATGTGGAAGGAGCCGTCGAACGTGTTTCTGAAATCATGCGCCAGCCAGAAGTCGGCCTGCGCCATCAGGAACTCGGCATAGCCCTGCAGCCAATAGCCGTCGGCGCGGTCGAAGCGGAAGATGAGGGCGGGTGCGGCCGCGTCTGGCGCACCGCCGCCGCGTGACAGAGACGCCATGATCGCCGCGGCGCTTTCGTCCGGCGCGATCGTGCCGTCCTCGTTGAGGTCGATGCCGAGGCGGGTGAGGTCGATGACCATGCCGATGTCCGCGTCGGCGGGTACCGAACCCAGCGTGGCCGCGGATTTCTCCAGCCTGTCGCGGAAGGCGACGAGAATGGCGCGGAATTGTTCGTAGGTCAGCGGCTCGGGATTGGCATTGTCCGGCACCGGCAGCCGCATCAGCGGCAGCATGAAGGATTGCGGGCTGTCGAAACCGTGGCGGTGCAGGCCGCCGGCCAGGATCTCCAGCGCGGTGAAGAATTCGCCGGCGCCGGCGGCGTAGGCGGCTGCCGGATCGCCTGGCGCGGCGGCTTCCAGAGCGGCAAGAGCGCTGTCGCGTTCGGCTACGATTTTTGCCTCGAACAGGGCCGCCGCTTCGGGAGCCGCGGCGCTGGGTGAAGCCAGCGGCAGGAGAAGAATGATGGCGCACGCCACCAGCCTGGAAAAACGCGTCATCGTGATCGCCCCTTTGTCGCTCCGCAGTGGATCATACACGCATTTGGTTCGCTGCGCCTGTGGCCTGCGGTTCACCCACAACAGTCGACGCTTCAATCAATCCGGCGGACGGTCTACACAAGGCAAACGATTGGGCGTCGCGTGTCGAACTATCCGCTTTCCTACAAACTGTCGTGGCTGCCGCGTTTTCTCCGGCCTTCGCTCAATGGCGACGCGCGCGGCTTTGCTCCGGCGGCCGCAGCCCTGCTCGAACCACTGCCGGCGCGGACGGTGCGGTTGGCTTTCGTCGGCGATATCTCGGCGGTGGCCAATCGCCGCGCGCCAGACTGCGATCCGGCGATTGCGGCACTGCTTGCCTCGGCCGATCTGGTGGTCGGCAATTGCGAAAGCCCGGTGGTGGAGCGGCCGAGCGCTGTTTGGGGCACCAGGCTCGGCACGCACCACGCGATGAGCGAGCGGTTCCTTGCCGAGGCGCTGGCCGCCGCCGGCATTTCGCGTGAAAAACTGGTGCTGTCGCTGGCCAACAACCATGTGCTCGACCAGGGTATTGCCGGCTTCGACGAGACCGTCGCCGCGCTGGAGCAATTAGGCATCCGCACGATCGGCAGTGCGGCTCCGGTCGAGCGGTTTGCGGTTGGTTCGCTGACCATAGGCCTTGCCGCCTTTACCTTGTGGCGCAATACCGACGAGGCTCAGTTGGCGGGCCGAGTCTCGATGCAAGCCGATCCGACGCAATGGCCGCACGCTGCCGCTTCGGGTGTCGACCTCCTCTGCGCGGTGCCGCATTGGGATTGGGAATTCCGGCATTTTCCACGTGCGAAGACGCGGGCAATGGCGCGACTTCTGGCCGAACATGGCGTCGGCCTGATCGCCGGGCATCATGCCCATGTCGTGCAGCCGATCGAGCGGATCGGCAAGACGCTCGTCGCCTATGGGCTCGGCGATTTCATCGGCACCGCCTTCGCGCGCCAGCCATGGCCCGGCCGCATCGGCGCCATTCTCGTCGTCGACATCAGCGACGATCCCGGCACGCGCGGGGCCATCGCCGCCTACCGGCTGCATGCCTTCATGCGGCTGCGCGCCGGCGATCACGAGCGGCTGATGCCGGTTGAAACGCTGGCGGGAAAATCCAGGCAAAGGGTTCTGGCCCGCCTCGATGCGATCTTCGGTGCCGGGCGCTGACAGCTGCGCTGACGCGGTCCACCAAACCGGCTATCATGCCCAACGCGGGCGGGCTTGTGGGGCGGGTGGGTGATGGAAACTGCGGATTTCATGCCGAGCAAAGCGGTGATCGCCGGCCTCAGGAAGGACATCGAGGCCTACGAGGCGCAAAGGGCTTCGGCCTATCGCCGGACGCGCTGGCGGGTGCCACTTTTCATCGGATCGGTGGTTGTCTTCGTGGCGCTGGTGGCCTGGCTCTTCAACGCGGTTGCCGACCCCAACGAGCAGTGGTTCTCGACCCCGCATGTGTTCCTCTATATCGGCGGGTTCCTGGCGGCGATCCTGCTCTATCTCCAGGCGATCAGGCCAGCGCGCAAATTGCAGCAGACGTTCCGCAACAGTTTGCTGCCGATCGTCTTCGGCTTCATCCAGGACGTGCGCTATCAGCATGGCGTAACGCCGAACTCCTTCGATCGGCTGCCGCGCGAGACGATTGGCGTGTTCAACCGTTCGTATTTCGAGGACGTCGTCTCCGGTCGGTATGAAGGCTTTGCGTTCGAGCTCTACGAGGTGACGCTGCTGGAGAGGAACGGCAAGACCACATCTCAGGCGTTCAAGGGCGTCATTATCGCGTTCGACACCATTGCGCCGTTCCCGGGAATCTTGGTGGCGGCGCGCCGTGCCAATATGGTGGTAGGTTTCTTCCGAGGCATGTTCGGCAGCAAGACGGAACAACTGTCATGCGGCGTACCCGAACTCGACGCCGCCTACGAGTTCCACACCGACAACATCGAAGCGGCGCGGCCGCTGGTGACCGGCCGGCTGGCGCAGGCGCTCGAATGGCTTGGCGAAACATGGCCGAAGGAACCGGCACGCGTCGCGCTCAACGGCAGCGACGGCTTTCTGCTGCTTCCGCAGACGAAGAACTTCTTCGAACTGCCGGACATCTCTGTGCCACTCGACTATGCCAAGCATGTTGCGCCGATGATCGCCGACATGGCCACGATCCTGGCGACCGCGGCACTGGTCCGCAAGATCGGCGTGAAGGATGTAGAAGCCGGTTGAACTAGAATTCAGCCGTCAGCAATCGAAGCCATAGTTCTGGCGATAATAGTCGGCGTCTTCCTTCGACATTTTTTTGAAGAGAACGCAGACAGTGAAACTTCCCACCCGGCGGCCGTTCTTCATGTAGCCCCAGTCGGAAATATCGTCCCGGCTGAATTCGATCTCCTGGCCTGCCACGACGTTGTGCACGGTCTGCGGCTCGTTGTCCAAGGTTCCTGCAAATCCGGCCGCCGTCCGGTGGAAGGGAAAGACCCAGAAATGTTCAGTGGCGTCCCCGTCCCTGACCACGACTTTCAATTGGAAGTCGGCCGTTCCGGATGGCGGTGCGTCGGCCAATACCAGGAAGTCGTCGAGGCTGGCACGCGCCTGCTCGATAGCGGCCGCCATCTCCGGATCGTCGCCAGCTACGCTGACGACCTTGTCGTCGCCTTGACCAGGAGTCTGCGCGTCGGCTGATGCCGGAGCAAACGCAAGCAACAGGGCAAGCGCGATACGGGCTGCAAGCTTCATGATGCGACTGCTTTCGACATTTTCGCCAGACAAACCGGATCATCGTTCGCCGAACGTCTGATTGGCAACTGGTTTTTGTCTCCATCAGGCGCTATTCCTGGGGCAGTGGGGTGGGGCTATGGTCGAAGAACGCAAGGGGTTTCGCCTGTCGCGGCGGCTGCTGCTGGGTACGACCGTGGTCGGCGGCGCGATGCTCTGGGGCGGCACGACCGTGGCGCGGCTGGCGCGCGGTCCGTCGGGGCAGAAGAATTCCGGGCGCATCGCCGACATTGACGGAATCGACCTGGCGCAGAAGCCGCTGGAGGGCCCGCCAGCCTACGATCCGGCGCTGCCATGGCTGACCAAGGGCGGCAACATCAACGATGCCAGCGGCCTGTCGATGACACCGGTCTACGGCGTTATCGAAGTCAGCAAGGAAGACCACATCGCGAGCGCGCTGGCCTTTGCCCGCGCCAATGGCCTGAAGGTCTCGGTCGCGGCGGTGCGCCATTCGATGGGCGGCCACGCCTTCGACGACAACGCGCTGGTCCTCGACATGCGTAAATTCAACAAGGTCAGTATCGACCCGGCTGCAAAGACGATGACCTTGCAGCCGGGCGCGCGCTGGCACGACATCCAGAACCTTTTGCACCCGCGCTTCGCGGTGAAGGCGATGCAGTCGACCGACATCTTTTCGGTCGGCGGATCGCTGTCGGTCAACGCGCATGGCATGGACCACCAGGCCGGCTCGGTCGCCGGTTCGATCCGATCGATGCGGGTGATGCTGGCGGACGGTTCGGTGACGACCTGCTCACCGGCCGAAAATACCGAGCTGTTCCGCCACGTCGTCGGCGGCTACGGCCTGTTCGGCGTGGTGCTGGAGGCGACACTCGACATCGTCGACAACGCCGTCTACCGGACCTCGCGCGAGATCATCAAATCGGACGATTTCCCGACGTTCTTCGCCGAGGTTCTGGCGCCAAACAGGGCGATCGGTCTGTTTTATGGGCATCTGTCGACTGCGCCGGGCAATTTCCTCGAGGATATGATCGTCTACCGCTATGATAAGGTCGCCGACCAGCCGCCGGCCGACCAGCCGGCAATCGGTGAACCGGGTTCGGTCGGGCTCAAGCGGGTGATCATTAACCTGGCGAAATGGGGCAGCCTGTTCCAGGAGCTGAAATGGTTCACCGAAAAGACGCTGGAGCCGCAATTCGAGAGCTGCACGGTGGCGCGGACGACGGCAATGGGCGAGGGCGAGGCCTGCCTCGTCACGCGCAACAATCCGATGCACGATTCAGTGCCCTATCTGTTCAACGATCTGCTCGATGAGACCGACATCCTGCACGAGTATTTCATCCCGCGGGCGGCCTATAACCCGTTCATCGCGGAAGCGCGCGAGATCCTGCGCAACCAGACCCTGCCGGTGCTCAACGCGTCGGTACGCATCGTCCACAAGGAGGATGTGGCGCTGAATTATGCGCCGGAGCCGGCCTATTCGCTGGTGCTCTACATCAATCAGCCGACAGACACCGACGGTAATGCCAGGATGCGGACGCTGACAAGGGCGCTGATCGACGTGACGATCAAGCAGGGCGGGCGTTTTTTCCTGCCCTACCAGCTCCACTACACAGGCAAGGAACTGCTTGCCTCCTATCCGGAACTGCCGTCCTTCCTGGCGAAGAAGCTGCAATACGATCCGGGCGAGCTGTTTTCGTCGATTTTTTATCGCGCCGTCAAGGCACTGATCGGCACGGCCTGAAGCGGCGGCTACAGACCGTCAGGCAGCTTCGCCGCCAGCCAGTTCGCCGAACGCCTGGCGATGCCGATCGTTGCCGATGCGGCGCGGCCGAGATCGGTCTTGACCACGGCGTAGCCGGCCTTCGTGCGGTAGAGCACGGCGCGGCCGCCATCGACCGCCGCTTCATAGGCGACCGGCCGGACGGCTTCCGTTTCCGTCGCCGTGGCCTGCGTTCCGACCGCAGCACTGGGCCGATGGCTCAGTTCCGGTGGCAGCGGGTCTGTCGCGGCCGTACTGCCCGTCGTCAATTCAGGCTCGGAAGCGGTCGCAGCGAGCTGCGATGACGAAGACGAGTTCTGTATCCGGCAGATGCCGGAGACCAGCGGATAGTCGAAATTGCGCTCGTGCAGCATCTGGCTTTTCATCGCCGCTTCGCATTCGGCGATGGTCGACCATTTGGCGGGCGTCTCGCCGATATATTCGCAAAGCCTGGCGTCGCAATCGCAGCCGACGATGGTCATGGCGACAAGGGCGGTCTTGATCACGGTCGTGTCCCTCCGAGTTGCCTGGCACATGTGCGCAAGACAACGTGTCTACGGCATCATCAATCGTTGCGGAACAAGGCGGGATTTGGCCGCGATTGTGGAATGAGCGTGACGGAGCATCACGCAACGTCCTGCCGAGGCCGACTGTGACCGAAAGGCCTCAGTAATCGTAGACATGCTCGAGCCTGGCGCCCGCCGTCATCAGCGCCGGCAGCACGATGTGCAGCTTGCGCACGGCGACGGTCAGGCCGGTGCGGCGCGTCGAAGGTTGCGCCGGAAGCGGGTAGCTGAACAAGGTGCGTGCACCTTCGGGAACATTGATCTCGTCATTGGAAAGCATGGTGACCATGATCTCGTCATTGCCGCCGATCTCGACGAAGGAGACGCCCTTGCCGATCAGGCGCGGGATCATGTCGGTGAACACCTGATAGCGTCTGGTGACGAAGATCGCGCCGTCGGCGCCGAGATCGCGCTCCAGCAAGGTGTCGGGTTCGTTGCGCGTCACCTCGCCGACCGGACCCTTGGCCCAGACATGAATATCGAGCAAGGCGGGATCGGTGGTGGCGGCGAGCGCCGACTTGATCAGATCGGCATAGCCCTGCTTGATCGTGTCGGCGAGGCCGAAAGCGAGCTTGCGTTCGCTGGTGCGGACGGCGCTGTCGTCCGCTGCCGGCTGGACGGCAAACAGGCCGGCACGCTTTTCGGCATAGGGAAACTGGTACCACGGCACCTGGTCGAGAAAACCGGCATAATCGGCCGCCACCTTGGCCTGGTAGATGTCGACGGCGGTGCGCTTGCCGGCTATCGCTTCGGTGACGCGGCCGATCGTATTTTCATAGGCCCACTGGATGGCGTGCTCGATCGTGTGGCTGGTGCCGATGACCACCAGCATCTGGTGGTTGTCGAGGTTGAACTTGTAGGTGGAGCTGGCGCGGATGACCATCGCATAGTCCTGCCAGAAGCGGCCGATATAGGAGAGATAGGGAAAACCGCTCGGCTGCTTCTTGTCGACGAAGCCGGCATATTCGCGGGCGGCGTAGACGATGGCCCATTCCGGATAGGTAAGAAAGGTCGATTCCTCCGGCCGCTGGTAGCCGGGGATCTCGGCACGGATCTTGTCGGCCAGCGCCTTTGGCGGGGCACCCTCGGCGACGCCCGGCAATGGCGTTGTGTCCAGCGACGGCGTCGTGAGAAAGCCGTAGGCAAGCCCGGCGATCGGGATCAACACGACAATGACGACGAGCCAGAGGATCGCCTTGATGATGCGCTTCAGCCAGCGGAACAGGAACATGGCCGGTCAGGCCGTGGCGAAATGGTCGTACACACGTTTCGACAGCCAGAACCCGACGTAGACGGCGAAGCCGCCGATGAAGATGTGCGGCAGGTTGGCGAAGAAGCGGGCCGGGAATTCGATATCGTTCAGGGAGCGGAAGCCGTTGATGAAGATGCCGCCATCGAGGCAGCCGGAACCGGTGACCAGGCCGAGCACGCCGTCGAACAGATAGACCGAGCCGAACAGCTTGAAATAGAACACCGCCTGGCGGTGCGAGATGAAGGCGGCGGCCAGCGCCCAGACGCCGGAGAAGGCGTGCAGCAAATCGTCGTACCATTGCAGCGAGAACAGGCCGAACAGATTGCCGCCGGCGTCGTTGAAAGCCGGCACATAGCCGATGGCAACAACGCCGAAGAACAGGAAAGCATAGGCAACAGCAAGCTTCTGGATGAGCATCATGAAATGTCCCCCTGCCGTCAGCCCCTTTAAACGGCCCCCGACGACAAATGGATAGTAGCTGATTTTGGCGCAGCGTGAAGCGTCGCCGGCAAAATCGTCAGGCGGGGCCACAAAGACAGTCGGCGCCGGGATTTCTCCCAGCGCCTCCCTGTCAGATCAGGACACGGTCGCGGCAGCAACTCCCGAAAGATGTCGCGCCATGCCGGCCTTGATTTTGACGGTCCTGCCAGTCGCCGCCCGAAGGCAGCGTCCGTTCCGGACCACGCCGGTCTCCACTCTTGCGAGCTTTGCCCAGCGCGCCATCGAAGGTTTTTGCCGTCCTTCATGGCAGCATCGGTCCGCCGTCGGCGTTCGCACGCTTTCCGCGGCCCCGTAGGTCTCGGCGTCCATCCCTCCAACAAGCAAGCCTGTTCTCGTTCAGGGCCGTACGGGCCTCAGGAAATCCGCCGTTCCGCTTTGCCTTTCGGCGTGGCGATCGGTAGCCGCCTGAGATGGGTTTTAACGTACGTCGGATAAGCGTTTGGCGAAACTGCCGCGAGCCTGTGGATAGCGGGATTATCGGGGACTGACCCTGCCAAAATAGCGACTTTCCGATCTCTGCCGCCGCCGGTCGGGATTTGCCGCCTCGATGCCGAAGCCGCATTGTCGGGTAATCGACCCTTGCCCCGCGGCCCGGCGCGGGCTTCAATGCCGGCAAATGATTGGAAGGCGTGTTCGATGGCCTTGGGGAGGCAGGCTTGAAGGTCGCGGTGGTTCTCAATCCGATCGCCGGCGGCGGCAGGCTCAAGCGGCATTGGCCCGAGGTTGCGGCTTCGCTGAAAAGACATTTCGGCGATTTCGAGCTGCGTGAAACGCAGGCCGAGGGCGATGCCGAACGGCTGGCGCTCGACCTTGCCGCCATCGGCTTCGAGCTGGTGATCGCGGCGGGCGGCGACGGCACCGCCAGCGAGGTCGCCGACGGGCTGCTGAAGGCTTTCCGGGAAAGCGGCCGGACGGCCGAACTCGGGCTGCTGCCGTGCGGCACCGGCATCGACTTCGCCCGCGGGCTCGGCCTGTCGAACAATGTCGATCTGACGCTGAAGCGGATTGCCGAGGCCAAGCCGCGCAAGGTCGATGCCGGCTGCATCAGCTATGTCGACGACCATGGCGCGCTGGCCAGCCGCCATTTCATCAACATCGCCAGTCTCGGGCTTTCCGGCGCCACCGACCGTGCCGTCAATGCCGACAAGCGCAAGGGCAAGGTTTCGGCCAAGGCGCTGTTCTACTGGCGCACGGTCTGGGAATTCCTCCGCTACCGCTTCCAGGAGGTGGCGATCACCATTGACGACGGTGCCCCGGTCGAGGCGCGCATGGCATTGGTGGCGGTGGCCAACGGCAAATTCTTCGGCGGCGGCATGATGATCGCGCCCGACGCCGAGCTTAACGACGGCGAGTTCGACATCGTCATCCTGCGCGCCGCCGGCAAGCTGAAGCTGATCTGGGACATCCGCCTGCTCTATGGCGGGCGGCACCGCAACCATCCGGCGATCACCATTTTGCGCGGCAAGAAAGTGGTTGTCGAGCCGCTCGGCGATGTGCAAAAGAACGCCGCGCTGATCGACATAGACGGCGAATCGCCGGGTCGCATACCGGCGACCTTCGAAATCCTGCCCGGCGCATTGACGCTGAGATATTGAATCAAGGCGTTGAGGGATTGATTCAAGTTCTTTCGGCGGTGATTCCAGCCCTACGTCCAACACGTTGAAATCGCGTGACATTGTCGCCCGCTCGACAGATCACGGCATCAGCGGCGTCTGCATCATCTGCAAATGCAGGTCCTTGCCGGTCCAGGGATGCGCCTCGCAGACGGCTTCGTCGAGCTCGACGCCGAGGCCCGGCTCCTTCGACGGGATGACGTTGCCGTCCTGCCATTCGATTTTCTTCTTCAGCAGCTTTTCGTGGAAGCCGTTCCACTGCTTCAGCGATTCCAGAATGAGGAAGTTGGGCAGCGTTACCGCGAGCTGGATGTTGGCGGCGCCGACGATCGGCCCGCAATAGCAGTGCGGCGCGACCTGGATGTGGTAGGCTTCGGCCATGGCGGCGATCTTTTTGGTTTCGAGAATGCCGCCGGAGCGGCCAAGGTCGGGCTGAAGAATGGTCGCCGCACGGTTCTCGATGACGCGGGCGAACTCAAATTTGGTTGTTAGCCGCTCGCCGGTGGCAATCGGGATCGGGGTCGCGCGGGCGACCTGCGCCATCACCTCGGGCATGTCGGGCGGCACCGGCTCCTCGAACCACAGCGGATCATAGGGCTCGATGGCGCGGGCGAGGCGCAGCGCGCCCGATGCGGTGAACTGGCCGTGCGTACCGAACAGGATGTCGGCTCTTGTGCCGACCGCCTCGCGGATCGCCTTGACCATGCGGGCGGAGAGGTCGATGTCGACGAGGCGCGGCTGGTGGCCGTCGAAGGCGGTGTAGGGGCCGGCTGGGTCAAGCTTGACCGCATTGAAACCCTGCTCGACATATTCGAGCGCGCAGGCGGCGGCCAGATCGGGGTCGTTGTAGACGTTCTTGCCGCGGGCGTCCTCCGAATGGACGCTGCCGCTGTGCGGGTAGAGGTAGGTATAGGAACGCAGCGTTTCGTGCACCTGGCCGCCAAGCAGCTTGTAGACCGGCTTGCCGGCCTCCTTGCCGATAATGTCCCAGCAGGCGATTTCGAGCGCCGAGAAACAGCCCATGCCCGACACGTCGGGGCGCTGGGTGAAGCCGGATGAATAGGCGCGGCGGAAGAAGTTTTCGACGTCGTGCGGATCGCGGCCGACGAGATAGCGCTCTGCCATGTCCTCGACCATTTTTGCGGTGACATGTGCCGAGAAGGTGGCGTTGTAGGCCTCCCCATAGCCGACGACGCCGCCATCGGTGGTGAGCTTGACGAAGATGAAATACTTGCCGCCGATGCCGGGCGGCGGATTGCCGACCACCCAGGTCTTGACGTCGGTGATTTTCATTTTTGATCCTCCAGAACCAGTTCGGCGCCCTTCCATCCGGTCATGATCGCGGCGGCGTTGGTGTTGCCGGTTATGTTGTCCGGAAAGATCGAGGCGTCGATGACGCGCAACGCCTGGATGCCGTGTACCTTGAGGCGCGGATCGACGACGGCGCGCGCCGGGTCCGGCCCCATGCGGCAGGTCGAGACCGGGTGATAGACGGTGCCCGAGCGCTTCCTGAAATCCTGAATGAGATCCGCGTCGGAGGTGATCGAGGGACCGGGCAAAACCTCTTCCTCTATGATCTCCGCCATCGCTGGCATCGAGGCGATCTTCCGGACGAATTTTACCGCCGCCAGCATTTCAGCGACGTCCGCCTCGGTCGAAAAGGCATTGGCGACGATTTTGGGATAATCGCGCGGATTGGCGGAACGGATCATGATTTCGCCGCGGCTCGACGGACGGCAATTGGACAGTCCGATGGAAAAGCCCGGCCATGGATCGGGCGTCAGGATCGGGCGTTCGCCGCTCTTCGGAACGACGGTCGAAAACGCCTGGAAATAGAGCTGCATGTTGGGCCGTGCCGTGGCCGGATCGGTGCGAAAGAAGCCGCCGGCATTGTTCATCGACAGCGACAGCGGGCCTGAGCGCAAAAACACGTATTGCATGCCGACCAGCAGCTTGCCCCACCACGGGCGCAGGATCTGGTTGAGCGTCGGCAGACTGCCCTTGAACGTGTAGTTGATGCCGACATGGTCCTGCAGGTTTGCCCCGACATTCTCGTTGGCGTGAACGACGGGAATGCCGAGCGCGCCAAGAAGCGCCGACGGGCCGACACCGGAGAGCTGGAGAAGTTGGGGCGAATTGACCGAGCCGCCCGACAGGATGACCTCGCGGCCGGCACGGGCGGTTTTCGTCGCGCCATTCTGGAGATATTCGATGCCGACGGCGCGTTTGCCCTCGAACAGGATCTTTGTCGCCAGCGCGTTGATCTCGACGCGGACATTTTTGCGCTTCATCGCCGGGCGCAGGAAGGCGCGCGCCGCCGACATGCGGCGGCCGTTCCTGGTGGTGATCTGGTAGACGCCGAGGCCTTCCTGCGAGGCGCCGTTGAAATCCGGGTTGAGCGGCAGGCCGGCCTGGTTGGCGGCGGCGAGATAGCGCTTGGTGAGCGGATGGACGGAGGTCGAGCAGTCGGTGACATGCAGCGGCCCGCCGACGCCGCGCCATTGGTCGGCGCCGGCCTGATTATCCTCCAGCGCCTTGAAGGCGGGCAGCAGGTCATCGAAGCCCCAGCCGGGATTGCCGGCCGCTGCCCAAGCGTCGAAATCCTCACGCGCGCCCCTGATCCAGACCATGGCGTTGATCGAACTCGAGCCGCCGAGCAGCTTGCCGCGCGGCCAGTGGTCGGCATTGCCGGCCAGGCCGGGATCCGGCTCGGCCTTGTAGTTCCAGTTGACCGCCGGGTCGAAGAAGGTCTTGCCGTAGCCGAGCGGCATCTGCACGTAGAAGCGACGGTCGCTGCCGCCGGCCTCGAGCACCAGCACCGAGAAGCGGCCGGAAGCCGACAGTCTTTCGGCCAGGACCGAGCCGGCCGAACCGGAGCCGACGATGATGAAATCATAGGTCTGCATGGTGGATACGGCTGGCTCCGGAATTCGGCTCTAACCTAGGCTTGGGCGCGACGCAGCGTCGCCGGGTCTTCCGGCATCCGTTGTGAAAAAAGCGACCGGGGATATTCAGTCTGAATGTCAACCTGTCGCCTGCTGCCCGAGTTCAGTCGCGTTCGCGCCCATCCGGGTCGAACAGGGCCGCCGCCTCATTGGCTTCTTCCAGCAGGAAGGTGAACACGCTTGAGTAGGACTTGGTCGAACCGGACAGAGGATCATCACTCTCCCAGCGAAAGATCCCCCCGTCCGGATTCATGCCAATTAAATCGTCATTGTCCCCTAGGTCGTGTGGACTCTTGGGATTCCCAAGGCTGAGCAAATCAGATTCAAGGCTGTCTTTTGGAGGCAGCCATGGGTGTTCTCGA
>NZ_JAMYPW010000020.1:0-103378 GCF_040320565.1 Mesorhizobium sp. M0664
TCGCCATGGAAGAGAAGCTGCGCTTCGCCATCCGTGAAGGCGGCCGCACCGTCGGTGCCGGCATCGTCGTCACCATCACAGAGTAATTTGGACTTAAACCGATCTGTCGCGGGCGCTGCCCGCGCCGCGCCAGAACAAGGAAGTGACGCATGAACGGACAGAATATCCGCATCCGCCTGAAGGCGTTTGATCACCGGGTGCTCGACGCCTCGACACGGGAAATCGTGTCGACCGCCAAGCGCACCGGCGCCAACGTCCGCGGCCCCATTCCGCTGCCGACGCGGATCGAAAAGTTCACGGTCAACCGGTCGCCTCACGTCGACAAGAAGAGCCGCGAGCAGTTCGAGATGCGCACGCACAAGCGTCTGCTCGACATCGTCGACCCGACCCCGCAGACGGTCGATGCTTTGATGAAGCTCGACCTGGCCGCCGGTGTCGACGTCGAGATCAAGCTCTAAGGAACCAGAGGTCAGCGGGGCGACCCGGAACTCTGAAGGAACAAGAGGCGTGGAGGGGCGACAGCCCCGACAGGGAACTCTAAAGGAATTGAACCGATGCGTTCAGGTGTGATTGCAAAGAAGGTGGGAATGACCCGCATCTACAACGATGCCGGGGAACATGTTCCCGTCACTGTTCTCCAGATGGAGAACTGCCAGGTCGTGGCGCAGCGCACGCAGGAGAAGAACGGCTATACCGCCGTCCAGCTCGGCGTTGGCCTTGCCAAGGTGAAGAACACGTCGAAGGCGATGCGCGGCCATTTCGCGACCGCTTCCGTCGAGCCCAAGGCCAAGGTTGCCGAGTTTCGCGTCTCTGCCGACAACATGATCGATGTTGGCGCCGAGATCACCGTCGAGCACTTCGTCGTCGGCCAGAAGGTCGATGTGACGGGCACCACGATCGGCAAGGGCTTCCAGGGCGTCATCAAGCGGCACCACATGGGTGGCGGCCGCGCAACGCACGGCAACTCGGTGTCGCACCGTACACACGGCTCGACCGGCCAGCGCCAGGATCCGGGCAAGGTGTTCAAGGGCAAGCATATGGCCGGCCACATGGGCGACACCCGCGTCACCACGCAGAATGTCGAGGTCGTCTCGACCGACGCCGATCGCGGCCTGATCCTGATCCGCGGTGCGGTCCCGGGTTCGAAGGGTGCATGGATCCTGGTCCGCGACGCGGCCAAGGTAGCGCTTCCGGCCAATGCGCCGAAGCCCGCCGCGATCCGCGCCCTTGCGACTGACGGTGCCACCACGAACGAGGCCCCGGCCACAGAGGGAGCGGAATAATGGACCTCAAGATTACAACGCTTGGCGGCAAGGACGCCGGCAAGCTGAAGCTCTCCGAAGAGATTTTCGGCCTCGATCCGCGTGAGGACATCCTGCAGCGCGTCGTGCGCTGGCAGCTTGCCAAGAAGCAGCAGGGCACGCACAAGGCCAAGGGTCGCGCGGAAATCGCCCGCACCGGCGCCAAGATGTACAAGCAGAAGGGTACGGGCCGCGCCCGTCACCATTCGGCTCGCGCTCCGCAGTTCCGCGGCGGCGGCAAGGCCCACGGCCCGGTCGTGCGCAGCCACGAGCACGATCTGCCTAAGAAGGTGCGTGCGCTCGGCCTGAAGCATGCCCTTTCGGCCAAGGCCAAGAGCGCGTCGATCATCATCATCGACGAGCTGAAGCTGACCGAGGCCAAGACCAAGGCACTGATCGCGAATTTCGCGACGCTGGGCCTGAGCAACGCCCTGGTGATCGGCGGCGCCGAGCTTGACAAGAACTTCAAGCTGGCGGCGACCAACATCCCGAACATCGACGTGCTGCCCATCCAGGGCATCAACGTCTACGACATTCTGCGCCGCGGCACGCTGGTCCTTTCCAAGGCCGCCGTCGAGGCTCTCGAGGAGCGCTTCAAATGACCGACCTTCGTCATTACGACGTGATCGTCTCGCCGGCGATCACTGAAAAGTCGACCATGGCTTCCGAGCAGAACCAGGTCGTCTTCAATGTCGCCAAGAAGGCGTCGAAGCCGGAAATCAAGGCCGCCGTCGAAGCGCTGTTCGGCGTCAAGGTGATGGCCGTGAACACGCTTGTCCGCAAGGGCAAGATCAAGCGCTTCCGCGGCACGATCGGCCGCCAGAGCGACGTCAAGAAGGCGGTTGTGACGCTGGCCGAAGGCCAGTCGATCGACGTCGCGACGGGTCTCTGAGCAAGGTCGCGAGGACAGAACAATGGCACTGAAAAAATTCAACCCGGTAACGCCGAGCACCCGTCAGCTGGTCATCGTCGATCGCTCGGGCCTCTACAAGGGCAAGCCCGTCAAGGGTCTGACCGAAGGCCTGACCAAGTCGGGCGGCCGCAACAATTACGGCCGCATCACAGCCCGCTTCATCGGCGGCGGTCACAAGCGCACCTACCGCATCATCGACTTCAAGCGCCGCAAGTTCGACGTCGTCGGCACGGTCGAGCGTATCGAGTACGATCCGAACCGCACCGCCTTCATCGCGCTGATCAAGTATGACGATGGCGAGCTGTCCTACATCATCGCCCCGCAGCGTCTGGCTCCCGGCGACAAGATCGTGGCCGGTGAATCGGTCGACGTGAAGCCGGGCAACGCGATGCCGCTGGCCTCGATGCCGGTCGGCACGATCGTCCACAATATCGAGCTGAAGCCCGGCAAGGGCGCTCAGGTCGCCCGTTCGGCCGGCGGTTATGGCCAGCTCGTCGGCCGCGACCAGGGCATGGCGATCCTGCGCCTCAATTCGGGCGAGCAGCGTGTCGTCCACGGCTCCTGCATGGCCACTGTCGGCGCCGTGTCCAACCCGGACCACGGCAACATCAATGACGGCAAGGCAGGCCGCACCGTGTGGCGCGGCAAACGTCCGCACAATCGCGGCGTGACCATGAACCCGGTCGACCATCCGCATGGCGGCGGCGAAGGCCGCACCTCGGGTGGCCGCCATCCGGTTTCGCCCTGGGGCAAGCCGACCAAGGGCAAGAAGACGCGGTCCAACAAGGCGACCGACAAGTTCATCCTGCGCTCGCGCCATCAGCGCAAGAGCTAAGAAGAGGTAACGCCAAGTGACTCGTTCGATTTGGAAAGGCCCCTTCATCGACGGCTACCTTCTGAAGAAGGTGGACAAGGTTCGTGAAGGTGGTCGCAATGAGGTGATCAAGATGTGGAGCCGCCGCTCCACCATCCTGCCGCAGTTCGTCGGCTTCACCTTCGGTGTCTACAACGGCCAGAAGCACGTTCCCGTCTCGGTGAACGAGGACATGGTCGGTCACAAGTTCGGTGAATTCGCTCCGACCCGGACCTATTACGGTCACGGCGCGGATAAGAAGGCGAAGAGGAAATAATCATGGGCAAGGCCAAAGCTCCGCGCAGGCTTGCTGACAACGAAGCGCGCGCCGTGTTGCGCACGATCCGTATCAGCCCGCAGAAGCTGAACCTGGTTGCCGCGCTGATCCGCGGCAAGAAGGTCGCGACAGCGCTTTCCGACCTCGAATTCTCGGCCAAGCGGATTTCCGGCACGGTCAAGAAGACGCTGGAATCGGCGATCGCCAACGCGGAAAACAACCACGACCTCGACGTCGATGCGCTGATCGTGGCGGAAGCCTATGTCGGCAAGTCGATCGTCATGAAGCGGTTCCATGCCCGTGGCCGTGGGCGCGCCAGCCGTATCGAGAAGCCGTTCTCGCACCTCACGATCGTCGTTCGTGAAGTCGAAGAAAAAGGGGAGGCCGCATAATGGGCCAGAAAGTCAATCCGATCGGTCTGCGTCTCGGCATCAACCGCACCTGGGATTCGCGCTGGTTCGCGAACACCGGCGAGTACGGCAAGCTGCTGCACGAGGACATCAAGATCCGCAAATATCTTGAGAAGGAACTCAAGCAGGCTGCGATCTCGAAAGTCGTGATCGAGCGTCCGCACAAGAAGTGCCGCGTCACCATCCATGCGGCGCGTCCGGGCCTGATCATCGGCAAGAAGGGCGCCGACATCGAGAAGCTTCGCAAGAAGCTCATGGAGATGACCAAGTCCGAGACGCATCTGAACATCGTCGAAGTGCGCAAGCCGGAGATCGACGCGACCTTGGTCGCCCAGTCGATCGCCCAGCAGCTCGAGCGCCGCATCGCGTTCCGCCGCGCCATGAAGCGTGCCGTGCAGTCGGCGATGCGCCTCGGTGCCGAAGGCATCCGCATCAACTGCGCCGGCCGTCTCGGCGGCGCCGAGATCGCGCGCATGGAATGGTATCGCGAAGGCCGCGTGCCGCTGCATACGCTGCGTGCCGACGTCGACTACGGCACGGCCGAGGCGAATACGGCCTACGGCATCTGCGGCGTCAAGGTCTGGGTGTTCAAGGGCGAAATCCTCGAGCACGACCCGATGGCTTCGGAGCGCCGCGCCACCGAGGGCGATCATGCGCATGGCGGTGGTGGTGAGCGCGAACGCGGTCGCCGTCGCGAAAACGCGTAAGACATTTAGGAATTTGGAGTTAGAACGATGCTGCAGCCAAAGCGCACAAAGTTCCGCAAGCAGTTCAAGGGCCGCATCCACGGTACCGCCAAGGGCGGCACCAACCTGGATTTCGGTGGTTTCGGACTGAAGGCGCTTGAGCCGAACCGCGTCACCGCGCGTGAGATCGAGGCGGCCCGCCGCGCGATCACCCGCGAGATGAAGCGTGCCGGCCGCGTGTGGATCCGTATCTTCCCGGACGTGCCGGTGACGTCGAAGCCGACCGAAGTCCGTATGGGTAAGGGCAAGGGCGCGGTCGACTACTGGGCGGCACGCGTCAAGCCGGGCCGCATCATGTTCGAGATCGACGGCGTCAACGAGGAAACCGCCCGTGAGGCGCTGCGTCTCGGCGCGGCCAAGCTCTCGGTCAGGACGCGCTTCGTACAGCGCATCGCAGAATAAGGACGGGCTGATCATGAAAGCCGAAGACATCCGGACCAAGACCCAGGACCAGCTGACCGACGACCTGGCCAGCCTGAAGAAGGAGCAGTTCAACCTGCGCTTTCAGAAGGCCACCGGCCAGCTTGAGAAGACCGCGCGCGTGAGGCAGGTCCGCAAGGACATTGCGCGTATCAAGACCATCGCTGCGGAAAAGTCCGCGGCCAAGAAGGCTTAAGGACGAAAACCATGCCAAAGCGCATTCTGCAGGGCACCGTCGTCAGCGACAAGAACGAGAAGACGGTTGTCGTCAAGGTCGAACGGCGCTTCACGCATCCCGTGATGAAGAAGACCGTGCGCATGACCAAGAAGTACAAGGCGCACGACGAGAACAACGCCCACAAGGTCGGCGATCAGGTGTTCATCCAGGAATCGAAGCCGATTTCCAAGGACAAGCGCTGGGTCGTGGTGTCTTCGGACCAGGCCTGATCAGGGCCAACGAAACGAATTTTGGACAGACCGGGGAGGGGTGAGAAACCCGTCCCGTTAGAAAAGAAGAAGGCGGCCAGTCATGATTCAGATGCAAACAAACCTCGACGTCGCGGATAATTCCGGCGCCCGTCGTGTCATGTGCATCAAGGTGCTGGGCGGCTCGAAGCGGAAATACGCTTCCGTGGGCGACATCATCGTGGTGTCGATCAAGGAAGCCATCCCGCGCGGCCGCGTCAAGAAGGGCGATGTGATGAAGGCGGTCGTGGTTCGCACGGCCAAGGACATCCGCCGCCCGGACGGCAGCGTGATCCGTTTCGACAAGAACGCAGCCGTTCTCGTCGACAACAAGAAAGAGCCGATCGGCACGCGTATCTTCGGACCGGTTCCGCGCGAACTCCGCGCCAAGAACCACATGAAGATCATCTCGCTCGCGCCTGAAGTGCTGTAAGGAGCCGGACCAATGCAGAAGATTAGAAAAGGCGACAAGGTCGTCGTGCTGGCCGGCAAGGACAAGGGCCGTTCGGGCGAAGTCCTCTCGGTACAGCCGAAGGACGACACCGCGCTGGTGCGCGGCGTCAACCTGATCCGTCGTCACCAGAAGCAGTCCCAGTCCCAAGAGGGCGGGATCATCACCAAGGAAGCGCCGATCCAGCTGTCGAACATCGCGCTGGCCGACCCCAAGGATGGCAAGCCGACCCGCGTCGGCTTCATCTTCCAGAAGGACGGCAAGAAGGTGCGCGTCGCCAAGCGCTCGGGAGAAGTCATCAATGGCTAAGGCTCAAACCAAGCAGGCAACTGCCCAGAACACGCCGCGCCTCAAGCAGGTCTACAACGAGACCATCCGCAAGGCGCTGCAGGAGCAGTTCGGCTACGAGAACGAGATGCAGGTTCCGCGCATCGACAAGATCGTGCTGAACATGGGCGTCGGCGAGGCGACCGGCGATTCGAAGAAGCCTTCGATCGCGGCGGAAGACCTTGCGATGATCGCCGGCCAGAAGGCCGTCGTCACCCGCGCCCGCAACTCGATCGCCGGCTTCAAGGTCCGCGAGAAGATGCCGATCGGCGCCAAGGTCACGCTGCGCAAGGAACGCATGTACGAGTTCCTCGACCGCCTCGTGAACATCGCACTCCCGCGCGTCCGCGACTTCCGCGGACTTAATCCGAAGAGCTTCGATGGCCGTGGCAACTATGCCATGGGCATCAAGGAACACATCGTGTTTCCGGAGATCAACTACGACAAGGTTGATCAGATCTGGGGCATGGACGTCATCGTTTGTACGACTGCGAAGACGGACGACGAAGCCAGGGCATTGCTCAAGGCCTTCAACTTCCCCTTCCGCCAGTAACGGCAGCGAGAAAAGGAAAAATCTGAAATGGCAAAGACCAGCTCAGTCGAGAAGAACAACAGGCGCCGCAAGCTTGCGGACCAGTTCGCTGCCAAGCGCGAGGTGCTCAAGGCGATCATCATGGATCAGTCCAAGCCGATGGAAGAGCGCTTCCGCGCCCAGCTGAAGCTTTCGGCGCTGCCGCGCAACTCGGCCAAGACCCGCATCCGCAACCGCTGCGAAGTCACCGGACGTCCGCGTGCCTATTATCGCAAGCTCAAAGTATCGCGTATCGCGCTTCGTGATCTCGGCAATAACGGCCAGATCCCGGGCCTGGTCAAGTCGAGCTGGTAAGGAGGACATAACATGTCATTGAGCGATCCTCTCGGCGATATGCTGACCCGCATCCGCAACGCGTATGGCCGCAAGAAGTCGAGCGTTTCGACGCCGGCCTCGCGCCTGCGTACCCGCGTCCTCGACGTGCTGAAGGCGGAAGGCTATATCCGCGACTACAGCCAGACCGACTTCGACAACGGCAAGTCCGAAATCGAGATCGAGCTGAAGTATTTCGATGGTGCGCCGGTGGTGCGCGAAATCGCTCGGGTCTCGAAGCCCGGCCGCCGCGTCTACGTTTCGGCCAAGTCGATACCGCACGTCGCCAACGGCCTCGGCATCGCCATCCTTTCGACGCCGAAGGGCGTGATGGCCGACCACGAAGCGCGTGAACAGAATGTCGGCGGGGAAATCCTCTGCCAGATCTTCTGATCTGGTATGTGACCCGGTTGGAAACAGGTTTTCGAGATCTAGTCCCGAAAGCCGAGACCTGAAACAAGAGAAGTGACGAGGACAACAAAATGTCTCGTATTGGAAAGAAACCCGTTTCGCTGCCGCAGGGCGTGACCGCGACCGTCAACGGCCAGACCGTGACGGCGAAGGGTCCGAAGGGCGAGCTGAAGTTCGTGGTGAACGACGAAGTGCTGGTCAAGATGGAAGGCAGCGAGATCGCTGTCCAGCCGCGCGACCAGACCAAGACTGCCCGTTCCAAGTGGGGCATGTCGCGCACGCAGATCGTCAACATCCTGCAGGGCGTCAAGGACGGCTTCGAAAAGAAGCTCGAGATCACCGGCGTCGGCTATCGTGCCGCCATGCAGGGCAAGAACCTGCAGCTGGCGCTCGGCTTCAGCCATGACGTCGTCTACGAGACGCCGCAGGGCGTGACGATTTCGGTGCCGAAGCCGACGGAAATCACGGTGACCGGCATCGACAAGCAGCAGGTCGGCCAGGTTGCCGCCGAGATCCGCGAGTATCGCAGCCCCGAGCCCTACAAGGGCAAGGGTGTCCGCTATGCCGGCGAGAAGATCGTCCGCAAGGAAGGCAAGAAGAAGTAATTTTAACGCCGCGGGGAGCGGTCGCGGGAGGCTTGTCCTACCGCATATGGTTGCCCCCGTTTTTTGAAGGCAAGGAACTGATATCATGGGCTCGAAAGAATCCACCCAACGCCGCGCCCAGCGCGTCCGCCGCCAGATCAAGAAGGTTGCCGGCGATCGTCCGCGCTTGTCGGTCCATCGCACATCGAAGAACATCTACGTCCAGGTGATCGATGACGCCAAGGGCCACACGATCGCGGCTGCTTCGACGCTCGAGAAGGAGCTCAAGGGTTCGCTCAAGACCGGCGCCGACACGGCGGCGGCCGCTGCCATCGGCAAGCTGATCGCCGAGCGTGCCTCGAAGGCCGGCGTCAAGGAAGTCGTCTTCGACCGCGGCGCCTACATCTACCACGGCCGTGTCAAGGCGCTTGCCGAGGCTGCCCGTGAAGGTGGTCTGAGCTTCTAAAAACGAAATTCGCCCCCGGCGACCCACAGAGGCGCCGGATATCATCATCAACCGTGCTTCCGGAAAAAAACAAGGAACAGGATATGGCACAGGAACGTAGGGATGGCGGCCGCGGCCGTGATCGCGAAGAGCGCGACGACGGCATGGTCGACAAGCTCGTCCACATCAACCGTGTCGCCAAAGTCGTCAAGGGCGGCCGGCGCTTCGGCTTTGCGGCACTTGTCGTCGTCGGCGACCAGAAGGGCCGCGTCGGCTTCGGCCACGGCAAGGCGCGCGAAGTGCCGGAGGCGATCCGCAAGGCGACCGAATCGGCCAAGCGCGACATGATCTTCGTGCCGCTGCGCTCAGGCCGCACGCTGCACCACGACGTCGAGGGACGCTGGGGTGCGGGACGCGTTCTGCTGCGCGCCGCCAAGCAAGGTACCGGCATCATCGCCGGCGGCCCGATGCGCGCCGTTTTCGAGACGCTCGGCATGCATGACGTGGTCGCCAAGTCGATGGGTTCTTCGAACCCCTACAACATGGTTCGTGCCACTTTCGACGCGCTGAAGAGCCAGATGCATCCGAAGGATGTGGCTGCAGCGCGCGGCATCAAGTATTCGACCCTTCAGGCCCGCCGCGGCACCGCCGTTGCGGCTGAAGAATAGTCGACGCTGACCAGGGATTTGACCATGGCCAAGAAAGCAACCAAGACCATCACCGTCGAGCAGATCGGTTCGCCGATCCGCCGGCCGAAGGAGCAGCGCGCAACGCTGGTCGGCCTCGGCCTCAACAAGATGCACAAGCAGCGCACGCTGGAGGATACGCCCTCGGTGCGCGGCATGATCGCTGCCGTCCAGCATCTCGTCCGCGTCGTGGACGAGGGCTGAACCAGAGCGCAGGAGAACCCAGATGAAACTCAATGATCTGCGTGACAAGGACGGCGCGACGCACTCCAAGAAGCGTCTCGGCCGTGGCATCGGCTCCGGTTCGGGCAAGACCGCCGGTCGCGGCGTCAAGGGCCAGAAGGCGCGCTCCGGCGTCGCCGTCAACGGCTTCGAGGGTGGCCAGATGCCGCTCTACCGCCGCCTGCCGAAGCGCGGCTTCAACAATATCTTCGCCAAGAGCTTCACCGTCGTGTCGCTGGCCCGCATCCAGGCGGCGCTCGATGCCAAGAAGCTCGACGCCAAGACAGTTGTAACGGCCGAGGCGCTGGTTGCGGCTGGCGTCATCCGTCGCGTCAAGGACGGCGTGCGCATCCTTTCAGACGGCGACATCAAGGCCAAGCTTGCCTTCGACGTGGCCGGAGCCTCCAAGGCCGCGATCGAGAAGATCGAAAAGGCCGGCGGCTCGGTGAAGCTGCCTGAGAAGGCAGCCGCCGAGTAACGGCAATTTGAAGCACGGCCGGCAAAGGTGGAATTCGGTTTTGCCTGCGGTCGTGCTTTGATCCGATAGATGTGACGGCCGCATCAACGCGGCCGCTTGCATGTTTGCAGTCCGGAGCTTATCTCGTGAGTTTCGGTGACACGCGCCGCCTGAGCTGCGGGCATCGAGCGTGACCAAGCGGAGAATCAGGCATGGCTTCGGCTGCTGAACAACTAGCCTCGAATCTGAATTTTTCGGCCTTCGCCAAGGCCGAGGATCTGAAGAAGCGCATCTGGTTCACCATCGGCGCGCTGCTCGTCTACCGTCTTGGCACCTATATCCCGCTGCCCGGCATCAATCCGGACGCCTTTGCCCACGCCTTCTCGTCGCAGAGCAAGGGCGTGCTTGGCATGTTCAATATGTTTGCAGGCGGTGCCGTGCAGCGCATGGCGATCTTTGCCCTCGGCATCATGCCCTATATCTCCGCCTCCATCATCATGCAGCTGATGACCTCGGTCATTCCGTCGCTGGAAGCGCTGAAGAAGGAAGGCGAGCAGGGCCGCAAGATTATCAACCAGTATACGCGCTACGGGACCGTGCTTCTGGCGCTGGTCCAGGCCTACGGCATTTCGGTCGGGCTCGAGGGCGGAAACGGCATCGTCAACGATCCCGGCATCTTTTTCCGCATCTCGACCGTCGTCACGCTGGTCGGCGGCACCATGTTCCTGATGTGGCTCGGCGAGCAGATCACCGCCCGCGGCATCGGCAACGGCATTTCGCTGATCATCTTCTCCGGCATTGTCGCCGGCCTGCCGCGCGCCATCTCCGGTACCTTGGAGCTAGGCCGCACCGGAGCGCTGTCGACCGGCCTGATCCTGGCGATCATCGTGCTCGCCATTATCGTTATCGGCCTGATCGTCTTTTTCGAGCGCGCCCAGCGCCGCCTGCTGATTCAGTACCCCAAGCGCCAGGTCGGCAATCGCATGTTCCAGGGCGATACCTCGCATCTGCCGCTGAAGCTCAACACATCCGGCGTCATTCCGCCGATCTTCGCTTCGTCGCTATTGCTGCTGCCGGCGACCGTCGCCGGTTTCTCGCAGACGACGAACATGCCCGCTTGGGCCAGCACCATCCTGGCGTCGCTCGGTCATGGCCAGCCGCTCTACATGGCCTTCTACGCGGCGATGATCGTGTTCTTCGCCTTCTTCTACACGGCGATCGTCTTCAACCCAAAGGACACCGCGGACCAATTGAAGAAGCATTCGGGCTTCATCCCGGGCTATCGCCCGGGCGAGCGCACCGCGGACTATATTGACTATGTGCTCACCCGCATCACCGTCGTCGGCGCCATCTATCTGGTGCTGGTGTGTCTGCTGCCCGAGTTCCTGATTTCAGCGACTGGCGTACCGTTCTACCTTGGTGGCACTTCGCTCCTGATCGTGGTCAGTGTAACGCTCGATACGGTGGCGCAGATTCAGGGTCACCTGATCGCGCACCAGTATGAGGGCCTGATCAAGAAGTCGAAGCTGCGCGGGGGGAAAAAGGCCAGATGAGGTTGATATTGCTTGGACCGCCGGGGGCGGGCAAGGGGACACAAGCACTGAGACTGGTAGAACGACACGGCATCCCACAGCTTTCCACGGGGGACATGCTGCGTGCTGCTGTCCAGGCCGGCACCGAAGTCGGCAAGCGCGCCAAAGCGGTGATGGACGCTGGCGAACTGGTGTCCGACGCTATCGTCAACGCCATTGTGGCCGAGCGCATCGATCAAGCTGATTGCGCAAACGGCTTCATCCTTGACGGGTATCCCCGAACTCTGGTGCAAGCGGACGCCGTTGAGGAAATGCTGTCGGATCGCGGACTAGAGCTAGACGCGGTCATCGAATTTGTCGTCGACGATAAGGCGCTGGTTGGCCGAATCGTCAAGCGCGCCGAAGAAGCCAAGGCCGCAGGCCTGCCGGTGCGCAAGGACGACAGTCCAGCGGTGTTCGAAGAACGCTTGAGGGAATATTACAAGAAAACCTCGCCGCTGATCGGCTACTACTACGCCAAGGGCAAACTCAGGGGCGTCGATGGCATGGCCGACATCGATGCGGTGACGCAGCAGATCGAGGCGGTGCTCAGGGCAACGACCCGGACAGTTGGCCAGCCGGCCGGCTAGAGAATCGAACGATTGCGCTTGACTGGAGCGGTCCGCTGGGGTATGGCGGCCCGTCTTCCTATCAGGCATGAGGCTTGCTTGTCCGCAAGGGCAAGGCAGGCCGCTTTGAACTGGAAACTCCCGCAAGGGCCGGCCTCCACCGGACGCGGGGCAACTTGAAGCGCCGGCTCGCCCGGCCTATATGGAGAAGAGAAGAACATGGCTCGTATAGCCGGCGTCAACATTCCGACCAACAAGCGCGTTGTCATTGCGCTTCAATACATTCACGGCATTGGCAAGAAGTTCGCCCAGGAGATCGTCGACAAGGTCGGCATCCCGGCCGAGCGCCGCGTCAACCAACTGACCGACGCGGAAGTGCTGCAGATCCGCGAGACCATCGACCGCGACTACCAGGTCGAGGGCGACCTGCGCCGCGAAGTGTCGATGAACATCAAGCGGCTCATGGACCTCGGCTGCTACCGCGGCCTGCGTCACCGTCGCTCGCTGCCGGTTCGTGGCCAGCGCACGCACACCAATGCGCGCACCCGTAAGGGCCCGGCCAAGTCGATTGCCGGAAAGAAGAAGTAATTTAGGGCAGTAAGGGGGTAGGGCAGTAAGGCAATAGGGACGGCAGACATACTGCCCTACTGCCATATTCCCCTACTGCCTTCTCCCTGGTGGAGCCGCTGGCATTACGGCGGTGTAGAGATCAACTGAAAGGACTATCATGGCCAAGGAAGCCGCTCGTGTTCGCCGTCGCGAACGCAAGAATATCTCGTCGGGCGTTGCCCACGTCAATTCGACCTTCAACAACACGATGATCACCATCACCGACGCACAGGGCAATTCGATTGCCTGGTCGTCGGCCGGAGCACAAGGCTTCAAGGGATCGCGCAAGTCGACCCCTTTCGCTGCCCAGATGGCTGCCGAAGATGTTGCCAAGAAGGCTCAGGAACACGGCATGCGCATGCTCGAGGTCGAGGTCTGTGGACCCGGCTCCGGTCGTGAATCGGCGTTGCGCGCACTGCAGGCAGCAGGGTTCACCATCACCTCGATCCGTGATGTGACGCCGATCCCGCACAACGGCTGCCGTCCGCGCAAGAAGCGCCGCGTCTAAAGAATTTACCGAACGCCGCGCGAGCGCCTCAAGGGCGCTCCTCCACGGCATTCCAGGTCGCCCGCCACGATTGGATGGTGGCGGGACAACGGAAGGAAAGCACTATGATCCAGAAAAATTGGCAAGAACTGATCAAGCCGAACAAGATCGAGTTCTCGTCGAAGAAGAAGACGCTGACCACGCTGGTCGCCGAGCCGCTCGAGCGCGGCTTCGGCCTCACCCTAGGCAACGCGCTGCGCCGGGTGCTTCTGTCTTCGCTGCGTGGCGCGGCTGTAACCGCCGTGCAGATCGACGGCGTTCTGCATGAATTCTCGTCCATCGCCGGCGTCCGCGAGGACGTGACCGACATCGTTTTGAACATCAAGGAAATCGCCATCCGCATGGAAGCCGACGGCCCCAAGCGCATGGTCGTCCGCAAGCAGGGACCGGGCGCGGTTCTCGCCGGCGACATCCAGACGGTCGGCGACGTCGAGATCCTCAATCCCGACCACGTCATCTGCACGTTGGACGAAGGCGCTGAAATCCGCATGGAATTCACCGTCGATACCGGCAAGGGCTATGTGCCGGCCGACCGTAACCGCGCCGAGGACGCGCCGATCGGGCTGATCCCCGTCGACAGCCTGTATTCGCCGGTCAAGAAGGTCTCCTACAAGGTCGAGAACACCCGCGAGGGCCAGGTTCTCGACTATGACAAGCTGACCATGACCATCGAGACCGACGGTTCGATTTCGGGCGAGGACGCGGTGGCCTTCGCCGCTCGCATCCTGCAGGACCAGCTCGGCCTGTTCGTCAATTTCGACGAGCCGCAGAAGGAAGTCGCTGCCGAACAGGTTACCGAGCTTGCCTTCAACCCGGCGCTGCTCAAGAAGGTCGACGAACTCGAGCTTTCGGTGCGTTCGGCCAACTGCCTGAAGAACGATAACATCGTCTATATCGGCGATCTGATCCAGAAGACCGAAGCCGAGATGCTGCGCACCCCGAACTTCGGCCGCAAATCGCTGAACGAGATCAAGGAAGTCCTGGCGGCGATGGGCCTTCATCTCGGCATGGAAGTGCCGGACTGGCCGCCGGAAAACATCGAAGACCTCGCCAAGCGTTACGAAGATCAATATTAAGCATGATCCCGAACCGAAGGTCAGCGCAGCAAAAAGTTGCAGACTTTTCGGACAAGATCATGCGGCTAACCAACTGAGGCTCAGGCCTCTTGAAACCGCAATGAAGGAGAAGAGCCATGCGCCACGGATTTAAAGGCCGCCGGTTCGCCCGCAGCATAAGCCATCGCAAGTCGATGTTTGCCAACCTTGCCGTGTCGCTTATCGAGCACGAGCAGATCCTCACCACGCTGCCGAAGGCGAAGGATTTGCGTCCGATCGTCGAAAAGCTGGTGACGCTCGGCAAGCGCGGCGACCTGCACGCCCGCCGCCAGGTTATTGCCCAGATCGGCAATGAAGGCGTCGTCAAGCGCCTGTTCGATACCATCGCGCCGCGCTACGCCACCCGCAACGGCGGCTATCTGCGCATCATGAAGGCCGGCTTCCGCCACGGTGACAATGCCGCAATGGCGGTCATCGAATTCGTCGACCGCGACACCTCGGCCAAGGGCGCCGGCGACCGTGCCCGCATCGAGGCCGAAGGCACCGAAGAGGAAGCCGCAGCCGCATAAGGCTTGGTTTTTCCCGAGAGAGTTTAAGGGGCCCGAGGGCCCCTTTTTCGTTGATGTGGCGACCTCTTACCTCGCAACGTTGAGGTAGTCTCTTCCGCCTATTGACTTCCAATCAATCGCATTTGTTATCCTCTTGATTGCCGGAAATGAATAAGAATAAATGCTGTCGACCTCCGTTCGATGATCGATATCGCGTATCAATTGGGACACAGTCACGCCGTTCAGATATTTTTCGGCGTCCCGATCTTTGATGAAGTCAGTATCAACGCGGAAATAAATCTGAATGGGACCCGCGCAGATATTCAGGTCGATATCATTCATCGATGCGACGTAGAACACCATAGCCTCTTCTGGTGTCCACAGGCCCGCGTCCAGGAATTCCGATGGCTTTGTTCTGCTGTCGAACCCATCCATTGAAAGAGCAAATTCGTCTGTTATTCGTTTGCTCTTGCCGCGAATTTCATACACATGTTCGATCTGAAACCAATTCAGCACATGTGGCGGGTCTTTGTCGAACGAGGCCTCAAGCGTTCCGTAAAACCAGTACTCGGGCACCGCCTCCGCATACTCGGTCAGCCAGCCGTCCGGCGCACCGAACGCTTCGGCAATTTCGATCATTTTCATGCCTGGGACAACAGGGCCCAAAGTGCCGGTCTTCAAAAAATCACGGAATGACAGGAGCTGTTTTTTCATGAGGGTCGACAAGGCTTTCCGGTTGCGAGCTCACCTATAGCTGCTTTGGCGCCCAAAATAATCGGATTTCAGCGGCTTAGCCTTTCATTTTGCACAATCGTCAGGACAATGGCGCCCGACTTGGAGGATTCGGAATGCGCATCAAACGGCTGCCCCTTGTTCTGATCTGCGCCTTTACGGCGCTGGCGATCGTGCCGGCGGCCAGGCACGCGCTGGCCGAGGAGACCAAGACCGACCCCGGCCTGTCCGATGTTTTGACCGACCTGCTGCATGGCGTCGAAGGCGAAAACGCCACTTCCGGCCCCGACAAGCGGGTGCCGTTCGGCCGCGAGGAGGTGCAACTGTCCTTCGCGCCGCTGGTCAACCAGACAGCGCCGGCCGTGGTCAATGTCTACGCCTCGCAAACCGCCAAGGTGACGTCGCCCTTCGACGGCGATCCGTTCTTCGAGGAGTTCTTCGGCCGCTCGCAGCCGCGCGCGCAGTCTTCGCTCGGTTCGGGGGTGCTGGTCGATCCCACCGGCGTCGTGGTCACCAATTTCCACGTCGTCAAGAACGCTGACCAGGTCAAGGTAGCGACCGCCGACGGGCGCGAATTCGACAGCAAGGTGCTGCTCAAGGATGAGACGCTCGACCTCGCCGTGCTCAAGATTTCTTCTGACAAGCCGTTCCCGGTGATCGCTATCGGCGATTCCGACGCGCTCGAGGTCGGCGATCTGGTGCTGGCGATCGGCAATCCATTCGGTGTCGGCCAGACCACCACCAGCGGCATCATTTCGGCCGTGGCGCGCAGCCATATCGGCGTCTCCGATTCCAGCTTCTTCATCCAGACCGACGCCGCCATCAACCCCGGCAATTCCGGTGGCGCGCTGGTCAACATGGGAGGGCAGCTGATCGGCATCAACACGGCGATCTATAGCCGTAGCGGCGGCTCGATCGGCATCGGCTTTGCCATCCCTTCGAACATGGTTCGCGCCTTCGCCGACGCGGCCAAGGCCGGGCTCGACTTCTTCGAGCGGCCGTATGCCGGTGCCGAGTTCGAGGCGGTGACGCCGCAGATTGCCGAATCGCTCGGCATGGACAAACCGACCGGTGCGCTGGTTTCTTCGGTCGAAGAGGCGGGACCCGCCGCCAAGGCAGGGCTCAAGCCGGGCGACGTAGTGCTGTCGCTCAACGGCAAGCCGGTCGAGAGCGTCGGGGCGCTGGACTACCGGATGGCGACGCTGTCGATTGGTACGAATGCCAGCTTCGGCGTTCTGAGCAAGGGTCAGCAGGCGACGATGGACATCGCGCTGGAACGGCCGCCTGAGGGCGCCAAAGCTGCGGAACTCACATTGCGCGGCCGCAGCCCGTTCTCCGGTGCCAAGGTTGCTGAACTGTCGCCACGGCTTGCCCAACGGCTCGGTCTGCGCACCGATGTCAAAGGCGTCACCGTGGTCGACATCAACCGCGATTCGCCTGCTGCCGATTTTGGCTTCCAGCCAGGCGACATCGTGCGTGAGGTCAATGGCCTGACGATCGACAAGGCGGCGACCCTGGAACAGGTAGCCCAGCAGGATACGCGCTGGTGGCGCTTTACCGTCGAGCGCGGCGGGCAGATACTGCGCCAGGTGTTGCGTTACTGAGCCCGACCGTCAGCATGATCGGACTCCAGGCAGAAGAAGTTGCATGGCCGATCTGTTCAGTGTCGACGAACCGGAAAAGACGCCGCCCGGCAGGCCGCTGGCGGACCGTCTGCGCCCGAAGAACCTTGGCGAGGTCGTCGGCCAGGAGCATCTGACCGGACCCGACGGCGCGCTGACGCGGCTGATCGGTTCCGGCTCGCTCGGCTCGATGATTTTCTGGGGCCCGCCCGGCACTGGCAAGACCACGGTCGCACGGCTGCTTGCCGGCGAGACAAGCCTCGCCTTCGAACAGATATCGGCGGTGTTTTCCGGCGTTGCCGACCTGAAGAAAGTGTTCGAGGCAGCGAAGCTGCGCCGCTCGAACGGCCGCCAGACGCTGCTGTTCGTCGACGAGATCCATCGCTTCAACCGCGCCCAGCAGGACAGTTTTCTGCCCGTGATGGAAGACGGCACCGTCGTGCTGGTCGGCGCCACCACGGAGAATCCGTCCTTCGAGCTTAACGCCGCGCTTTTGTCGCGCGCGCGTGTGCTGGTCTTTCACTCACTCGGCGAGGACAGTATTGCCAAGCTGCTGGCGCGGGCCGAACAGGCAGAGGGCAGGCCGCTGCCGCTCGATGAAGACGCGCGGGCGATGCTCATCCGCATGAGCGACGGCGACGGCCGCGCGGCATTGACGCTCGCCGAAGAGGTCTGGCGCGCAGCGAAATCAAAGGAGGTGTTCGGTGCCGAAGCTCTGCAGCGCATCGTCCAGCGCCGCGCGCCGATCTACGACAAGGGACAGGACGGCCACTACAATTTGATCTCCGCCTTGCACAAATCGGTGCGCGGCTCCGACCCCGACGCGGCACTCTACTATCTGGCCCGCATGTTCGACGCCGGCGAAGATCCGCTTTATCTCGGGCGCCGGTTGGTGCGCATGGCGATGGAGGATATCGGGCTGGCCGACCCGCAGGCGCTCGTCGTCGCTAACGCCGCCAAGGACGCCTATGACTATCTGGGCTCGCCCGAGGGCGAACTGGCCTTCGCCGAGGCGACCGTCTATCTCGCCACCGCGCCGAAATCCAATGCAGTCTATACCGCGTTCAAGGCCGCCACACAGGCGGCGAAGGAATTCGGTTCGCTGCTGCCGCCCAAGCACATTCTCAATGCTCCGACCAAGCTGATGAAACAGGAAGATTACGGCGCCGGCTATCGCTACGACCACGACGAGCCCGACGCTTTTTCCGGCCAGGACTATTTTCCGGAGAAGATGGGAAGGCAGACATTCTACGACCCGCCCGAGCGCGGCTTCGAGCGCGATATCAGGAAGCGGCTGGATTATTGGGCGAAGCTGCGCAGCGAGCGGGAAAAGTAGCTGCCAGTCGCACACTGGTGTGATCGCCGTTGTCTGGCGGGATAAAAAACCCTATCAAGATGCGCCTTCGGCCGGCGGACAGGCCAGAAACGTACCGACGATATTCAGAACGGAATCGCGCCTGGCGCGTGGAAAAATGACAAAAAAAACTCGCAAGACCCTCCGGAAGTTCGCCATAGCGATCCCGCTGCTGGCGCTCGGCTTCTATTTCATTCCCATCCTGACGACAATTTTCATTGTCCTCGGCCTGATCGACGTGTTGCGAAACGACAACAAGAACTGGGCCCTGTTCAGTGGTTATTTCCTCGGCAACGGCATCTTCACCTGGCTGCTTTCGCCCTTCAATCTGCTGGTCGATCTGCTGTGCTACAGAAACCGCGGTGTCTGGAAACTGGACCAGTTTCCTCCGGACTATCAGCGTGAGGTCAACGAGGTTCTCGACGTCTTCAAAGCGCGCAAGGACGAGATCATCGCCGATATCGACGCCAATTTCGGCAGCGGCCGGCGCGGCATGTATGTCTACCAGTGGTATGGCAAGCACAAAATCGACAACGTTGCCGAATTCAACAAGGATTTCAAATACATCAAGACCATCGCTGTGTCGGTGTTCAGGGGCAGGGAATCGACCTCCTGGCATTTCGGACCGCTGCGGCTCAGCCTGCGCATTCTCTACAATCTTCTCCCGGTGAAGGCCGAGGTTTTCGTCGAGTGCAACAACGCCAGGAACTACTGGCACGACAATCCGCTCTATATTTTCGACGACACGCTGCTGCACCGATCGGTCAACGAATATGATGGGCGCCGCTACTGCGTGTTCATGGACATCATCCGGCCATCGCCATTTCCCGGCCTGATCGCCGCTCTTCTCGCCATCGTTTCGGTCAGCGTCGAGCGCATCAATGCCATGTTCTACAAGAACTGGAAGATGATCGGCTCCAGCAAGCCGAAGAAGGCCGGAGCCGCCTGACACCATGGTGTGACCGGCGCGAGGGAGCACGATGTATCATCTGTTGCTTGTCTGCCTTGGTGGCGCGATCGGTGCAATGGCCCGCTTCTTCCTGTCCGGCTTCGTCGCCCGCCGGGTCGGCGAGACCTTTCCCTGGGGCACTATGGCCGTCAATGTCTCGGGAGCGTTTGCAATCGGTGTCGTTGCGCATGCGGTGGCGCGCGACGGCATGCCCGCCATCTGGGCCTTTACCGTTACCGGCGGTCTCGGCTGCTATACCACGGTTTCTTCCTTCAGCCTGCAGACGCTGGCGCTGGCGCGCGAGGGCGAATGGCGGCGCGCCGGCGGAAATGTGCTGCTTTCGGTTTTTCTGAGCCTCGGCGGCGTGACGCTGGGCTTTGCCGCCGGAAGTCTTCTGATTGGCGGCGGGGCGCGGTGAGCGGCCCGCGGAAGCTCCGCCACGACGGGACGGACACTGCCGCGGCAGGGCATGCGGCGCGCCTCATTGGCCGTCGCAGAACCAACGAAACGGTTCGGCTCTATGCGACCGTGGCCGCAGGCAGCATGATCGGCGGTGTGTTGCGGGCGCTTGCCTCATCGACGAGCACTGCCCTGTGGGGCGCTGGATTTCCCTTCGGCACGCTCCTCGTCAATTTTGTTGGCTCGTTCCTCATCGGCTTCTACGCGACATTGACGGGACCGGATGGTCGCGTCTTCGCCGGTCCGCTGCAACGTCAATTCTTCATGGCCGGCTTCTGCGGCGGCCTGACGACCTTCTCCGCTTTCAGCCTTGAAACACTCATCCTCGCGCAAGCCGGGAGGTTTGTGGCGGCGGGACTCAATATCGCGATCTCCGTGGTGGCCTGGCTTGCCGCCGTCTGGCTTGGCCACATCTTTGCAGTTCGGCTCAACCGGCTGAGAGGGTCCAGGCAATGAAGATACCAACACAGGCCCAATTGCTGCGCATCTTTATCGGCGAAAACGACAGGGCAGATGGCCGTCCGCTGTATGAGGTTATTGTACTGAGGGCCCGCGAAATGCAGATAGCCGGCGCGACCGTCCTGCGCGGCGCGATGGGGTTCGGCCATTCCAGCCGGCTTCACACCACGAAGATCCTCCGCCTATCGGAGGATCTGCCACTCGTCATCGAGATCGTCGATGACGAGGAAAAATTGGCCGCTTTCCTGCCCGTGCTTGAAACAATCATGACAAGTGGTTTGATTACGCTGGAGAAAGTTCAGGTTCTGCAATATGGAACCGACAACGAATAAGCGAGTGAGATTGCGGGTACCGGCGAATGCCGTTGCATGCCTGCAAAACGGCGATTGGAATCATGGCAGGCGTTGAACAGATCACAGTGGACGCCGGCGAGGCGGGCATGCGGCTCGATCGCTGGTTCAAGAGCCATTTCCCCGGTCTCGGTTTCGGTCATCTGCAGAAGCTGCTGCGTTCCGGCCAGATCCGCGTCGACGGCGGCAGGGTGAAGGCCGATACCCGCGTCGAAGCCGGCCAGACGGTGCGTGTGCCGCCGCTCGAAGTGGACAAGAAAGGCGAAAGCCCGCTCACCGGTCATTCGATCCGCAACCAGGGCGACGCCGACGTTTTGGCAAAGATGCTGATCCATGAGGACCCGAAGGTCTTCGTCTTCAACAAGCCGGCCGGCCTGGCAGTGCAGGGCGGCTCGGGCGTCACCCGCAACGTCGACGACATGCTGGAAGCCTGGCGCAACCAGAAGGGCGAGAAGCCGCGCCTGGTGCACCGGCTCGACCGCGATACGTCGGGTGTGCTGGTTGTCGCCCGTACAAGGCTCGCCGCCATGAAGCTCGCCGAAGCGTTCCGGGCGCGTGAGACGAAGAAAACCTACTGGGCGCTGGTCAAGGGCGTGCCGCCGAAGCGCGAGGACAAGATCTCGACCTGGCTGATCAAGGAACCGACGCCCGACGGCGATCGTGTGCGTATCGCCAAGCATGGCGAAAAGGGCGCCGATCACGCCGTCTCCTATTACCGCATAGTCGAGCAGGCGGCGCAGACGCTGTCCTGGCTGGAAATGGAACCCTATACCGGGCGCACCCACCAGCTTCGCGTCCATGCCGCCCATATCGGTTGCCCGATCATCGGCGACCCCAAATATTTCGAGGCCGACACCAATTGGGATTTTCCAGGCGGCATGCAGAACCGGCTGCATCTGCACGCGCGCCGCATCGTTATCCCGCATCCCGACAAGGGCTTTGTCGACGTCACCGCACCGATGCCGCCGCATATGCGCCAGAGCTGGAACCTGCTCGGTTTCGACGAGCAGAGTGCCGGGGACTAGCGCTGGTGGGCGTCGCCACAGAAACCCTCGACCGCCGTGACGCGGTCGATCTGGCAGCAGCCGCCATCATGGTTGGGCTGACTTTTTCCTGGGGATTGAACTACGTCGCCGCCAAGATCTCCTATGCCGGCTACGATCCCGTTTTCCTGTCGATCGCACGGTCGGTGATCGGCGGCCTGTGTGTTTTCGGCTGGTGCCGCTGGCGCGGCATTGCGCTGTTCACGCCCGACAAGACCCTCGTCGCCGGCATTCTGGCCGGCGCGCTTTTCGGTTTCGAGTTCCTGTTTCTCTATGTCGGGCTCGAGCACACCACTGTCGTGCGCAACACTTTGCTGGTCAACACCATGCCGTTCTGGATGCTGGTCGGCGGTCATTTCCTGCTGGGCGAAAGCGTCACGGCACGCAAGCTCGTTGGTCTTCTGCTCGCTTTCGCCGGACTGATCGCGGTGTTTTCAGATAAACTGAGCGCCAATGGCGGCGCAACATTGGGCGGCGATTTGCTCAGTCTCGGTGCCGGCATTCTGTGGGCCGTGACCAATATCGTCATCAAGCGGTCGAAGCTGGTGACGGCCAGCGCCGAAAAGCTGCTGCTCTATCAGCTGGCCGGGGCCGCCGTCGTCGGCATTTTGGTGATGCCTTTTGCCGGGCCGCCCGTCCGCAACTTTACCGTCTTGCCAACCTTGGCTCTGCTGTTCCAGGCCGTCTACGTTGTCGCCTTCACCTATGTGCTGTGGTTCTGGCTGCTGCGGCGCTACCCTGCATCTGGACTGTCGAGCTTCACCTTCCTGTCGCCGGTGTTTGGTGTGCTGTGCGGCGCCGTGTTCTTGAACGAGCCGCTGACCGTTCGTATCTTCCTGGCACTCGCCCTGATCGCCGCTGGACTCATCATCGTCAACCGGCCGGCCCGAAAACAAAGTCCCGGATGAGCATGCGCGATATATTGAACGACCTCGAAGCTGGAAAGCAGCTCTCCGATCCGGACCCGGTGCGTCGCGCCCAGATCCAGATGAAGACGCCGCTGCCGAAGCGCTTCTACAAGACCGTCTCGGTAGCACCGGTCGAAGACGGTTTTGCCGTCCATCTCGATGGCAAGCCCGTCCGCACGCCGGCTAAGGCGCTGCTGGCGCTGCCGACCGAAAAGGCGGCTGCTCTCGTCGCCGAGGAATTCGCCGCACAGGAGGAGACCATCAACCCGGTGACGATGCCGGTGATGCGTCTGGTCAATACGGCAATCGATGGCGTCGCCAGTGATCCCCAGGCCGTGCTGGAGGACATCCTGCGCTTTGCCTCGTCCGATCTGCTCTGCTACCGCGCCGATGCGCCCCAAGGACTCGTCGACCGGCAGAACGAGCTTTGGGATCCGGTCATCGACTGGGTGCGCAGCGCTCTCGGCGCCCGGTTCCATCTTGCCGTAGGCGTGATCCATGTCGAACAGCCGCGCGAGAGTATCGCGCTGCTTGGCCAGCATCTTGCCCAACGTGCCGATCCGCTGCGCCTTGCCGCCATCCACGTCATGACGTCGCTGACCGGATCGGCGCTGCTGGCGCTGGCCGTCGACTTCGGCGAGCTCGACGGCGAGGCGGCCTGGGCTGCCGGTCATGTCGACGAGGACTGGCAGGCCGAGCAATGGGGCCATGATGCCGAGGCCGTCGCGCACCGCGCGGCCCGCAAGCGCGATATGATGGCGGCAGTCACGCTGCTCGAAGCTCTCAAAGGCTGACCGCACCGTCGTTTCTATTTCGCACTGCACATTAGACCAAAGTCATAATCCCAAAGACGGTCTGCCTCTGGACGGCGCTTTCTGTCATTTTTTGTACTGGTGGCTGCACTGAGTCTGCGTTCCGAGGAAACGCGGACGATGACGCGCAGCATCGAGGACTGACGGAATCACACGGGAGGATACGCTCATGGCAATGGCATCGACCGCCGGCAAAACAAGCCGCGGCATGACGCGCGAGGAGAAGAAGGTCATCTTCGCCTCCTCGCTCGGCACCATTTTCGAATGGTACGATTTCTATCTCTACGGTGCATTGGCGGCCGCGATCGGCACGGCATTCTTCAACTCTTATCCGGAAACAACGAGAAACATCTTCGTGCTTCTGGCGTTCGCCGCAGGCTTCATCGTTCGCCCGCTCGGTGCCCTGGTGTTTGGCCGCATCGGCGATCTCGTCGGCCGCAAGTACACATTTCTTGTCACCATCATGATCATGGGTCTGTCGACCTTCCTGGTCGGCCTGCTTCCCGGCTCCGCCAGTTGGGGCATTGCCGCGCCGATCATGCTGATTGCACTCCGTCTGCTGCAGGGTCTGGCGCTTGGCGGCGAATATGGCGGCGCCGCGACCTACGTCGCCGAGCACGCTCCAGATGACCGCCGTGGCTTCTACACCTCATGGATCCAGACCACCGCAACGCTCGGCCTGTTCCTGTCGCTGATCGTGATTCTGATTGTGCAGAATTCCCTCAGCAAGGAAGATTTCACAGCTTGGGGCTGGCGCATTCCGTTCCTGGTTTCCGCGGTGCTGCTCGCCATCTCGGTCTGGATTCGCCTGTCACTTGCCGAGTCTCCGACCTTCCAGCGTATGAAGGCCGAGGGCAAAGGCTCCAAGGCACCCCTGTCCGAAGCCTTCGGCCAGTGGAAAAACGCCAAGATCGCATTGCTGGCACTGCTTGGCCTTACCGCTGGCCAAGCCGTGGTCTGGTACAACGGCCAGTTCTACGCGCTGTTCTTCCTGCAGAACGTGCTCAAGGTCGATCCGCAGTCGGTCAACATCATGATCGCGATCGCGCTGGCGCTTGGCACCATCTTCTTTGTCGTATTCGGCTGGCTCTCCGACAAGATCGGCCGCAAACCGATCATCATGGCGGGATTGGCGCTGGCGATCGTCACCACCTTTCCACTGTTCAAGGCACTGACCCGCGCCGCTAATCCCACTCTAGCTACCGCGCAGGAAAATGTTCGAGCAACCGTCACCGCGGCACCGGGCGACTGCAGTTTCCAGTTCAATCTTACCGGAACATGGAAATTCACCAGCTCGTGCGATGTGGCCACGGCATTCCTTGCGAAGAGTTCCGTGCCATACGATGTGGTCACGACAGCCGCGCCCGGAACGGCTGCAACGGTCAAGATTGGCAACGAAACGGCTGAAGCCTATGACGCGGTCGCGGCTGGCGACCAGTTGAAGGCCAAGGAGACAGCCTTCGGCAAGGCAATCAATATCGCCTTACAGGATGGAGGTTATCCTCTAAAGCGTGCGGCATCGAAAGTGGCCGACCAGAAGCTCGACGCTTTTGTGGCTGCCAATCCCGAGCTTAAACTCGATGCCACCGCGATTCGTGCCGGCGAAAAAACAACCGTCCCGACAGACAAGGCAGTCGCGGACAAGATCCTGACCAAGGAAGAAGCGGCTGGCGCAACCGAGGTGACAGTCTACAACATTCCCGCTTCCGGCGCTTTTGCCATGTTCGCGGATCCGGCGCAGATCAACTGGCCGCTGACCATCGGCATCCTGTTCATCCTGGTTCTGTACGTGACCATGGTTTACGGGCCGATTGCTGCGATCCTGGTCGAGATGTTCCCGACGCGCATCCGCTACACCGGCATGTCGCTGCCTTACCACATTGGCAATGGCTGGTTTGGCGGTTTACTGCCGGTGACCGTCTTCGCGCTGAGCGCGGCTAAGGGCAACATCTACTACGGCCTCTGGTATCCGGTCGCCGTTGCAGCGATGTCGCTGATCATCGGCATGATCTTCATCAGGGATACGCTCGGAACGGACCTGCACACCAAACAGTAGCCGGCCTGTCCGGTTCAAAGCAAAGCCCGGCGCGAGCGATCGCGCCGGGCTTTTCCAATCTATCAAGTGCATGGAGGGGAAGGGCTTAGCTCTTCCGATCCTGGTTCGCTTCCTCGATCGCTGCCTCATGATACCAGGCACTTCCGAAATCCGTGCGGTTGCGCAACGAAGCAAGTTCTGCCGCGAACTTAGCCTTTCCGCTTAAATTTGAGGCAGAAGCGCGCGCTGCCACCGGGAACATCAGGATTTTGGCCGACTGACGAGTGGAAGTGATTTCCATTGTCGGTTTCCTTTCTTCGACAGAACCTTGCCGATTCAACCTTTCCCCAACATAGGTTCAGCAATCGAAATAGGCAATATGATTACGAAAAGATCAGTACTTGCATATTATTTGTGCAAAATGTGCTTGTGGATGATCCGAACGCAGCATGACAGCGGACCAGCGATTTTGGGCGGATACAACCTCACTTTTGCCGCATCCATCGCCGGCGAGAATGGCACACGAATTGCATTTTAGTAATCCGGCAGGTCGGCTGCTGGATAGGCCGGCTCGCCCCGGCGCCATCCAGGGTTCGGTGATCAAGCAACGAGAGGCTAGAATGACGAAATACAAGCTCGAGTACATTTGGCTCGATGGATACACCCCGGTTCCCAATCTTCGCGGAAAGACGCAGGTCAAGGACTACGCCGAGTTTCCGACGCTCGACCAGCTTCCGCTGTGGGGCTTCGACGGTTCTTCGACCATGCAGGCCGAGGGCCACAGCTCCGACTGCGTTTTGAAGCCGGTCGCCGTTTATCCGGATCCCGCCCGCACTAATGGCGCGCTCGTCATGTGCGAGGTCATGATGCCGGACGGCGTCACGCCGCATGCGTCCAACAAACGCGCCACCATCCTCGACGACGAGGGCGCCTGGTTCGGCTTCGAGCAGGAGTATTTCTTCTACAAGGACGGCCGCCCGCTCGGCTTCCCCGAGAGCGGCTATCCGGCGCCGCAAGGCCCGTACTATACCGGCGTCGGCTATAGCAATGTCGGCTCCGTCGCCAGGCAGATCGTCGAGGAGCATCTCGACCTTTGCCTTGCCGCCGGCATCAACCATGAAGGCATCAACGCCGAAGTGGCCAAAGGCCAGTGGGAATTCCAGATCTTCGGCAAGGGCTCCAAGAAGGCCGCCGACCAGATGTGGATGGCACGCTATTTGATGCAGCGCCTGACCGAGAAATACGGCATCGACATCGAATATCACTGCAAGCCGCTCGGCGACACCGACTGGAACGGCTCGGGAATGCATGCCAACTTCTCGACAGCCTATATGCGCGAAGTCGGCGGCAAGGCGTATTTCGAAGCGCTGATGGCGGCTTTCGACAAGAACCTGATGGATCACATCGCCGTCTACGGGCCGGACAACGACAAGCGTTTGACCGGCAAGCACGAGACCGCGCCGTGGAACAGGTTCAGCTATGGCATCGCCGATCGCGGTGCCTCGATCCGCGTGCCGCACTCCTTCATCAACAACGGCTACAAGGGCTATCTCGAAGATCGCCGGCCGAATTCGCAGGGCGACCCCTACCAGATCGCCTCGCAGATATTGAAGACGATCGCCTCCGTCCCGACCAGCGCCGAGGTTTCGGCCGCGGCTTGAGCATTCGTCATGGCGTGGACCTCAGGTCTGCGCTGTGACTTTCTCTCCAATCGCATCACAATAAAAAACCCCGGCGTCTCTGCCGGGGTTTTTTCTATTGGCTGCAACGATCCGGATCACACCGAATAATACATATCGTATTCGACCGGATGCGGGGTCATTTCGAAGCGCATTACCTCGGCCATCTTGAGCTCGATATAGCTGTCGATCTGGTCGTCGTCGAATACGCCGCCGGCCTTCAGGAAGCCGCGGTCCTTGTCGAGGCTCTGCAAAGCCTCGCGCAGCGAGCCGCAGACGGTCGGGATTTTCTTCAATTCCTTCGGCGGCAGGTCGTAGAGATCCTTGTCCATCGGCTGTCCCGGGTGGATCTTGTTCTTGATGCCGTCAAGGCCGGCCATCAGCATGGCGGCGAAGGCAAGATAGGGGTTCGCGCCCGGATCGGGGAAGCGGACCTCGACGCGCTTGGCCTTCGGCGACGAGCCGAACGGAATGCGGCACGAGGCCGAGCGGTTGCGTGCCGAATAGGCGAGCAGGACCGGCGCTTCATAACCCGGCACCAGGCGCTTGTAGGAGTTGGTCAGCGGGTTGGTAAAGGCGTTGATCGCCTTGGCATGCTTGATGATACCACCGATGTAGAACAGGCAGCTCTCGGACAGGCCGGCATATTCGTTGCCGGCGAAGGTCGGCTTGCCTTCCTTCCAAATCGACTGGTGGACATGCATGCCCGAGCCATTGTCGCCGAACACCGGCTTCGGCATGAAAGTGGCCGTCTTGCCGTAGGCGTTGGCGACCTGGTGCACGACATATTTATAGATCAGCATCTTGTCGGCGTTGCGGACCAGCGTGTCGAACTTGATGCCGAGCTCGTGCTGGGCGGCGGCCACTTCGTGATGGTGCTTTTCAACGCGCACGCCCATCTCGGCGAGCACGGTGAGCATTTCCGAGCGCATGTCCTGTGCCGAATCGACCGGCGGCACCGGGAAATAGCCGCCCTTGATGCGCGGCCGATGACCGAGGTTGCCGGTCTCGTAGTCGGTGTCGTCATTGGACGGCAGTTCGGTCGAATCCAGCCTGAAGCCGGTGTTGTAGGGATCGGCCTTGTACTTGACGTCGTCGAACACGAAGAACTCGGCTTCAGGACCGACGAAGATCTGGTCGCCGATGCCTTCGGCCTTCATGTAGGCCTCGGCTTTTTTAGCGGTGCCGCGCGGGTCGCGATTGTAGGACTCCCCGGAGATCGGATCGAGGATGTCGCACAGGATGACCATGGTCGACTGCGCGAAGAACGGGTCCATATGCACCGTATCGGAATCCGGCATCAGCACCATGTCGGACTCGTTGATCGCCTTCCAGCCAGCGATCGAGGAACCATCGAACATGACGCCATCGGCAAACATGTCTTCCTCGACCTCGACGACATCCATCGTAACGTGCTGCAGTTTGCCCTTCGGATCGGTGAAGCGCAGATCGACGAACTTAACGTCGTTGTCCTTGATCTGCTTCATGATGTCTTTGGCTGTCGTCATGTCCCTGCTTCCCTATGTGATGACGTTTTGAACATGGCCTTTTAACGGGAAAATTCAGACGGCGTCCATGCCGGTTTCGCCGGTGCGAATGCGCACCACTTCCTCGATATTGGAGACGAAGATCTTACCGTCGCCGATGCGGCCGGTCTGGGCCGCCTTGCGGATGGCTTCGATCGCGGCTTCGACCGCATCGTCGCCGAGCACGACTTCGATTTTCACCTTCGGCAGGAAGTCGACGACATATTCGGCGCCGCGATAAAGCTCGGTATGGCCCTTCTGGCGGCCAAACCCTTTGGCCTCGGTAACGGTGATACCTTGCAGGCCTGCCTCCTGAAGCGCTTCCTTCACTTCGTCTAGCTTGAACGGCTTGATGATCGCTTCGATCTTTTTCATGTAAAAAGTGGCCTCCACTGCCAAAAAAGACGGGTTGTGAGCCCCGCTTGCGCCTCAATCAAGCACGAACTGTGCCAATTGATGGGGCGCCGAACGGCCTCACATGATTTGGATACCATGCCACGCGGGAATGTACATTCGCGTCATTCGCAGCGTTGGATGCGCCATGAATGCCGCGAGCCTACACACCGCCGGTCCTGCCGTCCGCACAAAAATTGGGCAGATCGGGTATTTCATGGGCAGCTGCGCGCCGTCGTCCCGAACGATGTACGCCGCCAAATTGCTTGGGGACCTTCGTTGTTTGCGTCGGATCAAAAACTGGACAATGCTTGGGGAAATGATGTGCATGTCGCCCGCATGAGCAATGAACTTCTGTCTCCGTCCGAAATGGCTGAGGCCGACCGGCTGGCGATTGCCGCTGGTCCATTCGACGGCATCGGCCTGATGCGCAATGCCGGTGCTGCGGTTGCTGCCGTAGTACTCAAGCGCTACCCGAACGCAACGCGCGTCCATGTGCTTTGCGGCCCCGGCAACAATGGCGGCGACGGCTATGTCGTGGCGCGCATCCTTCGGGAGAGCGCCGTCGACGTCTCGGTATGGGCGTCCGGATCGCCTAAAGGCGGCAGCGATGCGGCAGTCGCTGCCTCGGAGTGCCCGGTTGAAGCTCGGCCGCTGTCGGATTTCGTTGCCGAGACGGGCTCGATCGTGGTCGATGCGCTTTACGGGGCGGGGCTGTCCAAGCCGCTGTCCGGCGACCCCGCCAAGGCGATCGATAATGTGGCGGAGTTGAATTCGCCGGTCGTCGCGGTCGACCTGCCGTCGGGCGTCTCCGGTGAGAGCGGCAATGTCCTCGGTCAGGCTTTCCACGCCCGAATCACCGTGACCTTTGCGCGAAAAAAGCCAGGCCATCTTTTGTTACCGGGGCGCGAGCTGTGCGGCGAAATCGTGCTCGCTGATATCGGCATAAGCGACAGTGTTGTTGCGCAGCTTGAACCACGAACATTCGAGAACATTCCGGCGCTCTGGCTTGGCCGCTTTCCGGTTCCGGCCGTCGACGCCCATAAGTATAAACGCGGCCATGTCGGCGTCTTTTCCGGCGGGCCGTCGGCGACGGGTGCTGCGCGGCTGTCGGCGCTTGCCGCGGCCAAGAGCGGGGCAGGGGCCGTCACCTTGCTGTCGCCGGCGAACGCCATCCATGTGAACGCGGCGCATCTGACCTCGATCATGCTGCGCAAGCTAGACACTGTCGCGGATGTGGACGAATTCGTCGGCAGCCGCCGGCCATCGGCCTTCGTGCTCGGCCCGGGATTTGGCATTGGTGAGAAGACGCGCGAATTCGCCCTGGCCGTGCTGAATGGCGCCCATGGGCAGGGCGGCGGGATTGAGGGCTTCGTGCTCGACGCCGACGGCGTCACCTCGTTTCGCGACGCGCCGGATGCCCTGTTCGAAGCCGCCAGCCGGCCGAGCGCGCCGGCTCTGGTGATGACGCCGCATGACGGCGAATTCGTCAGGCTTTTTTCAGATATCGCCGAGGACAAGGACCTGTCCAAACTGGCCAAGGCACGCGCCGCAGCCGAACGGGCCAACGCCACTCTCGTCTACAAGGGTGCCGACACTGTGATTGCGGCCCCCGATGGCCGGGCAGCGATCAACGACAATGGCGCGCCTTGGCTGGCCACCGCCGGTTCGGGCGACGTGCTGTCGGGTATCATCGCCGCGCTGCTGGCGCAGGGCATGCCGGCCTTTGAAGCGGCCTGTGCGGCAGTCTGGATCCATGCCGAGGCCGGCAGCCGTTTCGGACCGGGGCTGATCGCCGAGGACCTGCCGCTGGCGCTGGTGCCGGTCCTGCGCGAGCTCGTTGAAAGCCGCGGGAAGGCTGCCGAATGAACCGCCTGATTGCGCTGCTCGTTGCGATCATTAGTGCCATATCCATGGCGCAGGCCGCGAACGCCGGAACTCCGCTGACCATCGTCGACGACCCGGCCGTTCTCGCCCAGCTTGACGCCAAGGGCTTTGGCCTCGCCGGCATTTTCGGCGTCGATGGCAAGGGCGATTTGAAGACGCTTTACGACAAGGCGCCGGCCTATCACGCGATCGTCGAAACGATTGCAAGCGACGTCGCGGCATTGCGGGCCGAGATGAAGGCCGGCGGGCGCACGCTCTACGAGGTGACCGACGGCAATGTCGGCCGCATCATGGACATGCGCTGGCTGAAGACCGAGGCGGCGCGCTTCCGGCTAGTCGGTATCGTCAACAGGCTCGACCGGCGCGATTTCACCGCGCTGAAAGGTGACGGAAGTTGCGGCGAGGTGCGCCTCATCTATCGCCTAGCTTACAGTTTCCGCAAAAACGGCAAGGTTCTGGCCTCGCGTCTGCCATTCAACTTCAACGCCGTCTACAGCGTGGCGCCCGATGTCGACGGCGGTTGTGTCGGCGTCGCGGGACGCTGGGCACCACAACTCGACGAGAGCGTCGATGCCGGCTGGCTGACCGGTGGGCCGCTGGAAAGGACGGCGCTCACCTTCAAGCAGCTCGAGCTCAATGCGCAAGTGGTGCGCTTCCCCTCCGGCCAGGAGACCGAATTCGGCGGGCAGGCTGCCTATCTCATGCGTATCTTCGGCATCGACGGAGCGGCTGTCAGCGAAAAGCCGCTGGAAAACACGCCCGACACGGCACGTCTCGCCGAAGACGCTGCGCTGAAAGCAAGACTTGCCAACTATGTCCGCCCCAATGTCGCGGCGGTCGATCTCGGCGTCTACCAAATCCCCGATGAATTCTTGGCAAGGAAGGTCATTTCGTGGTCGACCTTCGGCAGTGCAAGGCAGGCCAACCACCCGTTCACGCCACTGTTCCAGCCCGCGGATTTCGCTGGTGTCGATTTCTCCGCGCTGAAGCTGGTGCGCACGCCGGAGGCATTGGTCGAGCGGCTGGACAACGGCGCCTGCCAGGGCTGCCATCAGGCGGGCTCGACCGCCGGCTTCCATTTCATCGGCCTGGACGATAAGACGACCTCGCCGCTCAACCGCATCGAGGTCGGCATCTCCCCGCATCTCCACGCCGACATCCCGCGCCGCGTCGCCTGGCTGCACGCGACTGCCGACGGCAAGGAACCGAACCGCTTTCGCCCGTTATCGTTCGCGCCGCCGGCGACCTGGAACGATGCCGGCGAAATCGCCTATTCGCCGGCCGAGATGGCGATGCCTTGCCTGATGCCACAGGATGCGGCCCGCTTCGGCGCGACATGGCAATGCGGTGCCGGCACCGTCTGCACGCCGTTGACCACCGCGTCCGGCGTGCGCACCAAGCTGGCGCAATGCCTGTTGCCCAAGGACAGCGAAGATATGTTTTCCGGCCACCCTTGTTTAACGGGATCCATCGCCAGCAACCCGGCACAGCCTTTCAATGACCGGTATACCATCACCGGTCAGTTCGCCGCGTTCGCACCAAGCATTTCGCGCGCCGCCTACACCTGCCGACCGCCGAAGATCGGTGTGCCGGCGGGTATCGCCTATCGCGGCTGCGATGACCGGGATCGCAGCTTTGCCGCCTTCAAGACGGGCAAGCCGATGCCGAACGAGATTTGCGGGCTGGTTGGCGGCAAGAAATTCGACACCTGCGTGGCGACCAATAATTTCGACCAGTGCCTGGGCGGCGCCGTCAATCGCGGCAATCGTCCTGCCTGCTCGGCCGACCATTTCTGCCGAGAGGATTACATGTGTCAGTCGCTGCCGCCGGATACACCCGGTATCGGCAAAGTGAAGGGCATCGGCTTCTGCTCGCCGACCTACTTCATCTTCCAGATGCGCATCGACAATCACGCCACGCCGTGGTCGGGCGCCGTCCGCGCGACGATGGGAGCCGGGTTCGGAGCAGCGGAAGCGGAATAGGCCGACGACTCTGACATTGGCCGCAGTAGCTCCAGGCGGACAGCTATCGATCGAGGTCGTCGGCGATGTTCGATGTCCATTCACCGTCGAAATGCCGGACGCGTTCGGCGACCACCTCATCGCTCAGCAGGCTCGACAAGGCGGAAACCAGAACTGGTTCTATCTCTGGAGCCGAGCTAAATCCAAGAGCATTCAAACGTTCGGACCAGGGCGGATGATCCGCGCTTTCGTTATCTGGCGCGTCCCAGGCCTTTTGCGCATATTCTTGCAGGATGGGAAGCCTCGACAGGTGACTGGCGGCCGCCAGAACCCTTTCAAGTGGTGGACGAGGCGGTACCATGGTGCCAAGCAGTTCACGTTTAAGCGGAATATACACTTGGTCATCGAAGAACGCACTGGCGGCACCGACCAGCAGCAGGGCGCGGGCCGCTTCATATGCATCGCCGGACATCGCTGCATGACGATCCGCGTCAATTTCCGCCCGCCGCGACAACCGTATTTCTTCGCGCTCCAGCGTGCGCGACAGCGGGCCAAGCATCCAGTAGAACAGGCTGGCCGAAACTGTTTTTCCCGGTGGGGCGAAGTCGAAGATTAGATCGAAGCTCTTTTCGAGTTCGGCCAGGTTGAGCCCGCCATTTGTATCTTTATTTTTCAGATGGGCGTCCTCATGGGCCAAGATCGCCGCAAACCCCTTTTGGTCGGTCACTGCGAGCAGCGGCAGGCCCACGGTGAGAATTGCCCTGCGACCAAGCAGGCCCAGAAACGGCCGCTCTTCACCGATACTGGCGTTGAGATCGGGGCTCAGCACGATGGTAGTCCGGCTGGCGCGGTGTTTGCCGGCAATACTCTCCCAGATGGCCCATAATTTCGGGGCTGATTCCCGAGTGATCCCGTCCACCTTGCTGGGTCGAAAACCGGCGAACAATGTCCCGATCAACAGAACCATGCCCAGCATCGCAGCTGGGATCGCAACAACGCCAGCCGCGATGACGGCGAGCGGATGCCGGTCGAGAAACCAGAACCATAAGACTGTTGGGCAGAACAGCGGCAGAGCGAAAAGCAGGACGGCAAACCTGCCGAAGCGCGCTCCCATGTAGAAGACCAGGCGCGACATCAACCCTTCACAGCGGAATGTTGTCGTGCTTCTTCCAGGGGTTTTGCATATCCTTGTTGCGCAGCATCCTGAGCGCGCGGGCGATGCGGCGGCGGGTTGAATGCGGCATGATCACCTCGTCGACATAGCCACGCTCGGCGGCGACGAAGGGCGACAGGAAGCGATCTTCGTAAGCCTTTGTGTGTGCTGCAATTTTCTCCGCGTCGCCGATGTCCTTGCGATAGATGATCTCGACCGCGCCCCTGGCCCCCATCACCGCAATCTGCGCCGTTGGCCAGGCATAGTTCATGTCACCGCGCAAATGCTTTGACGCCATGACGTCATAGGCGCCGCCATAGGCCTTTCTGGTGATGACGGTGATCTTTGGCACGGTCGCTTCGGCATAGGCGAACAGAAGCTTGGCGCCGTGCTTGATCAACCCGCCATATTCCTGCGCGGTGCCGGGCAGGAAGCCCGGCACGTCGACGAAGGTGACGATCGGGATCGAGAAGCAGTCGCAGAAGCGCACGAAACGAGCCGCCTTGCGGCTGGCATCCGAATCGAGCACGCCGGCCAGCACCATCGGCTGGTTGGCGACGAAGCCGACGCTGCGGCCCTCGATACGGCCGAAGCCGGTGACGATGTTTTTCGCAAAATTCTGCTGGATCTCGAAGAAGTCACCCTCGTCGGCAACTTTAAGGATCAACTCTTTGATGTCGTAGGGTTTGTTGGCGTTGTCGGGGATCAGCCGGTCGAGCGACAGATCGTGATCGGTGACCGATTGGTAACATTCGATCTCGGGAATTTCCGCCGTGTTGGATGCGGGCAGCAGATCGACCAGTCGGCGCATCTGCAGCAGCGCCTCGACGTCATTGTCGTAGGCTCCGTCGGCGATTGAGGACTTCGTTGTGTGGACGGAAGCGCCGCCGAGGCTTTCGGCGGTGACCGTCTCGTTGGTGACGGTCTTCACTACATCCGGCCCGGTGACGAACATGTAGGAGGTGTCGCGGACCATGAAGATGAAGTCGGTCATCGCCGGCGAATAGACGTCGCCGCCGGCGCAAGGGCCCATGATCAGTGAAATCTGCGGAATGACGCCGGAGGCAAGTACATTGCGTTGGAAGATCTCGGCGTAGCCGCCGAGGGCTGCCACGCCTTCCTGGATGCGGGCGCCGCCGGCGTCATAGAGGCCGATGATCGGCGCGCGATTGCGCAGTGCCATCTCCTGCACCTTCACCACCTTTTCGGCATGCGCCTCGGACAGCGAGCCGCCGAACACGGTGAAATCCTTGGCGAAAAGATAGACCGGGCGACCGTTTACGGTGCCCCAGCCGGTAACGACGCCGTCGCCGGCGATCTTGGTTTTCTCCATGCCGAAGTCGGTCGAGCGGTGCTCGACATACATGTCGAACTCCTCGAACGAGCCCTCGTCTAGAAAGACGTCTATGCGTTCGCGGGCGGTCAGCTTGCCCTTCTTGTGCTGGGCGTCGATGCGGGCCTGGCCGCCGCCCATGCGGGCGATCTCGCGGCGGCGCTCGAGTTCCTTCAGCACGTCCTTCATGACCGGTCCCCGAAACGGAAAGCTGCATTGTGGTAATCATGCCCGCGAGAGAGCGCAAGCGCCGCTTCCTCATGGCTTTTGCTGCGCTGCAACATCAGGCCCCTTGCATTTCGATGCGAACTGGGCCATATGCGGCGGCATAGGCGCTTGGGCCGGGACACTCCGGCCTTCTCGATGAATGAGACTGGTTGCGTCTGTTTTCCCTCTTCCCGACATATCGGCAAGGTGGCGAAAAAGCCCCGTGGCATGAAGCCTGCGGGCACCACAGCGCAGCCGTGCGGACGATGACGTCCGCCCGCCTTGTCGTTTCATGACAATTTTCGACGGCAGGTTGCGCCCTGCCGCCATCGATGTTTGCGGCCAGGAGCCGCATGAAAGAAGAATATTTTGACCAATGAAAACACTTTGACCGGTAAGGACACTGCGGAACCGAACGGTTTCGCCGCACTTGGAATCACCGGCGCACTGCTCAAGGCCACCAATGCCGCCGGCTTTACCGATCCGAAGCCGATCCAGGCCCAGGCGATCCCGCCGCAGCTCGAAGGCCGCGACATTTTCGGCATCGCCCAGACCGGCTCGGGCAAGACGGCGGCGTTCGCGCTGCCGATCCTGTCGAAGATCATCGCACTTGGTACCAAGCGCCGGCCGAAGACGGCCCGAGCGCTGATCCTGGCGCCGACACGTGAACTCGCGGTGCAGATCGAGGAGATGATCAAGCTGCTCGCCAAGGGCGCGCATGTCTCGACCGCGCTCGTGCTGGGCGGCGTCTCGCGCTTCAGCCAGGTGAAGAAGGTTGCGCCCGGCGTCGACATCCTGATCGCAACGCCCGGTCGGCTGACCGACCTTGTGCGTGAAGGCGACCTGATGCTTGCCGACACCAAATGGCTGGTGCTCGACGAAGGCGACCGCATGCTCGACATGGGCTTCATCAACGACGTGAAGCGCATCGCCAAGGCGACGGCGCCGGACCGTCAGACGGTGCTGTTCTCGGCGACCATGCCGGCCGAAATCGCCGAACTGGCGAAAGGCCTGCTGAAGAACCCGATTCGCGTCGAAGTCGCTCCTCACAGCACCGCGGCCGCCGAGATCGTGCAGGGCGTCGTCTTTGCCCGCACCAAGCAGAAGCGCCAGGTGCTGGCCAACATGCTTGCCGATGAGGCGATGAAGTCCGTCATCATCTTCTCGCGCACCAAGCATGGCGCCGACAGGGTGACCAAGGATCTCGAGCGCGACGGCTTCAAGGCCGCCGTCATCCACGGCAACAAGTCGCAGAATGCCCGTCAGAAGGCACTCAACGATTTCCGTGAGGGTTCGGTGCGCATTCTCGTGGCGACCGACATTGCGGCACGCGGCATCGACGTGCCCGGCATCAGCCATGTGGTGAATTTCGACCTGCCGGACGAGGCGGAGAGCTATGTCCACCGCATCGGCCGCACCGGCCGCAACGGCATGGACGGCATCGCTATCACACTCTGCGACCCGTCTGAAAACAGCAAGCTGCGTCAGGTCGAGCGCATCATCCGCACCAAGCTGCCGATCGTTGCCGACCATCTCGGCAGCCCCGATCCGCAGCGCAATCCCGCCGAGAAGCACGAGCGCAGCTTCGAACCGGCCAATGATCGCAACGACCACAATGGCCGTCGCGACGGCAGGCGGCCCGGCGGCGCAAACAACGGCTTCGGCAAGAAGCGGTTCGGCGACAAGCCGGCCTTTGCGGGCGAGCGCAAGCCGGAAGGCGCCAAGCCCTTCAAGGGCAATAACAAGCGCCGCTTCGGCGGTAAGCGGCCAGCAGCGCGGGCCGCATAATCTGACCGTGTTGCGGTCGGCCAAGCCTGGCTTGGTCGAATACGATTGAAGAGGGCGACCGGAGCGATGCTTCGGTCGCCCTCTTGCTTGGGGCCTTTGGTTCACTTTACCACCGCCTCGACCCACACGACGATCCGCTGCGCGAGGAAAGCCGTGGTCGATGGCGACAGCGCGTCGCCGGCAATGACGTGGTTGTCCGGATCGCCGGTATCGTCGACCGGCACCAATTCATGTCCAGCGCCCCAGCGACCCGCAAACACGATCGCTCGCCCATCACCGATCCTACTCGACTGGCGGCTTGCGGTCGAAATTCAGCGGCCGCGCATTCCAGCGGGTGACCGTGCTGATCACCCATCGGCAGAACGGCCTCGGCAGCATCCTGAGCAGCTTCAGCGTCCAACTCAGGCGGCGTGGGAAAGTGACTTCGAAGCCGCCGTATTCGATGCCTTGCGCGATGCGGCGCGAGGCCAGATTGACAGGCATCAAGCCCGGCATCGGCAGGAAGTTCTTTTCGGTCAGCCGCGTGTCGACAAAGCCCGGATTAATCACCTGGATGCGGACGTTCATCTTGTCAAAATCGTATTTCAGCGACTCGGCCAGGATATTGACGGCCGCCTTGGTGCCGCCATAGGCGGCGGTGGTGGGCCAGCCGAAATAGGCGGTGACCGAACCGATCAGCACGACGTGGCCGCGCGAGCGCACGCGCATGCGTTCGATGACCGGCAGCAGGCCGTTGATGATGCCGAAATAATTGACTTCGAAAGACCGACGAAAATTGCGCGCCACAAGATCCTCGCCCGGCGTTGCGATATAGCTTCCCGCGTTGAACACTGCCAACACGATCGGACCGAGATCTTTCTCGATCGCCGCAACCGTCTTTGCCATGCGTTTTTCGTCGGTCACGTCGCAGGGAAAGGCTGCGACACGGCCCGCCATCTGCGCCGTTTCGACGATGAGCGTATCGATCGGATGGTCATCTGGCGCAGTCACCGCGACGACATAGCCCCGAGCGGCAAGATCCTTGGCCAGCGAACGGCCGATACCGCTGCTGCCGCCCGTAATCCAGGCGACGCCATGCTTCGGATTGGCCCGATAGAGTGTCATGTTGCGCCCCGCCGGCTCTTCTTAGCCTGTGCTCTACCGGTGAAGAAATCGAATGAAAAGAGTGCTTTTCGGTACATGGTTGAAATGAATACCGATCGGGCGCTCCTGGCTGCAGCAATTGCAGTGTGCGAAATGCGACTGGACCAGGCAAATTCTTGCCTTGAAACCGAAGCTTCGGGTTTCTAGGGTTTCGCCGCACCCACAAAGGAATCTCCATGCCCCGTTCTGTGATCGACGTGATCGGCAACACGCCCCTGATCCGCCTCAACAAGGCCTCGGAAGCAACCGGCTGCGAGATCCTGGGCAAGGCCGAATTCATGAATCCCGGGCAGTCGGTAAAGGACCGCGCCGGCCTGTTTATCATCCGCGACGCGGAGCAGCGCAGGCTGCTGCGGCCCGGCGGAGTCATCGTCGAGGGGACGGCCGGAAATACCGGCATCGGATTGACACTGGTTGCCAAGGCGCTCGGCTACCGCACGGTGATCGTCATTCCCGACACCCAGAGCCAGGAGAAGAAGGATACGATCAAACTGCTCGGCGCCGAGTTGATCGAAGTGCCCGCCGTGCCTTACAAGAACCCGAACAACTACGTGAAGCTGTCGGGCCGGCTGGCCGAGCAGATGGCCAAGAGCGAGCCGAACGGCGCGATCTGGGCCAACCAGTTCGACAATGTCGCCAACCGTGACGGCCATATCCGCACCACGGCCGAAGAAATCTGGAACCAGACCGACGGCAAGGTGGATGGTTTCGTGTCGGCGGTCGGTTCCGGCGGCACTCTGGCAGGCGTCGGTTTCGGGCTGAAGGCCAAAAACAACCAGGTCAAGATCGCGCTGGCCGATCCGCTGGGGGCAGCGCTCTATTCCTTCTACACCAGCGGCGAGCTGAAATCCGAGGGCAGTTCGATCACCGAAGGCATCGGGCAGGGGCGGATCACCGCCAACCTCCAAGGCTTTACACCCGATTTTGCCTTCCAGATCCCCGACGAGGACGCGCTGCCGATCGTATTCGACCTGATCCAGGAGGAGGGGCTTTGCGTTGGCGGTTCGACGGGCATCAACATTGCCGGCGCCATTCGCCTGGCGCGCGAGCTAGGCCCCGGCCACACTATCGTGACCATGCTTTGCGACTACGGCACGCGCTACCAGTCGAAGCTGTTCAATCCTGAATTCCTGCGCGAAAAGAAGCTGCCGGTGCCGGGGTGGATGGAGCAACAGAGCACGATTTCAGTACCGTTCGAAAGGGTTGCGTGATGGCGCACAAGACCGAAGCGCTGTTTCGTGACGACGCCTATCTGGGGACGGCCGACGCCACCGTCGTCGCAGTCAATGATCGCGGCGGCATCATTCTGGACCGGACGGTGTTTTACGCCACATCGGGCGGGCAGCCGGGCGACACCGGCAGCCTCGAACGCGCCGACGGCACCGGCATAGCGATTGCCGCTACGATCACCGGCGAAACCAAGGACGAGATCATCCATGTACCGGCGCCGGAGCAGGCAGTTCCAAAGGTGGGCGAGCGCATGAGGCTCGCCATCGACTGGCCGCGGCGGCAGTTGCTGATGCGCATGCATTCTGCCTGCCACCTGCTTACCGTCGTCTGTCCGTTCCCGATCACCGGCGCCGCGGTTTCCGAGGACGACAGCCGTATCGATTTCGACATCCCGGATGCCGGCTTTACCAAGGAAGGCGTGACGGCCAGACTGATGGAACTGGTGCGAGCCGACCACCCGATCTTCACCCGGCTCATTTCCGACGAGGAACTGGCATCCAATCCGGGCCTGGTGAAATCCAAGAATGTGCGGCCTCCGGCCGGCACGGGAAGGATCCGATTGGTCTGCATCGGCGAGAACGCTTCGATCGACAGCCAGCCTTGCGGCGGCACCCATGTAAAGAGCACCAGCGAAATCGGCGAGATCCATATCGGCAAGATCGAGAAGAAGGGCCGCGAGAACCGGCGCTTCCGCATTCGCTTTGGTCCTATGCCGCCAGCCTGATATAGGACTGCGACGGGCGGGACAGGAGAGAAAAGATGGCCGACGACAGCCCTTTCACCATCGATGCCGATTGGTTACAGAAGCGGCTCGGCGAACCCGGCCTGACGATTGTCGACGCGTCCTGGTATCTGCCGGCGCAAAAGCGTGACGCGCGCGCCGAGTACGACGCAGCGCATATTCCAGGCGCCCGCTTCCTCGACCAGGATGCGGTTTCGGACCCCGAAGCGGCTCTGCCGCACACGCTGCCGTCGCCGCAGCATTTCGCGCAATATGTCGGCGCGATGGGTATTTCGGCCGATGACACGATTGTTGTCTATGACGGGCCAGGGTTCTTTTCTGCACCGCGCGCCTGGTGGTTGTTTCGCGTCATGGGCGTGTTCCAGGTCTATATACTCGACGGCGGCTTCGATCGTTGGAAAGCCGCCGGACGGCCGGTGACGGCGGAGCCGACGAAGATCGCGCCTTGCGTGTTTTATGCCAACTTCGATGCCGCCCGCGTCGCCAGCCTTGCCGACATGCGCCGGATCGTCGAGACGGGGGAGAGCCAGATCGCCGACGCGCGCTCGCCTGGCCGTTTTGCCGGCACCGAGCCGGAGCCGCGCCCCGGCATCCGCTCCGGCCATATGCCGGGCGCGCACAACGTGCCGTTTTCGGCGCTTTCGGAAAACGGCGAATTGTTGCCGAAGGACAGGCTGCGCAAAGCGATCGAAGGAGCCGGCATCGACCTGTCGAAGCCGGTCGTCACCTCCTGCGGGTCGGGCGTCACCGCGGCAGCCGTCACGCTAGCTTTGGAGACGCTTGGCCATGTCGACAACAGGCTTTATGACGGTTCATGGACCGAATGGGGCGGGCTTTCCGACACGCCCGTCGTGACGGGCAAGGACTGACGGTGATGGAAGACGGATCGCTGGAAGACATCGATGTCACCGTGACGTTTCTCGAAATGCATGTGCCGCCTGCCTATTCGCCGCCGCTGCCGTACAACCGCCAGATCGCGCTGCTCAAGACCAAAGACATTCCGCTGCATTTCTACCGCTATTTGATGGATCGGGTGGGCCGCAAATGGCACTGGGTCAATGTGCTGAGGCTGAGCGACGAGGAGCTTGCGGCGGGCATCCACCGCGAGGACCGCGACATCAGGGTGCTTTATCTGGATGGTGCGCCGGCCGGCTTCTTCGACCTCAAGCCGCATTTGCCGGAGGAAGTGGAACTCGCTTATTTCGGAATGATGGAGCACGCGACCGGGCAAGGCATCGGCCGCTGGTTCCTCGGTGCGGCAATCGCCGCGGCATGGTCGCACGGGCCAAAGCGGGTGACGGTGCAGACCTGCACCCTCGATCACCCAGCAGCACTGCCGCTCTATCAAAAACTCGGCTTTACGCCAGTGGCGCAAAAAAAGGAGGTCGTACATCCGATGTCTTTTGCCGAGCGCGCGGCCAGCGTCATGCGGCCCTGATTTTCAGGCCCGTTCATCCGCGCTTCAGCTTGTCTTTGCAATGTCCCAGAGTCTCTGGATCAACACTCAAAGGCGAGCCCGACTTGAATGAGCTTGGCTCTTTCCATATCGCTATCGTCTAAAAACCGATGGGTGATGGAGGATCGCACGATGGCAATACGCGTGGTAATGGCCGGCGCGACCGGCTGGGTCGGCAAAGCGCTGGTTCCGGCGATCGGGGCGCAAGGCGACATGGCGCTGGCCGGGGCTGTATCACGCAGCGGAGCGGGGCAGGATTCCGGTCTGCTGGTTGGTATGCCGGCTAATGGTATTGCCGTTTCGGCCTCGCTGGCCGAGGCGCTGGAGGCGCCGTCGGACGTGCTGGTCGACTTCACCAAGCCGCATGTCGTGAAAGACCATGTGCTGCTCGCCATCGACAACGGACGGCACACGGTGATCGGCACGTCGGGACTGGGAGCTGCCGACTATGCCGAGATCGACGCCGCGGCGCGCGCCAATGGCGTCGGCGTTGTTGCCGCTGGCAACTTTTCCATCACCGCCACGCTGATGAAGCGGTTTGCACTTATGGCGGCAAAATACGTGCCGGATGTCGAGGTCATCGATTATGCTAGTGCAAAGAAGCCCGACGCGCCCTCCGGAACCGCACGAGAGCTTGCTGAAGCGCTGGCCGACATCCGCAAGGCCTCAACGGCAAAGCCGGTCTCCGAGGTCTCCGGCGTGCCGGCCACACGCGGTGGTGCGGTCGGCGCAGGCGAGGGGGTGCAAGTGCACGCGCTTCGCCTGCCGTCCTACATCCTGTCCTGCGAGGCGCTGTTCGGTCTGCCAGACGAGCGGCTGACCATACGCCACGACGCCGGCTCGTCCGCGGCGCCTTACGTGGCGGGCACGCTGCTCGCCATCAGACGGGTACAGCAGATCAAAGGTCTGGTTCGTGGTCTCGACGCGCTGATGGATTGATCCATTTCGGCAGGAATCCGGTGGGAAACGCTGTCTTGCGAGCATAATTTCCGGTCGACGACACCGGAGATTTTGCCATGACGCTAAAATTCAAAGCCTTGCCAACCAATGCTGTCCGGGCACTTCAGCGCGGCGGGCCGGATGCTTATGGCTTGAAGCCAGAGCGGCAAATTTCGGATGGCGACGGCGTGCCTTGCCGTCATTGCTTGAAAAATATTGCTTTGGGAGAGGCCTATCTTGTTTTGGCCTATCGACCTTTTCCGGAGCTGCAGCCTTATGCCGAAACGGGGCCGATCTTTCTGCATGCGAAAGAATGCGAACGCGCCGCCGAGGGGAAAATGCTTCCCGAAATGCTCGAAAGCAGCGATTACATTGTGCGCGGTTATGGCAAGGACGACCGCATCGTTTACGGCAGCGGCGGCGTCATTCCGACCGACGCCATTGCCGCACGGGCAGAGACGTTGTTCGAACGCGACGACATCGCTTACGTCCACATCCGCTCGGCGCGCAACAATTGCTATCAGTGCCGGATCGACCGCGCGTAACCGGACAGGCTGCACCGGCTTGGCTGTCGTACTCCCGTCGCATACCAGCGGTAGAAAGAGACTGTCGATCGATTTGCCGACCGCGGATGAACCGGCGGGAATTTTCGACAACCGAGGAAGCGGGGCTTTGGCTCCGCTTTTTTGTTGTCCGGTTATTTTGCGCGCCCGACACTTTTCAGTTTTTCGACATAAGAAAAACCCGTCGGACGAATCCGACGGGCACTGGAGAGGCAGATTCGGAAGCTCAGGCGGCGAGAACGGCCTTCGGCTCGACCAGCTCGTAACCGAGCGCTTCGGCCACCGCGCGATTCGTGATCTTGCCCTTGTGGACGTTCAGCCCGTTGCGCAGATGGTGGTCGTCTACCAGCGCCTTGAGGCCCTTGTCGGCGAGCTGCAGGCCATAATGCAGCGTCGCATTATTGAGCGCGTGGGCCGAGGTGACCGGCACCGCACCCGGCATGTTGGCGACGCAATAGTGGATGACGCCGTCGACCTCATAGGTCGGCTCGGCATGGGTGGTGGCGTGCGAGGTCTCGAAGCAGCCGCCCTGGTCGATGGCGACGTCGACCAGCACGGCGCCTTTCTTCATGCCCGACAGCATCTCGCGCGTCACCAGCTTGGGCGCTGCTGCCCCCGGGATCAGCACGGCGCCGACGACGATGTCAGCCGAAAAACATTCTTCTTCCAGCGCCTCGACGGTCGAGTAGCGGGTGTGGACGCGGCCGCCAAAGATGTCGTCGAGCTGACGCAGGCGCGGGATCGAGCGGTCAATGATGGTGACGTCGGCGCCAAGGCCGGCGGCCATCCGTGCAGCATGCAGGCCGACGACGCCGCCGCCGAGCACGGTTACCTTGCCGGGGAGCACGCCGGGCACGCCGCCAAGCAGCACGCCGCGGCCGCCATTGGCCTTTTGCAGCGCCGTTGCACCCGCCTGGATCGACAGGCGGCCGGCAACTTCCGACATCGGCGCCAAGAGCGGCAGACCGCCGCGCTCGTCGGTGACGGTCTCGTAGGCTATCGCGGTCACGCCGGAGGCCAGCAGGCCCTTGGTCTGCTCCGGATCCGGGGCAAGATGCAGATAGGTATAGAGGATCTGGCCGTCGCGGAGCTGAACCCATTCGTTGGGCCGCGGCTCCTTGACCTTCACGATCATGTCGGACTTGGCAAAAACGTCGGCTGCCGTCTTGGCGATCGTGGCGCCGGCGGCACGATACGCGTTGTCGTCGGCGCCCATTCCGGCGCCCGCGCCCGTCTCCATCAACACTTCATGGCCATGCGCGACATATTCGCGGACCGAACCCGGCGTCAGGCCGACGCGATATTCGTGATTCTTGATTTCCCGGGGGCAGCCGATGCGCATCGTTCTTCTCCTGATCCGGCCCTTTGGGGCTCGTTCCCTGTCTAGAGATAGTGAACCACGAATCGTTCGGTAAGTGTTTGCGAATGCGCTTGCCTGAGAAGCCACTGTTCGATAATCGTTGCGCGAAACATTAGAATTGTCGCAGGAACCCGCAAAAATGCCGCTCGACAGGATTGATATCGCCATTCTCGAGACGTTGCAGAAGGATGGGCGGATACCCAACGCAGCGCTCGCCGAGAAGGTCGGCCTGTCCCAGTCGGCCTGCTCGCGGCGGCTGGACAATCTGGAGAAATCCGGAACCATCCGCGGCTATCACGCCCGGCTGTCCAACGCTGCACTTGGGCACCAGATGACGGCGATCGTGCATATATCGCTGTCCGGGCAATTCGAGAAGACGTTGTCGGATTTCGAGGCAGCGATAAAGCGCTGCCCGAACGTCTTGTCCTGCCATTTGATGTCGGGCGAATATGACTACATCCTGCGCATAGCGGCAAAGGATCTCGTCGACTACGAACGTATCCACAAGGAGTGGCTGTCGGCAATGCCGCATGTGACGAAGATCAATTCGTCCTTTGCCTTGCGCGAAATCGTCGATCGCACAGCCGTGGGAATGAAGCCTGAACTCGCCTAGGCCCCGAACTCGCCTAGGCCTTGGATGCCTCAGTCACCACACGGTCCATCGGAATATCGTGCGGCTGCGGGTAGATGGTGGTGATGCGCTGCAACTCGTAGCCGACGCCGATGACCAGCGGCTTGAACGGCATCGCGGCAAGCGTGCGATCGAAGAAGCCGCCGCCATAACCCAAGCGGAACTGCCCGGGATCGATGCCGACGATCGGCGAAATGACGACGTCGGGCAACACCGGATCACCGTCAGCCGGTATCGGGATATTCCAGACGCCCTTCTCCAGCCGGTCTCCGTGGGCATAGGCGCGAAAGACAAGCGGCCGGTCTTTCTCGACGACGACGGGCAACGCCGTGCGCCCGCCTCGCGCGTTAACGGTTTCCATCCAAGGGCGCAGGTCCGGCTCGCCGCGAAACGGCCAGTAGAGGCTGACCAAACGGCCGGCGATGTCGCCGATCACCGCGTCGAGCCCTTCGGCAATACGCTGCGACATAGCTGCGCGCGTGTCGGCTGAAACGGCAAGGCGGGATGCGATCAACCGCTCGCGCTCGGCCTTGCGCCAGCGCCTTACGTCGGTCCAGTCGGATAGCGGCGCTTGGAACTCCGGATCGAGCTCGTGCATAAAACAAGGCGGCGAGGCGTACTGCGCTGAGCCTTCGTCTTCATCGCTAGCCATGCTTCACCTGCAATATACAGTTCCAACCAAGTAGTATCCTGGACGCAGGCTATATCCGGGAACGAGTCCGCAGCATGCGTATTCACGACATCAAGCGACGACTCCCAGGTAGTTGCAGCGCAGGCATTGCTGCACTGCACAACGATACTTACATCAGCCTTGGCGAGAGGGATGAGCGAGATGAACACAGCCAACCATCACGTCGTCGTCGTAGGTGCCGGTTTCGGCGGCCTCGAGTTCACCCGCGCACTAGCCGGCTCGCCGGTGCGCATCACGATGATCGACAGGCGCAATCATCACCTTTTTCAGCCGCTGCTCTACCAGGTGGCGACGACGGCGCTGGCCACCTCCGAAGTCGCCTGGCCGATCCGCCATCTTCTGCGCAGGCGCAAGGACGTGACGACGCTGCTCGCCACCGTTACCGGCATCGACCGCACCGGCAAGCGCGTGCTGCTGCAGGACGGCGGCACGGTCGCTTACGACACGCTGGTGCTGGCCACCGGCGCGCGGCACGCCTATTTCGGCCATGACGAATGGGAACCGTTCGCCCCTGGCCTGAAGACGCTGGAGGACGCCACCACCATTCGACGGCGTATTCTTTTGGCTTTCGAGCAGGCCGAGCGGGAAACCGATCCCGCCCAGCGCCAGGCATTGCTGACCCTGGCGATCGTCGGCGGCGGGCCGACCGGCGTGGAACTGGCCGGCACCATTGCCGAGCTGGCGCACGACACGCTGCGCGGCGAGTTCCGCAACATCGACACGCGGCAGACGCGTGTGGTGCTGATTGAGGCCGGTGACCGCATCCTCACCAATTTCGCTCCCGAACTCTCCGATTATGCAACGAAGGCGCTCGAACGGCTCGGCGTGACCGTCGAACTCGGCCGGGCGGTTACGCGCTGCGATGCCGAGGGTGTCGTCTTCGGCGACACACATTTGCCGGCCAGGACAATCCTGTGGGCGGCGGGCGTCGCCGCTTCGCCGGCCGCCGAATGGCTCGGCGCGGCAGCGGACCGCGCGGGCAGGGTGCTTGTCGAGCCCGACTTGAGTGTGCCGGGAAACCCGGAGATTTTCGTCATCGGTGACGCAGCGCACGTCCTGCGGCCGGATGGCCGGCTGGTGCCGGGCGTCGCGCCCGTCGCCAAGCAGCAGGGACGGCATGTCGCCGCGACGATCAAGGCAAGGCTTACCGGTGACACGACACCGCGTCCTTTCAGCTACAGGCATGACGGCGACCTGGCGACGATCGGCAAGCGCGCCGCGGCCATCGATTTCGGCTGGATCAAGCTTACCGGCCGGCTTGCCTGGTGGCTATGGGGCTTGGCGCATATCTACTTCCTGATCGGCTTTCGTAACCGGCTTGCGGTTTCCCTGAGTTGGCTATGGATCTACTTCACCGGTCAGCGCAGCGCGCGGCTGATCACGCAGGGCGACGACGACAAGGGCTGATTGTTCGCTGCCGGACATTTATCGGCGCGTCACCTCCTCTTGATGGAATCGGCTTCTGGACTCGACTGGATTTCGGCGCGAAGCTTTGCTTCGGGCAGGACTTGTCACGTCGTGGAAGAAAGAGAAAACGAATGTCCCAATTGCGCCACCTCGTCTCACGCCGCGATTTCCTCGCCGGCGTCGCCGCCAGCGGAGCGCTGATCATGCTGCACCCGTTCTCCGCCCGGGCTCAAGCCAATCAGGCGCATCTGAGGATTATGGAGACGACCGACATCCACGTGAATGTGCTGCCTTACGACTACTACGCCGACAAAGCTAACGACACGATGGGGCTGTCGCGAACGGCATCGTTGATTGAAGCCGTGCGCAAGGAAGCAACCAACGCGATGCTGATCGATAATGGCGACCTTCTGCAAGGCAACCCGATGGGCGACTACATCGCCTACGAGAGGGGGATGAAGGATGGCGATCTGCATCCGGTCATGAAGGGCATGAACCTGCTCGGCTACGAATGCTCGACCCTCGGCAACCACGAGTTCAACTACGGCCTGTCGTTCATGGACAAGGTGCTGGCCGGTGCCAACTTCCCGTTTGTCTGCGCGAATTTGATCCGCGGCACGGAGCTCGCCGCGAACCCGCGCGACGACAGGCTTTATCTCAAGCCTTACGTCATCCTCGACAGGAAGATCAAAGACGGGTCGGGCGCCGAGCAACCGATCAGGATCGGCATCATCGGCTTCGTGCCGCCGCAGATCATGGTCTGGGACCTGAAAAATCTCGAGGGCAGCGTCAAAACACGCGACATCGTCGAGGCGGCCAAGGCGTGGGTGCCGCAAATGAAGGAAGAAGGCGCCGACATCGTCATTGCGCTCTCCCATTCCGGCATCGACGTGAAGCAAAGTGACATGATGGAGAACGCCTCCTTCTTCGTTGCCGGTGTCGAAGGTATCGATGCGGTGTTCACCGGTCACCAGCATCTGGTCTTCCCCGGCAAGAAGGACTTTCAGTCGCTGGAAGCCGTCGATACGGCGAAAGGCACGTTGCAAGGCAAGCCCGCCGTCATGGCCGGCTTCTGGGGCTCGCACATGGGGCTGATCGATCTGTTGCTGGAGCGCGACGGATCGACGTGGAAAATCGTCTCGGCGACCTCTGAGGCCAGGCCGATCTTTGAGCGGGTCGACAAAACGAACAAGCCGACCGTCGCGGACGACCAGCGCATCATCGACGCGCTCAAACAGGACCACGAGGCGACGCTTGCCTATGTGCGCCGGCCGGTCGGCAAAACCTCGGCGCCGCTCTATTCCTATTTTGCGCTGGTCGCCGATGATCCATCGGTGCAGATCGTCAGCCAGGCGCAGACCTGGTATTTGAAGGACATCCTGAAGAACACAGAGTGGAAGGATATGCCGCTGTTGTCGGCGGCGGCACCGTTCAAGGCCGGCGGGCGCAACGGCGCCGACTATTACACCGACGTGGCGGTGGGCGATATCGCCATCAAGAACGTCGCCGATCTCTACCTCTATCCAAACACGGTGCGCGCCGTTGAAATCACCGGGGCAGAGGTGAAGGAATGGCTGGAAATGTCGGCCGGCATCTTCAACCGGATCGAACCGGGCAAAGCCGACCAGGCGCTCATCAACACTGACTTCCCATCCTATAATTTCGACGTGATCGACGGCGTCACATACAAGATCGATCTGTCGCAGCCACCGAAATATGATTCGAAGGGCGGGCTGGTGAATGCTGGCTCGACCCGCATCATTGACTTGATGTTCGACGGCAAACCGATTGACCCCAAGCGGAAATTCGTCGTCGCCACCAACAACTACCGAGCCGGCGGCGGGGGCAATTTCCCGGAGATCAATGCCTCGAAGATCATCTACGAAGCGCCCGACACCAACCGCGATGTGATCGTGCGCTATATCGTCAGCAAAGGCACCATCAACCCGTCGGCGGACGCCAACTGGTCGTTTGCGCCACTGCCGGGAACCAGCGTCGTATTCGAGACCGGCGCCAAGGCGAAGGAGTTTATTGCGCAAGTGAAGTCGCTGAAGATCGAGCCGGCGGGCGAGGGCGAAGCGGGCTTTGCAAAATACCGCATCACTCTTTGAGGCGAGGATTTGAACGTCGGCTCGAAACTGTCTCAGCGTTAAGATACTGCCCCGATACGGCCAATCCGTTTGAGACAGGGGGCCTCTTCAAGCAGGTGGTGCGAAACGCCGCTTGACGGCGGCATGACCAGATCCAGCGCGTCCGTCGAAATCCCGCCGGAATAATGGTGTGGCAGTCGGTCGATCGAGGCGGGAAGCGGTCGTCGAAGCCGAGCGGGGTTATCTTTCCAAGGCGCCCTGTGGCGGTGGCGCCATTCTGGCCAGCAAGCATCGCAGCAGACAGACCACAAAGGCCATTAAAATTCGGGGAGGGTCCCCAGCAGCGTTGGAATCGCTATGGTTGCAACCGTCCATATGCGCTAGTTTTAGTCATGCGTTATGTCATCGTCATCACGACCGTCACCTTTTTCCTGATCTGGGACGGCATTTACAACCAAGGCCGCTACCTCGACAGGACGGTCAGGGAGGTGACCCGCATCGTGCACTATGTAACCAGCATGGTGTAGTTTCTCTTCGCAGCTATGGTTCGCAGACGCGACAAACCTGCCGATTGACGGCACGCTGCCGCTGACACAAAAGAACGCCGGTCCAACGGTCGAGGAGGCTGGGTTGATCCGGCATATCGTTTTCTTCAGCGCACGGCATAAAGCGGATGTCGAGGCAGTGCGCACGGGCCTCCTGGCGCTTGGCAAGATACCTCATTCGCGTCATTTCGAGGTAACGCTCAACACCAAGGTCGACCCGCTCTCGGATGAGATCGATGTGGTCGTCTACGCCGAGTTCGAGGACGAAGCGGCGCTCGCCGCCTACAAGGCGCATCCGCTCTATGCAGAGACGACCAGCCGGGTCAAACCTCTGCGCGAATTACGCTATTCGGCCGACATCGTTGCAAGTTGACCGCCTCCCAAGGCAGATTTGACGTCGCGGAGGGGCTCCGCGCCGTAGCCCGCTTCACTCCGTCTGAGCCGCGGAGGTTTCGGTCGGATCGACGCCCGGCCGCTTTGGCGCGTTCCAGATCAGCACGGCGATAACTGCTATCGCAATAACGGCTAGGGCGATGAAAAGGTCTCTTCCCATGGCAATGAGCTAGGATGATTTTTGCGGGCGGCAAGTCGGCTCCTCGCGGCCGAGGCCTGCGATCGCCGCTGAGGCACCGGCTAAGCCCTTGAACCATTTTCAGGAATGAGGCACATCGCGCGGGACATGACCGAAAACACCCCCGCAAGGCCTCATCCGCTCGATCACCTGGTGCTGCCGACAGCAAGCCTCGATGTTGCGCGGGCGCGCTTGACCCTGCTCGGCTTTACCGTTGCGCCGACAGGTATCCACCCTTTCGGAACGCAAAACTGCTGTGTCTTTCTCACCGACGGCACCTATCTCGAGCCGCTCGCGGTCGCTGACCGGCAGGCCGTGGCAACGGCGATCGCGAACCGCAATGTCTTTGTCGTGCGTGATCGCACGTATCGCGAAGAAAACGGCGATGAAGGATTTTCTGCCGTGGCGCTGGGCACCGAAAGCGCCGCCGCGGACCACGCGCGCTACATGGAAGCCGGTCTGTCGGCGGGAGACGCGCTAAGCTTTTCGCGCGCCTTCACCGATGCGGCGGGAAAGAGCGATACCGCATCGTTCAAACTGGCCTTCGCGGCTACAGGCAAGACAGCGGACGCTTTTCTCTTCGCCTGCGAGCGGATCAATGCGCCGAACGTTGACCGCACTGCGTTGCAGGCCCACGCTAATGGCGCAACCGGCATTGTCGAAGTCGTGGCGGTCACTGGCGAACCTTTCGAACAAGGCCGTTTGATTTCGATCGCAGCCGGAATGGAGGCGCAGGGCGGCGGCACTGTCTATGAGCTGCCGAATGCCGTCGTGACCGTTCTGGATCCTGCAGCCTATTCGGCACGCTTCGGCATTCCTGCCGGCGCACCATCTGAACTCCGCTTTGCTGGGATCGTCTTTTCGATTAGGCACGGCGATGCCGTCGCCAAGCTGCTTGCAGCCAATTCTGTCGAACACCACATGCGCGGCGGTGATACCATCGTGCCGCCGGCGCCAGGGCAGGGCGCAGCCTTCATTTTCCGGGAGATCGCATGAACAAGCTCAATCCACTGATGCCGAACTCTTCCGTTGCGGTCGGCAAAGTCATTTTCGGCAACAGCGCGCCCCTATCGCTGATCGCCGGTCCATGCCAGCTGGAATCGCGGCAGCACGCTTTCGACATGGCCGGTGCGCTAAAGGAAATGACCGACAGGCTCGGCATCGGGCTCGTCTACAAGACCAGCTACGACAAGGCCAATCGCACCTCGCTTGGCGGCACGCGCGGCGCGGGACTTGAAGCGGCAATGCCGATCTTCGACGACTTGCGCAAGAATTTTGCCCTGCCGATCCTGACCGACGTCCACACTGAGGAACAATGCGCGATCGTCGCTCCGCATGCCGATATCCTGCAGATTCCTGCCTTCCTCAGCCGCCAGACCGATCTGCTGATTGCTGCGGCAAGAACTGGCAAGGTGGTCAATGTGAAGAAGGGGCAATTCCTCGCGCCGTGGGACATGAAGAACGTCGTCGCCAAAATCATCGGCTCCGGCAACGCCAATGTCTTGGTCACCGAGCGCGGCGCATCCTTTGGTTACAACACCCTGGTGTCCGACATGCGGGCGCTGCCGATCATGGCCGAGATCGGCGCGCCGGTGATTTTCGATGCCACCCATTCCGTGCAGCAGCCGGGTGGGCAGGGCGGTTCGTCTGGAGGCGACCGGCGCTTTGTCGAGACGCTGGCGCGCGCGGCCGTCGCGGTTGGCGTCGCCGGCGTCTTCATCGAGACGCACCAGGACCCCGACAACGCGCCTTCCGACGGTCCCAACATGGTGCCGCTAAAGGATCTTCCCGCATTGCTTGAACGGCTGATGGCGTTCGATCGCGTTGCCAAAAGCGTGGGTTGAACCAGCAGTTGCGCCACAGCAGCGCCGCCAGGAAACTTTGAAGAATTTCGAACCCGCCTGGAACCTTAGCCCGCGGCCCTCATTGTCAAAATCTAATGTCAACGACGACGAGGAGCACACCATGACGACCCAGACGGGACACACCGAAGCCATCGCCGCTTCGCGGGTTATCGGCACATCGGTCTACAATACGGAAGGCACTCATATCGGCGACATCGAGGACGTCATGCTCGACAAACTGTCGAACGGAATCATGTTTGCCGTGATCGGTTTTGGTGGATTTCTCGGCATCGGCGAGAAATACCACGCCATTCCGTGGGCGAGCCTTGACTATGACGAGAACAAGGGCGGCTATGTCGTGCCGTTCACCAAAGACCAGCTGAAGGCCGCTCCTTCCTATTCGATCAACGAGTTGACCGGCGCCGACGGCGAGGCCGCGCGTGATGCCTCATACAACTACTACAAGGTCGAGCCTTACTGGCACTGACCTTACTGGCACTGACTAAGTCTCCTGGAATCAAAAAGGCCCCCGGGAAATCGGGGGCCTTTCGATGTGGCGGGATGCTACTGCGCAATCTGCAGGGCCGGCAAAGGCGACGATCCCTGCGGGGGTTGCTGATTGTCGCACGACGTCAGGAACGCAGCCGCGATCAGGAACAAACTCACAATACCGCTCAACTGGGACATGGCGAAACTCCTCCTGTTTCGCCCCGCGCGACAACAGCCATAAACCAGAAACCGGCATGCCGCGTATGACAAATGATGACAGCGCTTCGTGCTTCGTGAATCCGTAGCGCACGGGCAATATTTGCAAGTGCCCCGATTGCGTTTTGCGGCGCTTTGGCTAAGAGGTGCGCGACGCTTCAATCGATCAATCGGGGACATCGCAATGACGGCCATCATCGACATTGTCGGGCGTGAAATCCTGGACAGCCGCGGAAATCCGACCGTCGAGGTCGACGTCGTGCTCGAAGACGGCTCGATGGGTCGCGCCGCGGTGCCGTCCGGCGCCTCGACCGGCGCGCATGAGGCGGTCGAACTGCGCGATGGCGGCCCCCGCTATCTCGGCAAGGGCGTGCTCACTGCGGTCGAGGCGGTGAACGGCGAGCTGTTCGAGGCGATCGGCGGCATGGAGGCAGAGAATCAGATTCATATCGACCAGACCATGATCGAGCTCGATGGTACGCCCAATAAGAGCCGGCTCGGCGCCAATGCCATCCTCGGCGTGTCGCTGGCTGTGGCCAAGGCTGCGGCCGAAGCCGCCGACCTGCCGCTCTATCGTTATGTCGGCGGCACCAAGGCCCATGTGCTGCCGGTGCCTATGATGAACATCATCAATGGCGGCGCGCATGCCGACAACCCGATCGATTTCCAGGAATTCATGATCCTGCCGATCGGCGCGCCGACGCTGCGCGACGGCGTGCGCTGGGGCTCGGAGATCTTTCATACGCTGCGAAAGAAGCTGAAGGACGCCGGCCATAACACCAATGTCGGCGACGAGGGCGGCTTTGCCCCCAACCTGAAGAGCGCGCCGGCCGCGCTCGACTTCATCATGGAATCGATCGAGCAGGCTGGCTTCAAGCCCGGCGAGGAGGTTGCGCTAGGCCTCGACTGCGCGGCGACCGAATTCTTCAAGGATGGCAACTACGTCTATGAAGGCGAGAGGAAAACCCGCGACCCGAAGGTGCAGGCCAGATATCTGGCCAAACTTGCTGCCGACTACCCGATCATCACCATTGAGGACGGCCTGGCGGAGGATGACTGGGACGGTTGGAAAATACTGACCGATCTCATCGGCAAGCAAACGCAGCTGGTTGGCGACGATCTGTTCGTCACCAACACGGCGCGGCTGCGCGACGGCATCCGCATGGGTGTCGCCAATTCGATCCTGGTCAAGGTCAACCAGATCGGCTCGCTTACCGAAACGCTCGACGCCGTCGAGACCGCGCACAAGGCCGGCTATACCGCGGTGATGTCGCACCGCTCGGGCGAGACCGAGGATTCGACCATCGCCGACCTCGCCGTTGCCACCAATTGCGGGCAGATCAAGACGGGCTCGCTGTCACGCTCGGATCGCATGGCCAAGTACAACCAGCTCATCCGCATTGAGGAGGAGCTCGGCAAGCAGGCGCGATATGCCGGCAAGTCGATCGTGAAAAGCTGATTTCGAGAGAAAATCCGTGGCGGCGAGGGCGGGGACATTCCCGCCCTTTTTTGCTTCCTGGCTCTGAATCCAACAGGCTGTAACCGTCCATTAAGCACAATCGGGCGACAAAGGCGGCGTAGAGGATTCGGACCATGTGGACACGCCAGCACAAGCAAAGAAACACCGGCCGGCTGATCATCCCCTCGCTCTGCGTGGTGTTCCTGACTTATTTCGGCTTCCATGCCTATCATGGCGAGTTCGGCATCTATTCCAAGTATCAGCTCGAAGCTGAGACTGCCGAATTGCAGGGCAGGCTCGATGCCGTCAGGGCGCGCCGGATCGATCTCGAGCGCCGCGTTCAGCTGATGCATGAGGGCACCCTGGAGAAGGACATGCTGGACGAGCAGGCGCGCAAGGCGCTTAATCTGTCCCACGCGGACGAGATCACCATCATGCTGCCGGTTGCAAGATAACCGGATTTCAGTTAATCGGTGATATTTGCAATGATTTTAATTGCTTAGATGCATGACAGCCATGCGTTTTCGGCATGGCGAAAGCCTTCCCTGCATGTTAGCCTGCCTCAAACCGGTGGGAGAACTGATCTCCCTCGCTGTCCGCCAAGAGACGCCAACAGGGAGTGATGCATGGCCACCGCCACCAGAAAAGCGCCTGCCAAATCCAAATCGGACGGCAAAACGCCGGGCCTTTCCACCCCAAAGCCTGTTGAATTCACCAAAGACCAGGAGCTTGCCGCCTACCGGCGCATGCTGCTCATCCGCCGCTTCGAGGAAAAGGCCGGCCAGCTTTACGGCATGGGCTTCATCGGCGGTTTCTGCCACCTCTACATCGGGCAGGAAGCGGTCGTTACCGGCATGAAGATGGCGCTGATCGATGGCGACCAGATGATCACCGCCTATCGCGACCATGGTCATATGCTGGCCATGGAGTTGTCGCCGCGCGGCGTCATGGCCGAACTGACCGGGCGCCGTAGCGGCCTGTCCAGAGGCAAGGGCGGCTCGATGCACATGTTCTCCAAGGAGAAGCATTTTTACGGCGGCCACGGCATCGTCGGCGCGCAAGTGTCGCTCGGCACCGGCATTGCGTTCGCCAACCGCTATCGCGGCAACAACAATGTGACGCTGACCTATTTCGGCGATGGCGCGGCGAATCAAGGCCAAGTCTACGAAAGCTTCAACATGGCCTCGCTGTGGAAGCTTCCGGTGATCTACATCATCGAGAACAACCGCTACGCCATGGGCACCTCGGTCTCGCGCTCGTCGGCCGAGACGGATTTCTCGCACCGCGGCGCGTCCTTCAAGATTCCAGGCATCCAGGTCGACGGCATGGATGTGCGCGCTGTAAAGGCAGCCGGTGACCTCGCCGCCGAATGGTGCCGCGCCGGCAACGGGCCGCTCATTCTCGAAATGCAGACCTATCGTTACCGCGGCCATTCGATGTCGGATCCGGCTAAATACCGCTCCAAGGAAGAAGTGCAGAAAATGCGCTCCGAACGTGACCCGATCGAGCAGGTCAAGGCGCGGCTGCTCGATAAGAAATGGGCAAGCGAGGACGAACTCAAGGCCATCGACAAGGAAGTCCGCGACGTTGTCGCCGACGCCGCAGAATTTGCCCAGAACGACGCGGAGCCAGATCCGTCCGAGCTCTGGACCGACATCGTACTTTAACGAGAGGGCAAGGACATGCCGATCGAAATTCTCATGCCCGCCCTCTCGCCGACCATGGAAGAGGGTAATGTTTCGAAGTGGTTGAAGAAAGAAGGCGACAAGGTCGCGGCCGGTGACGCCATTGCCGAAATCGAGACCGACAAGGCAACGATGGAAGTCGAAGCCGTCGACGACGGCACGCTTGCCAAGATCGTGGTTCCTGCCGGCACCGAAGGCGTCAAGGTCAACACACTGATCGCTGTGTTGGCCGTCGATGGCGAAGACATCGACGAGGCGGGCGAAGGCATTGGCGAGGAGGCTGTCGTGTCGCAAGCGGCAGCGCCCGCGGCTGCTCCGCCCCCCGTTGCTGCTCCGGCCAAGAGCGAAGCGGCAGCACCTGTTGCCGCCGCACCCAGGCTGGAAATTGCCGCCGATCCGGACATCCCGGCCGGCACCGAAATGGTCTCGACCACGGTGCGTGAAGCGTTGCGCGACGCAATGGCTGAGGAAATGCGCCGCGACGGCGACGTCTTCGTCATGGGCGAGGAAGTCGCCGAGTACCAGGGCGCCTACAAGATCACACAAGGCCTGTTGCAGGAATTCGGTCCGCGGCGCGTAGTCGACACGCCGATCACCGAGCACGGCTTTGCCGGCGTTGGTGTTGGCGCGGCGATGGCCGGCCTGAAGCCGATCGTCGAATTCATGACCTTCAACTTCGCCATGCAGGCGATCGACCAGATCATCAATTCAGCCGCCAAGACGCTCTATATGTCCGGCGGCCAGATGGGCGCCCCGATCGTCTTTCGCGGCCCGAACGGCGCGGCTGCCCGCGTCGCCGCGCAGCATTCGCAATGCTATGCCGCCTGGTACAGCCATGTTCCCGGGTTGAAGGTGGTGATGCCCTATACCGCCGCCGACGCCAAGGGTCTGCTCAAGGCGGCGATCCGTGACCCGAACCCGGTCATCTTCCTCGAGAACGAAATCCTTTACGGCCACTCCTTCGACGTGCCGAAGATGGACGATTTCGTGCTGCCGATCGGCAAGGCGCGCATTCACAAATCCGGCAAGGACGTGACCATCGTCTCGTTCGGCATCGGTATGACCTACGTGATCAAGGCCGAGGCGGAGTTGCGCGGCATGGGCATCGATGCCGAGATAATCGACTTGCGCACCATCCGCCCGCTCGACTTCGACACGATCATCGCCTCGGTCAAAAAGACCAATCGCCTCGTGGTGGTCGAGGAAGGCTTTCCGCAGAACTCGGTCGGCGACCATGTCGCCAATCAGGTCTCGCAGCGCGCCTTCGATTTCCTCGATGCACCGGTCATTACAATTGCCGGCAAGGACGTGCCGATGCCCTATGCGGCGAACCTCGAAAAGCTGGCGCTGCCCAATGTCGGCGAGGTCGTCGAGGCGGTCAAAGCCGTCACGTATCGCTGAGCAGGGCGGGAGGACAAAATGCCGATCAACATCACCATGCCGGCGCTTTCGCCCACAATGGAAGAGGGCAACCTTTCCAAGTGGCTGGTCAAGGAAGGCGACAAGGTCTCGCCGGGCGACGTGATTGCCGAGATCGAGACGGACAAGGCAACGATGGAAGTCGAAGCCGTCGACGAAGGCACGGTTGCCAAGCTGGTGGTTCCGGCCGGCACTGAAGGCGTCAAGGTCAATGCGCTGATCGCGGTATTGGCGGCTGAGGGGGAGGATGCTGCTTCTGCCGTCAAAAGCGGTGATGGCGCTGCGCCGGCCAAGGCTGAGGCTCCGAAAGCGGAAGCCGCCAAAGCGGAAACATCAAAGCCCGAAGCGTCGAAGCAGGAGCCTGCCGCACCTACGCCTAAGGCGGACGCGGTGCCGGTCGCCAACGGCCACGCAAACGGTGAGCGCATCTTCGCCTCGCCGCTGGCCCGGCGCATCGCCAGCGAAGCTGGTATAGATGTCGCGGCGCTGACAGGCTCCGGCCCCCGCGGCCGCGTGGTAAAGGCCGATGTCGATGCCGCAATTTCCAGTGGCGGCGCCAAGGCGGCACCAGCAGCAAAAGCGGCGCCCGCCGGCGCTCCGGCGCCTGCGGCCGCAGCACCCAAACCAATGTCCGACGAGCAGGTGCTCAAACTGTTTGCCGAAGGCTCCTACGAGCTGGTCCCCCACGACAATATGCGCAAGACCATTGCGCGGCGGCTGGTCGAGGCCAAAACCACCATCCCGCATTTCTATCTGACGCTCGACTGCGAGCTCGACGCGCTTCTGGCCCTGCGCACGCAGATCAATGCGGCCGCCCCGGCGAAGAAGACCGAGAAGGGCGAAACGCCGGCCTACAAGCTTTCGGTCAACGACATGGTTATCAAGGCTCTGGCCATGGCGCTGATGGCGGTGCCGGATGCCAATGTGTCGTGGACAGAAAACGCCATGGTCAAGCACAAGCATGCCGATGTCGGCGTTGCCGTGTCGATCCCCGGCGGCCTGATCACCCCGATCATCCGGCGTGCCGATGAAAAGACGCTGTCCGTCATCTCCAACGAGATGAAGGATCTTGCCGGCCGCGCCCGTAGTCGCAAGCTGAAACCGGAAGAATATCAGGGCGGCACCACGGCGGTGTCCAATCTCGGTATGTTCGGCGTCAAGGATTTTTCTGCCGTCATCAACCCGCCGCATGCGACGATCCTGGCGGTCGGCGCCGGCGAGCAACGCGCAGTGGTGAAGAACGGCGAGATCAAGATCGCCACGATCATGTCGGTGACGTTGTCGACCGATCACCGCGCCGTCGACGGTGCGCTCGGCGCCGAGTTGCTCGTCGCCTTCAAACGCATGGTCGAAAACCCGATGGGCATGCTGGTTTAAGAGAGGGGAACAGGGCGGTGCGGAAATTCTTCACCAGCCTTTTTGCCTTTTTTCTTTCCGGTTTGGCGGGCGGATTGGTGGCGCAGTGGCTCGCCGTCGCCACCAATGCCGACGTAGAGTACATCCTTGTGTTCATGATCTCGGTTCTCGTCACCGTCCTCGTGACGGTCGCGTTCTTCATCGCACAATTCATGTCGGACCCACGACGGGCAACAAAGCTGACGGCGACCATAGGGGTAGCGTTTTTTGTGCTCGTTGGAGTTGCCCTGATCGGCTGGACTTTCTCCCAGCCCCCAGGCAAGAGCCAGTGGTCGGGCGATCTTCCCGTAGTCGCCGGTCTCGTTCTGCCGGGCATCGCTACAGTGCTGGTCCAGTGGCTTTTCGTGCGCTGGCGATTGGCGCGCTCGCAACCAGGTTTCGGCGGGGCAGGCACATGAAGACGGTCCTCTGCTACGGCGATTCGCTGACCTGGGGCTATGACGCGGCAAACCTCGGCCGTCATCCGCCGGCGGATCGCTGGCCGAGCGTGCTGCAGGCAACATTGGGCAGCGGCGTCGAGGTCATCGCCGAAGGCCTGAATGGCCGAACCACCGCCTTCGACGATCACTTGGCCGGGGCGGACCGCAATGGCGCAAGGCTGTTGCCAACAATCCTGACGACGCACGCACCGATCGACTTGATCGTCATCATGCTCGGAGCCAACGATATGAAGCCGTGGATTCACGGTAATCCGGTCGCGGCCAAACAAGGCATGCAACGCCTGATCGACATCGTGCGCGGTCACGATTACCCGTTCGATTGGCTGGCGCCGCAGATCCTGATCGTCGCGCCGCCCGTAGTCAGCCGCACGGAAAACGCCGAGTTCAAGGAAATGTTCGCCGGCGGCGATGACGCGTCAAAGCGGCTGGCGCCGCAATATTCCGCCCTTGCCGACGAGGCCGGCTGCGGCTTCTTCGATGCCGGCACGGTGGCCAAAACCACGCCGCTCGACGGCGTCCACCTGGACGCGGAAAACACGCGGAACGTCGGGCAAGCGCTGGCGCCGCTCGTGCGCCTCATGTTGGAATTGTGAAGGAGAAAGCCGTGGCTGAGAACTACGACGTCATCATCATCGGCTCCGGCCCCGGCGGCTATGTCACTGCAGTGCGTTCGGCCCAGCTTGGCTTCAAGACGGCGATCGTCGAGCGCGAGCACTTGGGCGGCATCTGCCTCAACTGGGGCTGCATTCCGACCAAAGCGCTGCTGCGCTCCGCCGAGATCATGCACTATTCGGATCATCTGAAGGACTACGGCCTGAAGATCGATGGCAAGGTCAGCGTCGACACAGCCGCCGTCGTCGATCGCTCGCGAAAGGTCTCGCTGCGGCTCAACGGCGGCGTCGGCTTCCTGATGAAAAAGAACAAGGTTGACGTCATCTGGGGCGAAGCCAAGCTGACCAAACCTGGCGAGATCGTCGTGTCGAAATCGTCGAAGAAGCCGATGGAGCCGCAGCCGCCGGCGCCCAAGGGCGTCAAGGGCGAGGGCACCTACAGCGCCAAGCACATCATTCTGGCGACCGGAGCGAGGCCGCGCGCATTGCCCGGCATCGAGCCGGACGGCAAGTTGATCTGGACCTATTTCGAGGCCATGGTGCCGAAAGAGATGCCGAAATCGCTGCTGGTGATGGGCTCGGGCGCCATCGGCATCGAGTTCGCCTCGTTCTACCGCACCATGGGCGCCGAGGTGACGGTGGTCGAACTGCTGCCGGCTGTGATGCCGGTCGAGGACGCCGAGGTCTCGAAATTCGCGCAGAAGCAGTTCGAGAAGCAGGGCATGAAGATCATTCTAGAAGCCAAGGTGACCAAGGTCGAGCAGGGCACTAACTCGGTCACGGCGCATGTCGAGATGAAGGACGGCAAGGTCGAGAAGATCACCGCCGATCGTATGATCTCGGCCGTCGGCGTACAGGGTAACATCGAAAACCTCGGCCTCGAGACGCTCGGCGTGAAGACGGACCGCGGTTGCGTCGTCGTCGACGGCTACGGCAAGACAAATGTGCCGGGCGTCTACGCCATCGGCGACGTTGCCGGACCGCCGATGCTCGCCCACAAGGCCGAGCATGAGGGCGTGGTCTGTGTGGAAAAGATCGCCAATTTCCCCGGCGTGCATGCCATCGACAAGCTGAAGATCCCGGGCTGCACCTATTGCAATCCGCAAGTCGCCTCGGTCGGACTGACGGAAGCCAAAGCGAAAGCCGATGGCAAGGACATCCGCGTCGGCCGCTTCCAGTTCGCCGCAAACGGCAAGGCGATTGCGCTGGGCGAAGACCAAGGTTTCGTCAAGACCATTTTCGACAAGAAGACCGGCCAGTTGCTGGGTGCCCACATGGTCGGCGCAGAAGTAACCGAACTGATCCAGGGCTTCGTCGTGGCGATGAATCTGGAGACCACCGAGGAAGAGCTGATGCACACGATCTTCCCGCACCCGACGCTGTCGGAGATGATGAAGGAGAGTGTACTCGACGCCTATGGTCGCGCACTGAATGCATGATAAATTAGTTGGGGCGAGTCTCACACGGAAGACACAGAGGAACTCGACGGCAGAGCAATTCGTTTCGCAGGCATCATCCATCATACAAGGAGAGGGCATATGGAAATGAACGGCGTGGGCTGGGTTGCAGCCATCATCATCGGTGGCCTGGCGGGGTGGCTGGCCGAGATGGTCATGAAGAGCAATACCGGCATCCTCATGAACATCATTCTCGGCATTGTCGGCGCAATCGTGTTGAACGCCATCTTGCAGGCCCTGAACATCGGCATCTTCGGCGTCGGCTGGATAGCCTATCTGATCACCGGCTTCATCGGTGCCTGCATTCTGATTGCGGTCGGACGACTGGTGCGCCGCTAACCTCTGTCGGCACTTGCTATGCGAAAAAGGTCACCGCGGCATGCGTGATCGCGGCCTTTTTCTTTTCGCCGAAAAGTCCTAGATGATGTGGGTAGAGCGAGCGCTGGACAAGCGCTTGCCAATGAGCCGGGTTTCACATGGTCACCGTCCTCGACACGATTGCCAATGCGCCGCGCCTGCGGCATCCCGAAAAGGCGCACAAGCCGGATCAGGACGTACTGCGCAAGCCTGACTGGATCCGCGTCAAGGCGCCGATGTCGAAAGGCTATGCCGAGACGCGCGAAATCGTGAAGTCTCACAAACTGGTGACGGTTTGCGAAGAGGCGGGCTGCCCCAATATCGGCGAGTGCTGGGAGAAGAAGCACGCCACCTTCATGATCATGGGCGAGATCTGCACGCGGGCCTGCGCCTTTTGCAATGTCGCCACCGGCATCCCGACCGCACTCGATCCCGACGAGCCGGCGCGCGTCGCGCATGCGGTCAAGCAAATGGGCTTGAGCCATGTCGTCATCACCTCCGTCGATCGCGACGATCTGGCCGACGGCGGGGCCCAGCATTTTGCTGATGTCATCCGTGCGATCAGGGCAGCAACCCCGTCGACGACGATCGAAATCCTGACGCCCGATTTCCTGCGCAAGGACGGTGCGCTGGAGATCGTGGTGGCGGCCAGGCCGGATGTTTTCAACCATAATCTCGAGACCGTGCCGTCTAACTATCTGACGGTTCGGCCGGGCGCGCGCTATTTCCACTCGATCAGGCTCTTGCAGCGGGTCAAGGAGCTTGACCCCTCGATCTTCACCAAGTCCGGCATCATGGTCGGCCTTGGCGAGGAGCGGAACGAAATTCTGCAGCTGATGGACGATTTGCGTTCGGCCAATGTCGACTTCATGACCATCGGCCAATATCTGCAGCCGTCGAAGAAGCACCATCCGGTGATCCGCTTCGTCACGCCGGAGGAATTCAAGTCCTTTGAGACGATCGGCAGGACCAAGGGCTTCCTGCTGGTAGCGTCGAGCCCGCTGACGCGCTCGTCGCACCATGCCGGGGACGACTTTGCCAGGTTGCGCGCGGCGCGCGAAGCGTTTCTCAAAAAGTCCGCCTAACACTGGTTTTATGCCACAATTCGAAGCCCATCGCCGCGTTGCGCATACGCCGGAGCAGATGTTCGCTCTGGTCGCCGATGTCGAATCCTATCCGCAATTCCTGCCGCTTTGCGAGGCACTGACGGTTCGCTCACGCAAGGAACGCGACGGGCGCACCTTGCTCATCGCCGACATGAGCATCGGCTACAAGGCGATCCGCGAGACTTTCACCACGCAGGTGCTGCTGAAGCCTGACGAGAACGCCATAGATGTCAAATACATCGACGGCCCTTTCAAATATCTGAGCAATGTCTGGCGCTTCGACCCGGCGGACGGCGCTTGCAACGTCTGCTTCTTTATCGACTACGAGTTCAAGAGCCGCATTTTGGGTGCGTTGATGGGAACCATGTTCGACCGCGCCTTCCGCATGTTCTCCGAGGCGTTCGAGAAACGGGCCGAAATCATCTACGGCGCGCCATCGACGGCCTGATCCGCAGCGAGCGCGCGCAGACCCAGTTCAAGCGCATGACGGACCGTCTCCCTGCGGATGTAATCGCGGCCCTTGTCGGCGAACAGCTGGCATTCGCTGACTACCGGCCGGCCAGCCACGGCAACGCCGAACCAGACCAGGCCGACAGGTTTTTCCGCCGAGCCGCCGTCCGGACCGGCGATGCCGGTCACCGCCAGGGCGAGCCCGGCCGGCGAATGCGCCAAGGCTCCGGCCGCCATCTCCACCGCAGTCTCGCGCGAGACCGCGCCGTGCGCCTCGAGCGTAGCGGCCGAGACGCCGAGCATCTCGGTCTTGGCCTGGTTGGAATAGGTGATGAAGCCGCGATCGACCACCGCGGAAGAGCCGGCGATGTCGGTCAGCGCGGCGATGATCATGCCGCCGGTGCAGCTCTCCGCCGTCGCCAGCATCATGCCGCGCTGCTGGCAGGCCTTAAGCAGGGCATCTGCGAGACCGCTATTGCTCATTCAGGGACATCCCCTGGAAACACAACGCTGGCAGTCGCGATGGCCGCTATGCCTTCCTCACGGCCGACGAAGCCAAGCTTCTCATTGGTTGTCGCCTTGATCGAGATGCGATCGCGCGAAATTCGCAGCATTGCCGAAAGCGCTTCGGTCATGGCCTCGCGATGCGGGCCGACGCGCGGCGCCTCGCAGATCAGGGTGATATCGGCGTTGGCGATGCGTCCGCCGCGCGCGCGCACCAGCTTCACCGCGTGTTCGACGAAGATGCGTGAAGCGGCCCCTTTCCACTGCGGGTCGGAGGGCGGGAAATGCGTGCCGATGTCACCGGCGCCGCAGGTGGCGAGCAGGGCGTCGGTCAAGGCGTGGAGACCGACATCGGCATCCGAATGGCCGGACAACTTCCTATCGTGTGGAATGGCGACGCCGCACAGGGTGACATGGTCGCCGGGCACGAACGCATGGACGTCATAGCCATTGCCGGTTCGGATGTCGGGAAAACGCGGGGCGCTGGAAAGCCGCTGATCCGCCATTGCAATATCCCGTGCCCAGGTCAGTTTGACGTTGTCCGGCGAGCCGGGAACGATCTTCACCGGAATATGCGCCCATTCGGCGATTGCCGCATCGTCGGTGAAATCCGCTTTGCCCAGATGATGAGCCTTTTCGTGCGCAGCCAGGATCGGCCAGAACGGAAAGCCTTGCGGTGTCTGTGCGGCATGAAGCCCGGCCCTGGACACGGTTTCGCCGATCATGCCTTCGGCCGTTTCGCGCTTGAGCGTATCGGCAACCGGCAAGGCAGGCAGTGCCCCCTGGCGCTCGCCAATGGCGGCGATCGTGCGGTCTATCAGTTCCGCATCGACAAACGGCCGGGCCGCATCATGGATCAAGACCCGGCCCGGCGCATTGCTTCTCAACGCCAGCAGTCCAAGGCGGACGGACTCCTGCCGTGACGTACCGCCGGTCACCGCGACGACACGGTCGGCGTTCGCACCGGCCGCACGGCGGAAAAGCGCGCCGTCGTCGGCATGGATAGCAACGACGACAGGTCCAATCTTCGGATGCGTCAGAAAGGCGCCGAGCGTGCGTGCGATAACGGCGCCGCCGCCGATTTGCTGGTACTGCTTCGGCCCCTTGGCCTGTCCGGCGCGCGCGCCGCGGCCGGCAGCAACGATGACCACGGCGACCTTGTCGTCCGCAGCTTGCTTTTCGCTCGCATCTCTCATGCCGAGACGCTTAACGCATGATCCCGAAAAGTGGTATCGCTTTTGGAAGACCCAGGATTGATGCGGTGCGGCGATCCGTATTTTTCCCAAATGCGCCTTAATGTCACGACATTGCGCGTTGCACATTGCCGCCGTTCTGGCTAGAGAATGTGCAGCAACCGAAGGTGCTTGGTTTTTGTGCATGCCTGATGTGACCAAATTGGCTTCGCCGCTGGATGTGGGTGGCGTGAGAATCCGCAATCGCGTATTTCTCGCGCCCATGTCGGGCATCACCGACGAACCGTTCCGGCAACGCGCCCATGCGCATGGCGCCGGGCTGGTCGTATCGGAAATGGTGGCGAGCGGCGAGCTTGCAAAGGGCAGGGCTGGTTCCGGCCTGCGCATCCGTCATTCCGGGCTGCCTGTCCACATGGTCCAGCTTGCCGGCCGTGAGGTGGCGCACATGGCCGAGGGCGCGCGAATCGCAGCCGGCGAAGGCGCCGACATCGTCGACATCAACATGGGCTGTCCGGCCAAAAAGGTGACGGGCGGCTATGCCGGTTCGGCACTGATGCGAGATCTCGACCACGCGCTGTCGCTGATCGAAGCGGTAGTCGGCGCGGTCGACGTGCCGGTCACGGTCAAAATGCGGCTCGGCTGGGACGAAGGCGCGCTCAACGCGCCGATGCTGGCGCGACGCGCCGAGCAGGCCGGGGTGATGATGGTGACGGTGCATGGCCGCACACGTTGCCAGTTCTATCAGGGCACGGCCGACTGGCGTGCCATCGCACGCGTCAAGCAGGCCGTCTCGATCCCTGTGGTTGCCAATGGCGATGTCGGCTCGCCGGCAGAGGCTGCGTCGATCCTTGACCAATCCGGCGCCGACGCGGTGATGATCGGCCGTGCGCACTATGGCGCGCCGTGGACCGCCGGCAGCATTGTAGCGGCCGCGCTGGCCGAGCCGGTATCCGGCATGCCGGAAAGCCCGCAAGCGCTGACCGATTACGTCATTGCCCATTACGAAGACATGCTGACGCTCTATGGCGTGGAAAGCGGATTGCGCCAGGCGCGCAAGCATCTCGGCTGGTATCTCGACCGCCACGCCGCCACAAGCGACGACCGGCGCAAGGCCATACTCACGTCTTTCGAGCCTGGGCGCGTCATTTCCTTGCTGCGCGACGTATTTTCAAGCGCTCCCGAAGCAGCGAACCTGCGGAGTGCGGCATGAACGCCACCGTCACACAGAGCACGGATATGGCGGACGCCGCGCATATTGTGCTCAACACCATTCGTCGGCCGGTGATCATGGTCGATCCGCAAGGCTTCATCACCTTCGCCAATGCCGATGCCGAGGATTTTTTCCGTTCGAGCGCCACGATGCTCGCCCGCAACACGCTGCACAAGCTCATTCCTTTCGGCAGCCCGCTGCTGACGCTTGTCGACCAGGTGCGCGAGCGCCGGGCGCCAGTCAACGAATACCGGGTGGACGTGTCGTCGCCGCGGCTCGGCATCGAGAAGGTGGTCGATCTCTACGTCGCGCCTGTGACGGAATTTCCAGGCTCCGTCGTGGTAATGTTCCAGGAACGCTCAATGGCCGACAAGATCGACCGGCAGATGACGCATCGCGGTGCGGCGCGCTCGGTCACCGGCCTTGCCGCGATGCTTGCCCATGAGATCAAGAACCCGCTGTCCGGCATTCGTGGTGCCGCGCAGCTGCTTGAACTGTCGGCGTCCGACGAGGATCGCGCACTGACCAGGCTGATCACCGACGAGACCGATCGCATTGTCTCGCTGGTCGACCGCATGGAGGTGTTTTCGGACGAGCGGCCGATCGACCGCTACCCCGTCAACATCCATGTCGTGCTCGACCATGTCAAGGCAATCGCCAAGAACGGTTTTGCCAAGCGGATCAAGATATTGGAGGATTATGATCCATCATTGCCTCCGGTTTTTGCCAATCGCGACCAGCTCATCCAGGTCTTCCTCAATCTGGTAAAAAATGCCGCCGAGGCGATCGGCAGCGATCCGCAGGGCGAGATCATGCTGTCGACCGCCTTCCGTCCGGGCATCCGTGTTTCCGTACCCGGGACTCAGGACCGCGTATCGCTGCCATTGGAATTCTGCGTGCGTGACAACGGTTCGGGTGTTTCCGAGGATATCCTGCCGATCCTGTTCGATCCCTTTATCACCACCAAGCCGAACGGCTCCGGTCTCGGTCTGGCGCTGGTCGCAAAGATCGTCGGCGAGCATGGCGGCATCATTGAATGCGAATCGACGCCGCGCGGGACCACCTTCCGTATCCTGATGCCGGCATGGAAAGAAACCCAGTTTGGCACCGACGACGACGGTGAAGGAGACCGCAAATGACCGTTCGCGGCAATATTCTCGTCGCTGACGACGATGCGGCCATCCGCACAGTCCTCAACCAGGCGCTTTCGCGCGTCGGTCACGACGTGCGCGTCACCTCCAATGCCTCGACGCTGTGGCGCTGGGTGGCGGCGGGCGAGGGCGATCTGGTCATCACCGACGTTGTCATGCCCGACGAGAACGCCTTCGACATGCTGCCGCGCATCAAGAAGGCGCGACCGGAACTGCCGGTCATCGTCATGAGTGCGCAGAACACGTTCATGACCGCGATCCGGGCCTCCGAAACCGGAGCCTATGAATATCTGCCGAAACCGTTCGACCTGACGGAACTGCTCAACATCGTCAACCGCGCGCTTTCCGAGCCGCGGCGGCCCAAGATCGATACGCGTGCCGACGAGCCGCCTGAAACGATGCCGCTGGTCGGCCGCTCGGCGGCCATGCAGGACATCTACCGCATGCTGGCGCGCATGATGCAGACCGACCTGACGGTGATGATCTCGGGCGAATCGGGTACCGGCAAGGAACTGGTGGCGCGCGCGCTGCATGAATATGGCCGTCGTCGTGGTGGCCCCTTCGTCGCCATCAACATGGCGGCGATCCCACGCGACCTGATCGAATCGGAACTATTCGGGCACGAGAAGGGCGCCTTTACTGGCGCACAGAACCGCTCCACTGGCCGTTTCGAGCAGGCCGAAGGCGGCACGCTCTTCCTCGACGAGATCGGCGACATGCCGATGGAAGCGCAGACGCGGCTGCTGCGTGTGCTGCAGCAGGGCGAATACACCACGGTCGGCGGCCGCACGCCGATCAAGACCGACGTGCGCATCGTGGCTGCCACCAACAAGGACCTGCGCACGCTGATCAATCAGGGGCTTTTCCGCGAGGACCTGTTCTACCGCTTGAACGTTGTGCCGCTCAGGCTGCCGGCGCTGCGCGAGCGCTCGGAGGACATTCCGGACCTCGTCCGCCACTTCTTCAAGCTCGGCGTCAGTGAAGGCTTGCAGACCAAGCGCATTTCCACCGGCGGCATCGAGCTGATGAAGCGCTACCCATGGCCCGGTAATGTGCGCGAACTCGAAAATCTCATCCGCAGGCTGGCCGCACTGTATTCGCAGGACGAGATCTCCGCGGAGATCATCGAGGCGGAGTTGAAGACCGGCGAAAGGCCTGTCGTTCCAGGTGGCGGCAACCTCATTCCCGACGACCTTTCCATCGGCCAGGCGGTGGAGCATTTCCTGCAACGCTATTTTGCCTCGTTTGCCGGCGACTTGCCCCCGGCCGGGCTCTATCAGCGAATCCTCTCCGAGGTCGAATATCCGCTGGTCCTCGCCTCGATGACCGCAACGCGCGGTAACCAGATCAAGGCTGCGGAATTGCTGGGGCTCAACCGCAACACGCTGCGCAAGAAGATTCGCGAACTCGGCGTCAACGTCTACAAGTCGTCCAGGCAGGTCTAGACGAATCCCTTTAAGAGCGCTTTCCAGGGGATCGATTGCCGAAAGATTTCCGTCTCGGCCACACTTGTTGCATAATCGCCACAATGCGTTGCATACATCCGACGCAATCACTGGCTCTAGACGGCGACATGGCCCTGCACGCACCGACACTGAGCAAATCGCTTTTCAGCAATACCGGCGCGCGAGACGGTCGCCGGCTGCTTGCGCTGCCGGGCGTGATCGCCGTTGCCGGTGCGCTGGTGACGGCGGCGATCTCCTTCGCCATTCTGGTCGGCGCGACGCCGATCACGCCCGACGCGAGGACGACGCTGGCGCTGATTGCGCTTAATGCGGCGTTCGTCCTGTTTCTGATCTTGCTGGTCGGCCGCGAGGTGCATCGCATCCTGATGGCACGCCGGCACGGCAAGGCTGCGTCGCGCCTGCATGTCCGCATAGTCGCGATGTTTGCGCTGGTCGCCGCCATCCCCGCGATCATGGTGGCGATCATCGCGTCGATCACGCTCGACATCGGCCTCGACCGCTGGTTCGAGATCCGCACCAAGACGATCGTCAATTCGTCGTTGTCGATCGCCGACGCCTATGTGCAGGAAAACGCGCGAAATCTTCAGGGCACGACGTTGTCGATGGCTTACGACCTCGACGCTTCGCGCACGCTCTACGGTCTCGATCGCACCGGGTTCCTCGATCTCATGAACAAGGAGGCGGTGGGACGCTCGCTGGCGCACGCAGCACTCATCAAGCCCGATGGTTCCTTCGTTATGAGCGCCAAGACCGACGCCGACTTTGCCATGCCGGAGCCGCCTGAGGGCGCCGTGGCAAGCGCTGCCGACGGCAAGCCGGTGCTGATAGAGCCGCGCACCCGCAACATCATGGGTGCGATCGTCAAGCTGCGCGAGATCGACGGGCTCTATCTCTACACCATCCGCCTCGTCGATCCCGAGGTGATCAAGGCACGGCAGATCGTCAAATCCAACACCGCCGAATATCGCGGTCTCGAAGACAATCGCCGCACCTCGCAAGTGGCTTTCGCGCTTCCCTATCTGTCGCTGACGCTGATCATCATCCTGTCTGCCATCTGGACCGGCATTGCGGTGGCCGACCGCCTGGTGCGGCCGATTCGTCAGCTCATCGGCGCGGCCGATGAGGTCGCCACCGGCAATCTCGACGTAGCCGTGCCTGTCCGCCCCTCCGACGGTGACGTCGCCTCGCTCGGCGACACCTTCAACAAGATGCTGATGGAGCTGAAATCGCAGCGCAACGAGATCCTGTCGGCCAAGGATTTGATCGACGAGCGGCGGCGCTTTTCGGAGGCGGTGCTTGCCGGCGTCACCGCCGGGGTCATCGGCGTCGATCCATATGGCATCGTCACCATCGTCAACCGTTCGGCGGAAACGATGCTGGCCATATCCGCCACGGCAGCGCTTGGGCAGAACCTTTCGGCCGTGCTGCCGCATGTCGGCCGCGTCTTCGAGATCGGCCGCAAGTCGGGCAAGCCGGTCTATCGCGAACAGGTCACCTTCTATCGTGCCGGCACTGAACGGACCTTCAACGTACAGATCACGATCGAAGCCGGCGACGACGGTTCGGAGGATAAATCCTACGTCGTTACAGTCGATGACATTACCGATCTGGTCCAGGCACAGCGTTCCTCCGCATGGGCCGACGTGGCGCGACGCATCGCCCACGAGATCAAGAATCCACTGACGCCGATCCAGCTTTCGGCCGAGCGTATCAAGCGGCGTTACGGCAAAGTCATCACCGAGGACCGTGAGGTTTTCGATCAATGCACCGACACCATCATCCGGCAAGTGGAGGACATCGGCCGCATGGTCGACGAGTTCTCGGCGTTCGCCCGCATGCCGAAACCGGAAATGAAGGCCATCGATCTGCGCGATTCGTTGCGCGAAGCCTCGTTCCTGGTCGAAGTGAGCCGGGCCGACATCACCTTCGAGCGCTTCTTCGGCAATGAGCCGCTCAAAGGCACGTTCGACAGCCGGCTGATGGCGCAGGCTTTCGGCAACGTCATCAAGAATGCTGCCGAAGCCATCGACGGACTTGATGCAGAGGATCGTCCGCACGGCATAATCCGGATTCAAGCCGGGCGTCAGAATGGCGCGATTCGAATCGACGTCATCGACAACGGCAGGGGCTTGCCGCGCGAGAACCGGCAGCGCTTGCTCGAGCCTTACATGACGACACGCGAGAAAGGCACCGGGCTTGGCCTCGCTATCGTCAAGAAGATCGTGGAGGACCATGGCGGGCGACTCGAGTTGCACGATGCACCAGCGGACTTCCACGATGGGCGGGGTGCAATGATCAGCATCATCCTGCCGGTTGCCGCCACCGTTCCGGTACGCGGCGAGGGCAAGACGGAACACGAAAAAGAAACTGAAAAGGTCGGTAATGGCGTCTGATATTCTCATCGTCGATGACGAGGAAGACATCCGCGAACTCGTCGCCGGCATCCTGAGCGACGAAGGTCACGAAACACGCACGGCGTTTGATGCCGACAGCGCGCTGGCGGCGGTCGCCGACCGGGCACCCAGGCTGATCTTCCTCGACATCTGGCTGCAGGGCTCGCGGCTCGATGGCCTGGCCTTGCTGGACGAGATCAAGACGATGCACCCGAACCTGCCGGTGGTAATGATCTCGGGCCACGGCAACATCGAAACGGCAGTCTCGGCCATCCGCCGCGGCGCCTATGATTTCATCGAAAAGCCATTCAAGGCCGACAGGCTGATCCTCATTGCCGAACGGGCGCTCGAAACCTCCAAATTGAGACGCGAGGTTTCGGATCTCAAGCTGCGCAGCGGCGAGACTTTCGACCTCATCGGCATGTCGTCGGCAATGAGCCAATTGCGCCAGACCATCGAGCGCGTCGCGCCGACCAACAGCCGCGTCATGATTATCGGCCCCTCCGGCTCGGGCAAGGAACTGGCGGCGCGCGCCATCCACGCACTGTCGGCGCGCAAGAGTGCACCGTTTGTGACGCTGAGCGCCGCCAACATCACGCCTGAGCGTATGGAGATCGAGTTGTTCGGCACCGAATCGAACGGCGTCGAACGCAAGGTCGGCGCGCTGGAGGAAGCCCATCGCGGCATTCTCTACATCGATGAAGTGGCCGACATGCCGCGTGAGACGCAAAACAAGATCCTGCGCGTGCTGGTCGAACAGCAGTTCGAGCGGGTAGGGGGCACCAAGCGGGTCAAGGTCGACGTGCGCATCGTCTCGTCGACCTCGCAGAACCTGGAAGCCATGATCGCCGACGGCCGTTTCCGTGAGGACCTTTATCATCGCCTGGCCGTGGTTCCGGTCATGGTGCCGGGACTGGCCGAGCGTCGCGAGGACATTCCTTATCTGGTCGACAATTTCATGAAGCAGATCGCTCGCCAGGCCGGCATCAAGCCGCGCCGCATCGGCGACGACGCGCTGGCGGTGCTGCAGGCGCATAACTGGCCGGGCAACGTTCGCCAGTTGCGCAACAATGTCGAGCGGCTGATGATCCTGGCGCGCGGCGACGATGTCGATGCGCCGATCACCGCCGATCTCCTGCCTGCCGAGATCGGCGACGTCATGCCGCGCACTCCAAACAAATCCGATCAGCACATAATGGCGCTGCCGCTGCGGGAAGCGCGCGAACAATTCGAGAAGGACTATCTGATCGCCCAGATCAACCGTTTTGGCGGCAATATCTCGAAGACGGCAGAGTTTATCGGCATGGAACGCTCTGCATTGCACCGCAAGCTGAAGTCGCTGGGCGTCTGACAGCCAAACCAGTCGTGGCCCACGCAATTATCGGTTACGGCGGTCTTGGAATCGCATAAGAAAGCTGGACTTCTTTCAGGGGTTAGCCATGCCGCGCATTGCGTATGTGAACGGGCGCTACGTCGCTCACGCCGAAGCTTCCGTGCATATCGAGGACCGTGGCTATCAATTCGCCGACGGCGTCTACGAGGTCTGCGAGGTGGCACGAGGCTTCATCGTCGACATGCCCCGCCATCTCGCCCGATTGAACCGCTCACTTGCCGAACTCTCGATCGATTGGCCGATCACGCGCGGCGTGCTGCCGCTCGTCATGCGCGAGGTGGTGCGCCGCAACCATGTCGTCGACGGCCTGGTCTATGTCCAGGTGACACGCGGCGTCGCCAGCCGCGAGTTTTTCTTCCCGCCGGCGGAGACGAAGCCGTCGCTGGTGGTGACTGCCAAAAAAGCCGATCCTGCAGCTGCCGCGAAGCGGGCCGAGAGCGGGATCCGGGTTATCACAGTGCCGGAGAACCGGTGGGATCGGGTCGATATCAAGTCGGTCGGCCTGTTGCCGAACGTGCTGGCCAAGCAGAAAGCCAAGGAAGCCGGCGCTCAGGAGGCCTGGTTCGTCGATGTCGACGGCACCGTCAAGGAAGGTGGATCGTCGAACGCCTGGATCATCACCGGGGACGGCGTGCTGGTGACGCGGCCGGCCGAGCACGGCATCCTGCGCGGCATCACCCGTACGACGCTGTTCGACGTGGCCGCCAAGCTCGGCCTGAAGATCGAGGAGCGCGGTTTTTCGGTGGCCGAAGCCAAGGCCGCGCGCGAGGTTTTCATCAGCTCCGCGACCACGATTGCCATGCCGGTGGTGGCGATCGATGGCGCTCCCGTCGCCAACGGCCACCCGGGCTCGATAACAGTTTCATTACGGCAGGCCTTTTTTGACGTTGCGGAAAAAAGTCCAGCCTGATAACCGCACAGATGGAATGAACATCAATATATCTCGTTCTGCTTGTCGTTACTGACGGCAAGATGGTGTTTGCGTGCTTGACATGTGCCGGCTAATTTGGCGCATTGGCCTGCAAACCGAAGGGGATCGGCGAAAGACAAGAACAATGGCGGAACGATCGCAAAATCTTCAGGACCTGTTCCTGAATTCAGTTCGCAAGAGCAAAAATCCACTCACCATCTTTCTCATCAACGGCGTGAAGCTGACCGGCGTGGTCACTTCGTTCGACAATTTCTGCGTTCTGCTGCGTCGCGACGGCCATTCCCAGCTTGTCTACAAGCACGCTATTTCCACGATCATGCCGAGCCAGCCGGTTCAGATGTTCGATGGTGAGGAAAGCCAGGGCGCCTGATTGGAACGTGAGAAAGACGCGGACCGCCGCGTTCGCGGAAAACCAGCACATCAGACCGGGACAGAGGCCAACGGCCCGACCCGGGCGGTGGTAATCGTGCCGGTGCTTACCCGGCAGCCGCGTGGCGGCGACGACACCAACCGCCCCCGCCTGACCCGTTCCGCCGAGGCTCGTCGCGACGAGGCCGTCGGCCTCGCCAGCGCCATCGACCTCGACCTGGTCCACACGGCGGTGGTGACCGTCAACGATCCACGCCCGGCGACCTTGCTCGGCAGCGGCAAGGTGGCGGAGTTCGCTGAGATCGTCAAAGAGGGCCACGCGGAAGTGGTCATTGTCGATCATCCGCTGACCCCGGTACAGCAGCGCAACCTCGAAAAAGAGTTGAACGCCAAGGTGCTCGACCGCACCGGGCTGATCCTGGAGATTTTCGGCGAGCGCGCCCGCACCAAGGAAGGCACGCTGCAGGTCGATCTTGCCCATCTCAACTACCAGAAAGGCCGCCTTGTGCGGAGCTGGACCCACCTCGAGCGCCAGCGTGGCGGCGCCGGCTTTCTCGGCGGCCCTGGCGAGACCCAGATCGAGTCGGATCGGCGTGTGCTGCAGGACAAGATCACCAAGCTGAAGCACGAGCTCGAAACTGTGCGCCGCACCCGCGACCTGCACCGCGCCAAGCGCAAGAAGGTGCCATTTCCGGTAGTGGCGATCGTCGGCTACACCAATGCCGGCAAGTCGACTCTGTTCAACCGGCTGACCGGAGCAGGGGTGCTGGCCGAAGACATGCTGTTTGCCACGCTCGACCCGACGCTGCGCCGCGTGCGTCTGCCGCACGGCACGCCGATCATCCTTTCCGATACGGTCGGCTTCATTTCCGACCTGCCAACGCATCTGGTCGCGGCCTTCAGGGCGACGCTGGAGGAAGTGGTCGAGGCAGACCTCGTCATTCATCTGCGCGACATCTCCGATCCCGATACGGCCGCGCAGGCCGAAGATGTCGAGCGCATCCTTGCCGATCTCGGCGTCGATGCCCGCGATAGCAAGCGCGTCATCGAAGTATGGAACAAGATCGACCGGCTCGACGAGGGCAACCGGGCGCGGCTGCTTGCCGATGGTGCTGACGGCAAGAAGGCACCGCCGATCGCCATATCGGCGGTAACCGGCGAAGGCATCGATGCGCTGAAGGCGATCATCGAGACGATGATGTCGGGCGAACTGGAGACCTTCACCGTCACACTCAAGCCCGACCAACTCGGCGTCGTCGACTGGCTTTACCGCAACGGCGACATCATCTCGCGCGACGACAATGAGGATGGCAGCGTAACCGTCGCGCTTAAAGCTACACACAGCGCTCGGCAGGAGATCGAAAGCCGATTGCGCCGTCAAAACAACGGGTAGAGGCGGTTACTTCGCGCTTTTTGCCTGCTGCCAGAGCGCTTCCATCTCGTCCAGTGTCGCCTCTTCCAGGCTGTTTCCCGACGCTTGCAGCGTCCGCTCGACATAGTGGAAGCGCGACCGGAATTTTTCGTTGGTGCCGCTGAGTGCCGCTTCGGAATCAATTTTGAGGTGCCGGCCGAGATTGACGACCGCAAACAGCATGTCGCCGAACTCGTCCTTGATCGGCGCAGTGTCGCCTTTGGCCAGCGCCTCGCGTAGTTCGCCGATCTCCTCCTCGATCTTGTCGAGGATCGGCGCCGCCTCGCTCCAGTCGAAGCCGACGCGGGCGGCCTTTTCCTGCAGCTTGAGCGCCCGGGTCAGCGCGGGCAGGGCGACCGGCACGCTGTCGAGAAAGCCCTTGCCATGGTCTTCCGGGTCGAGCCCACGGGTGAGGCGCGCACTGCGCTTCTCCGCCTTTTCCTCTGCCTTGATTTTTTCCCACATGCCCTTGGCCATGCCGGCGCTGCGCGCCTTGTTGTCGCCGAAGACATGGGGGTGGCGGCGGATCATTTTTGTGGTGATGGCCTGGACCACATCGCCGAATGAAAATTCGCCGGCCTCCTCGGCCATTTGCGCGTGGTAGACCACTTGCAGCAGGAGATCGCCGAGTTCATCCCGCAGATCGTCCAGATCGCCGCGCGCAATGGCGTCCGCCACTTCGTAGGCTTCCTCGATCGTGTACGGCGCGATTGTCGAAAAGTCCTGCTCGATATCCCACGGGCAGCCGGTTTCCGGCGCCCGCAGCGCTGCCATGATCTCGATCAGTCGGGAAATGTCTTTCGAGGGTTTCATCTGGGAAACGCTATCCTGTACACGGCTGTGCGGCCAACGGCTTCAGCCGGTGAGGGCGCCTTGTCCACAGACGGGCCGCCAGACCATGATACGAAAGTGGAAGCCGGTTTCCGGAAGATCCTAGTTAGCAAAAGCATCAGTCGAGCACGGAGACTATCGCCTTGGCGAGCGCATCCATGCCGTCCTCGGGCAGGCCGGCAACGTTGATGCGGCTGTCGCCGACCATATAGATGGCATGCTCGGCGCGCAGCCGCTCGACTTGCGCCTCCGACAGGCCAAGCCGGGAAAACATGCCGCGATGGCTGGCGACGAAATCGAAACGGTCGGAGTTGGACTGCCGCCGCAGCGCCTCGGCGAACTGGACGCGCAGCCGCAGCATGCGCAGCCGCATCTCTTCAAGCTCTGCCTCCCAGTCGGAACGCAATGCGGGGTCTTCAAGCACGATGCGCACCGCCGCCGCGCCGTGGTCCGGCGGCATCGAATACATGGCGCGCGCCGCCGACAGCATCTGGCCCATCGCCAAATCCGCCTGCGCGCCACCTTTCGCCATGATCAGCGCTGCACCGACTCGGTCGCGATAGACGGCAAAGTTCTTCGAGCAGCTGGAGGCAACGACCATTTCCGGAACTTTTGCCGCCAGAAGGCGCAAGCCGGCGGCATCCGCATCAAGTCCCTCGCCAAAGCCCTGATAGGCGATGTCGACAAAGGGCAGCAGGCCGCGCTCAACGACAAGATCGGCAATGGCAGCCCATTGCGAGATGTCTAGATTGGCGCCTGTCGGGTTATGGCAGCAGCCATGCAACAATACGACGTCGCCAGGATTCGCGGTTCTCAATGCATTCAGCATGTCGTCGAAGCGAACCGCACCAGAAGCAGCGTCGAAATAGGGATATTCGCGTATCTGCAGGCCAGCGGCGCGCATCACCGGCATGTGGTTCGGCCATGTCGGATCCGACAGCCAGACCATCGCGTCGGTGCGGGTCCTTTTCAGCAGCTCTGCTACCAGCCGCAGCGCGCCGGAGCCGCCTGGCGCCTGCGCCGCACGAATGCGCGTCATGTCGGCGGCTGGGCCGAACACCAACCTGGCCATCGCCGCGTTGAAGGCGGTATCGCCGGCAAGGCCGAGATAGGTCTTGGTATCCTGGCCCTGCAGCAGCCGCTTTTCGGCTTCGCGCACCGCGCGCATCACCGGCGTCTTGCCGTCGCGATCCTTATAGACGCCGACCCCAAGATCGACCTTGTCGGGACGCGGGTCGGCGCGATAGAGGCCGATCAAGGCCAGGATCTTGTCGGCAGGCGCGGGCTGGAGATTTTCGAACATCGATAAGGTTCCGTTGGCGGCGGAGTGATACGCAAACCGGCCGTGCTTTGCCAGCAGTTTCATATGCGCCAACTCGGCGCCGGTTTGCCTCGAAGGCGGCCGATACTATCTGGCGGGCGAGAGCGGGCCCGATACCTCCCAGGACGAGAACGCGGCGAGCCGTAAGAAAATTTCGGGGAGAGCGGGATTAACATCCCGACCTGCTCCGTAAACAGGACATGAAACGGCCGATGCCACGCTTCGATATTCTGGGACAGCTCGGTTCGCTGCGCCGCTATGCACGCTCGCTGACGCGCGACAGCGCCGATGCAGAGGATCTGGTGCATGATGCGCTGGTGCGTGCCTATGAGCGACGCGGCAGCTTCCGCTCCGGCGGAAATCTTCGCGTATGGCTGCTGTCGATCGTCCATAATGCATTCATCGACGGTCTGCGGTCCCGCAAATCCGAAGCAATGCGCATCGAACAGGCCGGCTATCTCGCCGAGGCGAATGTCCCGGCGCCGCAGGAACATTCGGTCCGTCTGGCGCAGGTGCGCGAAGCGTTTTTCGAATTGCCGGAGGAGCAGCGTTCGGCGTTGCATCTCGTCGCCATCGAGGGGCTTAGCTACAGCCAGGCCGCTGAGGTGAGTGGCGTGCCGCTTGGCACGCTGATGTCGCGCATCGGCAGGGCGCGTGCGGCCCTGCGCGAGATGGAGGACGCGGTGCCGGCACGCGCGAAAGGCCATCTGAAGATCGTCGGAGGTGGATCATGAACCAACTGCGCGATCCCGTGACCGACGCCGATCTCGACGCCTATGTCGACGATCAGCTGGACGTGGCTCGTCGCATCGAGGTCGAGGCGTTCCTTTCGGCCCGCCCGGACGCGGCCGCGCGGGTGATGTCCGACTTACGGATGCGTGACGAATTGCGCGTGGCGCTTGCCGGATCGAAAGGCATGGCGCGGCCCGCGACGGCCGATGCTGCACGGCGGCTGGAGCGGGGATTGGCGCGCGGCCGCGTCCTTGGTGCTTTGCAGCGAGCTGCGGCAGTCGCTGTCTTCGTCGCTGCCGGCTGGCTTGCGAACGGGCTCATCGGACCGATATCGGTGACGGAAGTCGTCGCTTCGACCCATCCGCCGGCCTATGTGGAGGACGCGGTCCGGGCGCACCGCACGACGCTCGTGCGTGAGGCGATGTCGTCGCAACCCGAAGCACCCGGCTACAATGCCGACGAAATCCGCGCCGCGACGGCGATCGTGATGCCATCGCTGTCAGCGGACTGGACGGTCCGTGACGTGCAGATCTATCCATCGCAATTCGGACCGAGCGTCGAGATGGCTGTCGAGACGAAAGAGATGGGGCTGGTCTCGTTGTTCGCGATCAGGCCCGGAACATTCGACGTCGTCAAGCCGACCGTCGTTCCCTCGGGCGAAGTTTCCTCGGCTTATTTCCAGATCGGCGAGGTCGCCTACGCGGTCGTCGGACGCAGCGATGTCGGCGGTCTCGATCGCACGGCCGAAGCGCTCGCCAAAACGCTTTACTGATCGACCTGCAAGAAGGAGAACCACATGAACAATCTCGGATATATCGGGGCCGGAGCCCGAGCCGGAGCCGTCTACGATGAAGGCCTGCGCCGGCACATGCTGCGCGTCTATAACTATATGGGCCTTGGCCTCGTCGTTACGGGCGTGATCGCGTTCGTGGTGGCTTCCACGCCCGCTCTTTACGTGCCGATCTTCTCCACACCGCTGAAATGGGTGGTGATGCTGGCCCCGCTGGCCTTTGTGCTCTTGTTCTCGTTTCGGATGCAGGCGATGTCGGCAGCCGGCGCCCAGGCGATGTTCTGGGCATTCTGCGCGGTCATGGGCCTGTCGCTGGCTTCCGTGTTCCTGGTCTTTACCGGCACCAGCATCGCACGCACCTTCTTCATCGCCGCCACCATGTTCGGCGCGACCAGCCTTTACGGGTACACGACCAAACGCGACCTGACGCAGTTTTCGTCGTTCCTGATCATGGGCCTGATCGGCGTGGTGATCGCCAGCATCGTCAATATCTTCCTGGGCTCGACCGCGCTCCAATTCGCGATCTCAGTGATCGGCATCGCCGTCTTCATAGGCCTCACCGCCTGGGATACCCAGACGATCAAAGAGCAGTATGCGGAAAACTTCGGCGCGGAATCACAGCAGAAACTCGCTGTCTTCGGTGCATTCTCGCTCTATCTGAACTTCATCAACATCTTCCAACTGCTGTTGAACTTCACCGGCGAGCGCGAATAGCCGGCGTTGAACCAAGACCGGAGTTGGACATCATGGACAGAAACGATCAGCAAGCGATCGGACAGCTCTTCGAGAAGTTGGCAAGCGCCGAGCGCCAGGCGCCCCCGCGCGATGCCGAAGCAGAGCGCTTCATCCAGGACCAGATCACCCAGCAGCCTGGGGCGCCATATTACATGGCCCAGACGATCGTGGTGCAGGAGCAGGCCCTGAACGCAGCTCAGGCGCGCATAGAAGAACTGGAGGAGCAGGCGCGGCAGCCGGCCGGCGGTGGACCGCTCAGCGGCTTCTTCGGCCGCAGCGGCGGCAGGCGCTCAGGCTCGGTTCCGCGGGTAGGGCGCACCGCCTCCGTTGCAACTGAAGGGCCGCAGGACACGCCACAGCGGGCAGGCGGCGGTTTTCTTGCCGGCGCCGCGCAGACCGCGATGGGCGTGGCGGGCGGCGTGCTGCTCGGCAACGCGATCGCCGGCGTGTTTGGCGGCAGCGAAGCGAAGGCAGCTGAACAGCCGACGCCGCAGCCGGACGAAGCCGATCAGGCAGGCGATGCCAGCTCCGACAATGGCGGTGACTTCGGTGATATGGAGTTCTGATGAGCGACCCAGACTGTGCCTGTACCGGCGCTGGGGACGATTGCGGGTAAGCATAGGCGAGATGGCGAGGGCAACATCCGGGAAGCGAGCCCTCGCCGGCGGCTAATAACCCAGGCGCTTCAGTTCAGCCTTGACCGCTGCGATCGTCTTGAAGCGGAAGTGCTTCGTTGTGCCGTCGCGCCAATGGCAGTCGCATGTGGCGTCGAACTTCCGGCTCGCTTTCAATTGAGTCAGCGCCTTCTGGCCTGGCTTGGGGCCATCGAAGATGCGAACTTCGTAGAGCGTCCCTTCGACATCGTAGTGCATCTGAGCCCAGGAAAGTATCACGATCAGTTCCTTTGCCGGGTCGTGGTCGGCGTTGGCGAGGCCGAGCGCGATGTCCGGTGTGTCGCCCTCTTGTTCACCGAGCGTGACCTGGATTGCGCGATATCTGTTGTCAGCTAGCCGTTGCAGCGCGACGAGCGGGCGTTCCGGATATTCCTCGGCGGTCTGGTAATCGACGAAGAGTGTCTGGAGGCCGTTCCAGCTCACGGCTGTGGTGTGCGGATCAGCATTGTCGGCGAACCCAACAACACGTTTGGCGAAAGCCAGGTCGTTCTCGCCTGGCGTACGACTGACATCCTGAGCTCGCGCATCGGTGAGCGCGCAGGCGAGGGTGAGGGCAAGACCTGCAAGCAGCGGAAGCGTCTTCATGATTCGCAATCCTAGCATGCCCGTTGCCCCACAGCGCTGTTGCGAACGTCTACGAGTGACCGGCCTGATCTCGCCGCCATCGGATGCTATAGGCGTAGTCGCATAAGATAGATTATGGAACTGGCGTAGCCGATTGGATGTGGCGTGAAGATAGCACTCCGCGAGATCCAAACCCGCGAACCCAGCCGTAAAAACCTCGCCCTTCACGCTGATTCGTAAGGGATTTCGATCGTCATGCCGTCATAAGCAGGCTCGACGTTGGCCGGCGTCTCGGCCATTACCGTGGCGTAGTCGAGCGGAACATGCATATGCGTCAGCACCGCGTTCTTCGGCGCCAGTCCTTCGATCCAGCCAAGCGCCTGGCCAAGCGACAGATGGCTCGGATGGACGGTGTATTGCAGCGCGTCGATGACCAGCATGTCCAGCCCGCGCAAACGCTTGGCGGTCGCCTCCGGAAAGTCGCTGACGTCAGGGCAATAGGCCAGCCCGCCGATGCGGAAACCCAGCGAGGTGATGTCGCCATGGAGCTGCAGCAGCGGTTCGAGGGTGAGGGCGCCGCCCTCGCCTGCGATCACCACCGGCCTGTGGTGGTCGATGATATGGGCGTTGACGATCGGCGGATACGAACTGCCTTGCGGTGTTTCGAAACAGTAGCGGAACGCCTCGCGTAGGCGCAGCATGGTAGCCTGATCCGCATGGATGTCGATCCGGTGGCGCTGCTCGAGCACGAAGCCGCGCAGATCGTCGATGCCGTGGATATGGTCGGCATGCGGATGTGTATAGACCACCGCATCGATGCGCTTGACGGATGCCAGCAGCATCTGCTCGCGGAAATCCGGGCCGGTGTCGATGACGACCGTGGTCCGGGCGCCATTCGCCGCGATCCGCTCGACAAGCGCTGCGGTGCGCGTGCGCCGGTTCCGGGGATTTGCGGGATCGCAATTGCCCCAGTCGCCGGTGATGCGTGGCGTGCCCGGCGATGAGCCGCAGCCGAGGACGGTAAGACGTAACCGGTCGCTCATGCGTCAGGCGCCCGTCGCGCTCGGGCGCGGCATTTTCCTGAACAGCCGGATGAAGTTATCCGTGGTGATGTCAGCGATCTCGGCATCGCTGACGCCGATCGTCTCGGCCAGCACCTTGGCTGTATGCGCGACATAGGCGGGCTCATTGCGCTTGCCGCGAAACGGGATCGGCGCCAGGTATGGCGCGTCGGTTTCGACCAGCAGACGGTCGCGCGGCACATCGGCGGCGACGGCGCGCAGCTCGGCGGAGTTCTTGAAGGTCAGGATTCCGGAAAACGAGACGTACCCGCCGAGCGCCACGCCGATCTCGGCCAGCCGGCGTCCCGACGAAAAACAGTGCAGGATGAAGGGGAAGGCGCCCTTCCCTGTTTCTTCTTCGAGGATATTAGCCATGTCGTCGTCGGCGTCGCGCGAATGGATGACCAGCGGCAGACCGGTCACGCGCGCCGCGGCGATGTGGGTGCGAAAGCCCTGCGCCTGTGCGTCGCGCGGCGCATGATCGTAGAAATAGTCGAGTCCGGCCTCGCCGATCGCCACCACTTTGCGATGAGCAGAGAGCCGCACCAGATCATCGACAGTGACATCAAGCTCTTCGGCCGCATTATGCGGATGGGTGCCGACCGAGCAATAGACCTCATCGAAAGTCTCTGCAATCTCAAGCACTTGGTTAAATCGCTTCACCCTCGTCGAGATCGTCACCATTCGGCCGATGCCGGCCGCTAGGGCGCGGGCGACAATGGCCGCCCGCTCTTCGGCGAAATCCGGAAAGTCGAGATGGCAGTGACTGTCGACCAGCATCAGGCGCTTGTATCCGTTTGCTCGACATAGCGTGGAAATACCGGTTCCGGCGCCGGCAGCGGCGTACCGGATACCAGCGAATGGCCTTCCGCGACATGCTCGAAATTACGGCTGCCGGCCGGCACCGCCAAAAGGTCTAGTAGCTTTGCCGCCGACTGCGGAATGAAGGGCTGGCACAGCAACCCGACACGCCGGATCACCTCAGCGGTCGTCCACAGTACCGTTTCCATGCGCGCCGGATCGGTCTTCTTCAGTGCCCATGGCTCCTGCCCGGCGAAATAGCGGTTGGCTTCGGCCACCACGCCAAAGATCGCCGCCAGAGCAAAGTGGATGCCCTGGTCGGCCATCGTCCTGCGCGCCGTGACAAGGGCGGTATCTGCCTGATCGAGGATCGCTTTGTCGGCATTGCTCAATTCGCCGCGCTTAGGCACCACGCCGCGGCAGTTCTTGGCGATCATGGACAGCGAGCGCTGCGCCAGATTGCCGAGATCGTTGGCGAGGTCGGCATTGGTGCGGTTGACGATTGCATCATGGCTGTAGCTGCCGTCCTGGCCGAACGGCACTTCGCGCATGAAGAAATAGCGCACTTGGTCGAGGCCGTAGTGCTCGATCATCGCGAACGGGTCGACGACATTGCCGACCGACTTCGACATCTTCTCGCCACGGTTGAACAGAAAACCATGCGCAAACACGCGCTTCGGCAATTCGATGCCGGCCGACATCAGGAATGCCGGCCAGTAGACCGCGTGGAAGCGGATGATATCCTTGCCGATGACGTGGACGTTCGCCGGCCAGAAAGACCATCTCTCATTGGTCGGATCCGGATAACCGGCGGCGGTGATGTAATTGGTTAGGGCATCGACCCAGACATACATCACATGCTTCTCATCGCCGGGCACCGGCACGCCCCATTTGAATGTGGTGCGCGAGATCGACAGATCCTTCAGGCCGGATTTGACAAAGCTGATGATTTCATTGCGCCGCTCCGCCGGTCCGACGAACTCGGGGCTGTTCTCATAGAGCGCGAGCAGTCTGTCCTGATAGGCGGAAAGGCGGAAGAAATAGCTCTCTTCCTCGGTCCATTCGACAGGCGAGCCGAGCGGTTCGCGGCGCACGCCGTCGTCACCGACCTTGGTTTCGGCCTCGTCGAAATAGGCTTCCTGCCGCACCGAATACCAGCCACTGTAGCGGTCGAGGTAGATGTCGCCATTCTCAGCCATGCGCGTCCAGATCGCCTGGCAGGCCTTGTAATGACGCTCTTCGGTGGTGCGGATGAAAACGTCGTTCGAGCAACCGGTCGCTTCGAGCATCGAGCGGAAGATCGCCGAGTTGCGATCGGCAAGCGCTTTCGGCGTCAGGCCTTCGGCGTCCGCCGTCTGCTGCATCTTCAAACCGTGCTCGTCGGTTCCCGAGACGAAGAAGACGTCCTTGCCATCGAGCCGCTGGAAGCGGGCCAGCGTGTCGCTGGCGATGACATTGTAGGCATGGCCGATATGCGGCTTGCCGTTCGGATAGAAAATCGGCGTCGTGACGTAGTATTTTTCGCGTGCCATGGATGAGCCGTCATGAATGTCTGAATGAAAGATGTCGCGGTGAGATATCGCATCGAAACGGCAATTGCCATCCGACGCCAATGTGGTGGCTTCGAAGTTCCTGCGATTGATTGGGAATCAATACTCAGGGGCTTCAAAAGCCACGCCAGCGGCCGTCACATTCGCATTGCAGAATTCAGGCGGTCGATCATGGTCAGGGCGTGCTGCTTTTTGTCGAGGTTGTAGGTCTCGGTTTCAGATATAGCGTTCAAAGCCGCGTGCCAAGTATCCGACAGCGTTTTGGCTCGCGCGAGATCGCCGACGAGCGCGGCCTGGCTGGCGCCGGCCGACAGCAGATCAAGCGCACGGCGATTGAATATCTCGAACGGGATCGCCTGGTCGCGGCCGGCGACCGCCTCGGCAAGACGGTAGGCCGCCGCGACATCTAACTTCTTGGACATCACCAGAGCGTCGAGGGTGGCGGCGATTTCGAGCCCGCCATACTGCGTCAACAGGATCGCATTGCGCGCGCTGCCCCCTGACCGCTCCGCCAGCGCCGCGCGCGCCGCAGGATCCTCCGGTGGCGGCGGCTCGATGCCCTCCAGAACCGTCATCAAGCTCTCGGCATCGAGCGGCGCCAACCGCACCATCTGGCAGCGCGACCTGATCGTCGGCAGCAGACTGCCCGGCGCATGGACGATGAGGATGAATAAGGTGCGCGCGGGTGGCTCTTCAAGATTCTTCAGCAAGGCATTGGCAGCATTGGTGTTCATGTCGTCGGCGGGATCGACGATAACCACCCGGTAGCTGCCGTCGTGCGAGGTCAGCGACAGAAAACGGCTGACCTTGCGGATTTCGTCGACCGTGACCACTGTCTTGAAGCTCTTGGTCTTGTCGTTCGCCGGGCGTGTAAGATGCAGCACCGAAGGATGCGCGCCGGTGGCGATCTGTCGAAACAGCGACGAAGCCGGATCTGGAACGGCAAGGCTTTCCGGCGCCTGCTCGAAGGCCGGGTGCTTCAACAGATGATGCGCCAGGTGAAAGGCCAGCGTCGCCTTGCCGATGCCAACCGGTCCGGCAAAGATCAGTGCGTGCGGCAGCTTTCCCGAGCGGTAAGCGGTGGCGAGCATGTTGGCCGCCTGCAGGTGACCGACAAGACGCGGCGTCTCGGATGGCTCGGGCACCCCGTCCAGCGTGTCGTGCTGTTCGGGCGCGATGCGTTCGAAAATCATGCTGGCGCCGCCTGCTTTCTTTGCGCCGGCATCATCCTCTCGAGAGCCGCGAAGACCGCGGCGGTAACGACATCCTCCACCGCATCTAGGTCGGCTGAGGCATCGACGACAACGCAGCGTTCGGGTTCAGCTGAGGCGATCGCGAGAAACGCCTCGCGCCGGCGTTGGTGGATGGCCAATGTTTCTTTCTCGAAGCGGTCCGGTCCGTCACTGCTGGCCCGCCGGGCGGTAGCGCGCCTCAGGCCCTCGGCGGGGTCGATGTCGAAGATCAGTGTCATGTCCGGCACCATGCCGTTGATGGCGACCTTCTCCAATGCGTCCATGAATGCCGGGTCGAGGCCGCCGGTGACGCCCTGGTAGACGCGCGAGGAATCCATGAAACGATCGCAAAGTACGACCGAACCGCGCTCGACTGCCGGCCGGATGACCTGTTCGACATGGTCGGAACGCGCAGCGGCGAAAAGCAGAGCTTCCATCTTGGGGCCGAACGGCTCGGCTGCGCCTGAAAGCAGGACATGCCTGACCGCCTCCGCGCCCGGCGAGCCACCCGGCTCACGTGTCACCAGCACATCGTATTTCTTGGCGCGCATCTTCTTTGCCAGCCGCTCGATCTGCGTCGACTTGCCTGCTCCTTCGCCGCCTTCAAAAGTGATGAAAAATCCGCGCGCCAAAGCCTTTGTCCATACTTCGGGGACCGTATAGTCCCGGCGGAAAAAAAGGTCCACCGCGACGGTGCTAACGCAGCCAGCCGACGGCCAGTTCCTTGGCGGCGTCGAGCGCGCGCTGCGGAAGCGAACCGACACCGATCGACTCGGCGGCAAACAGCGGCGTCTCCTGGCTCAGCGTATCGCCGATCCAGACGCGCAGCGTACCCACCGGCTGCCCCTCCTCCACCGGCGCTGCCACCGGTCCGTCATAGACGATCCTGGCGGTGAGCTTGTCGCGGTTGGTGATCGGCAGGAAGATCTGCACCGGTCCTTTTGCCTTTAACGCGACACCGGACTTGGCACCGCCAAAGACCTGGGCTTCGCCAACCACTTCGTCCTTGGCGAATACTTCAGTCTTCTCGAAGGAGCGAACGCCCCAGTCGAGCAGCTTTCGCGCTTCCTCAGCCCGCTCACGGTCGTTTGCCAGACCGCTCATCGCCGCGATCACCCTTGTGCCGTTGTGGCTGACCGAGCCGACAATGCCGAACCCGGATTGCTCGCTGGCACCGACCGCGAGCCCGTCGGCGCCTATGTCCATGGCCAGTAGCGGATTGCGGTTCCTCTGGGAAATCTTGTTCCAGGTAAAATCCTTCTGGCCGTAATAGCGGTAGAGATCCGGGTAGTTGCGCCAGATATGCAGCGCCAGAAGCGCGAGTTCGCGAACGCTCGTTTGCTGCCCATCGGCCGGCAGACCGGTGGAATTGACGAAAGTCGATTTCTGCAAGCCGATCTGGCGGGCACGCCCGGTCATCTGCGCCGCGAAGTTTGCTTCGGACCCGGCCATCCCTTCAGCGATGACGATACAGCCGTCATTGGCCGCCTGCACGGTCACGCCCTGGATCAGGTCTTCCAGCCGGATCGTCGACTTGAGCTTGGCGAACATGGTCGATGTCCCCGAAGGAGCGCCGCCTTTGCGCCAGGCGTTCTCGCTCACCACGAAGGTGTCATCGAGCGTCATGCGCCCTGATTTGATGGCGTCGAAAGCCACTTCCATCGTCATCAGCTTGGCCAGCGAGGCCGGCGGGATCAACCTGTCGGCGTCCTTGGAAAACAGCACGGTTCCGGTTTCGGCATCGATCATGAAGGCCTGGGCGGCCTTGGTCTCGAAAAGCTGAGCTGAGGCCTGCGCAAGCGAGAGCAGCAGCAGGCCGAGCGCCACAAGCCCGGTGAAAGGGTGAAAAGATTTCATCAGGTTCGACCAATGAGCCGGCGCTTTTGCAAGTTGGCAGAAGCTATCAGGCTTTTGCCTGGCGGATCAATCGCGCGCGAAAAAACCAGGCAGCCCCAAGCTCAGTTGCGTACAGCAAGCGCATCCGGCGCACCATGCGACCACGCTGCCTGCAGCATCTCGTCCAGGCTGCCACGACCGTCGGCAAAGAGGTTGACCGAGTACCAGTCCTTGCCTTCAAGTTCCGAGCGCTGGATTTCGGTCTTGCCGAAGCTGGAAAGCTGGGCCGCCACACGCTCCGCTTCGGCGGCATTCTCGAATGAACCCGCCGCGACATAGGCGGTGGGCGACCCGGCTGGAGGGGCTTGCCGCTTCCACGGTTGAAGAAGCTCGGCGGACGACATGCCGGTGCGATCCAGCCCGGCAAACGCGTTAGAGGCGCGCTGCACGCGCTCGTCGGCGTAAGACAGCGACGCCATGGTGAACGGCGATTGCGCCGGCAGGTTGATCTCCGGACGCTCCGGCACGATCGGGCCGAAATCGGGCAGTACAATGTCTCCCGAAGCAGATGCTTGCACCGCCATGACAGGCCGTGCATCGGATCCCTGCCCGGAATTCGTCAGCTGACCGGGGAACGGCACGGCAGCAGCGCTCACCGGCAGGCTTGGCGACGGCCCATTCATCGCGACCATGACGCCGCTGGGCAGACCGTCCGACGGATCCGGCGCCCTGTTGCCTGGACGATACGAAGCCACCAGATACTGCCCGTCATTGCCTTCGAGCGGCGCACGGCCGACATATTCAACCTTCACCTCGGCCGTACCGACACTGGCATAATCGAGCATTTCAGCAGCGCGCTTCGACACATCGATGATGCGTCCATCATGATAGGGCCCGCGGTCGTTGACGCGCACGATCACCGAGCTGCCGGTCTTCATGTTGGTGACCCGCGCATAGCTCGGCAGCGGCATGGTCGGATGCGCCGCCGTCAGATCTGCCATGTCGTAGACTTCGCCGTTGGCCGTCAACCGGCCGTGGAAGGCCTCACCGTACCAGGATGCGAGGCCAACCTTGGCGTAACGTTTGTCTTCCTTCGGATAATACCACTTGCCGCGCACCTGATAGGGCTTGCCGAGCTGGTCGCGTCCGCGAGACGTCTTGAACATGACGCGCGGGCTGGCTTTCACGCCGTATTCGGCTTCGGAAAAATATTCCTTGGAGCGAGGTTTCTTGTTGACCATCGCCCTTTGCTGCGGCCCGGCACATGCTGCAAGAAAGGCTGCCGACAAGGCAAACAGCGCGAAAGCGGAAGCGCGACGAAGACGCGGGCGCGCCGTGGTCTGCATATTTTGATTGTCCCCTATAGCATCGACGAAGGCACCGCAGCATGAACGTCAGCGATGCCAAAGCACCCACTCCAGAAACGCCGGCGACGCCCTACCCCAATCCTTTTTGTGCGCAGGAATTGTTTATCACCGTATTAACCGATTGTGGTCGGAACCGGGCGAGATTGTGGCACGGACCGCCTCGCCGATCGGCATGAAAATCATCGCTGATCGATCAGCAATGCGGTTCGTGGCGCGTTGCCCTTGGCTTGGCCTGGCTGCGAGCGCAGATTCAGGGACCGAAGATCACAAGCTCGGTGAACGTCAGATCTCCAGGTGCGGGTGGTCTGGGACCCTTGAAGTATTTCAGCCCCTTGTTGGGCCGGTACCATCCCACCAAACCTGGAATCGGCTCCTTGGCGTCGACAAAGCAAACCAGGATTCCGCTTCGCAAGAGAAAGCGCCCCATCGGGCCGGCGCAGCGGCTCAAATCCGCAAGCGAGCGGCAATAGATGACCTGATGGCACTGGATAACACCGTGCAACATTCGGCGCGGCATCAACACCAGGGGGAACGCTGCTCCGTCGCAAATGCAGATCAACGACAGGCAGCCCAGCGCGGCGTGTTCCGACAGTATGTATCTCTCACTCTCGGGCAGCATCGCCAATTCCGGGAGATCGGGACGCACTTCGACCACGCGACATGACCGCTGCGCCGAACTCAAAGCCGGCAAGAAGGTAAATTGTCCGCTGGAGAAGAGCCGAAAGCCTAGCGCCCGGTTGGCTTTCAATGTCGCTTGTGCCGGCGAAATGTTCGTGTAGGTCACGTCCTTCCGCTTGAGAACCGCCGCAACCAACATGGCGCCATAGGGACGGAAATCTGCATCGACTGACCAGCTTGAAAGATTGCAGCGAATTTCCTCGCTCTCCGACCCCTGATAGCGAGCATAAAGGGTGAGCACAACGCCGACGATCCGACCGGCATGCTCCAAAGCAAAGCCATATTGTGGGAACTCGGCAACCACAGGCCGCTGCGACAAGCGGGTCAGAGCGTGTATCCAGTAACTCCGGTTACGCGCCGGAAAGCCCCTGCACAGGCAATCAACCACTCCCTCCCAGTCGGTTTCGCGGATTGGTCTACAGCGAAGACCGGGCGGGAGAGCGCCAAGTACGGCCAAAATCAACTCCGGAATACGATTTAGTTACATGTGCCTAATGCGCTCCACATATCAGCGCTCAACGATTAATAGTCCGTGCGGGTTTTAAAAACGATTTTCCACACTCAGCACAAACACAGCTCGCTATGACGCTGCTCACCGCCCCGGATCGCGCCGAAAGGTGCGGCTGCCACGGTTGACTTGGCGTCGAATGCGGCTTTACAGGAATGGAGCGCGAACCGGTCGGGGAACGTCCTGGTGCCAATCCGGTACCGACAGCTCGAACCCGCTCCTCTCGCGATATCCTAAGGTGATTGAAATATCACCTTGGAGGGATGGCCGAGCGGTTTAAGGCACCGGTCTTGAAAACCGGCGTGGGTGCAAGCCCACCGTGGGTTCGAATCCCACTCCCTCCGCCAATTCCAAGTTAAGTAATTGATTTTGTTTACTTATTTTTGGCGACCCGTGCGCCACCCACAAATCTAAAACAACAAATTTTCGGCCCGGCCAACGGTCACGAATCGCTGTCGGGGGCGCTACGCGTGGCGACTCCCCATCCCGAATGCCCGCTCAAAGACTCCTTCCTCCGGCCCGTCCGTCAGCGGACTCGGCAACGTGGCGGCCCCCAGGGGCAAAGTATGGTTATTACACCGGGTGGAAAAGCCATATCGGTCAGGTGGATCCGGCGCCCGATTCTGGCGACTCCTTCCCGCGGCAGTTCCGTTTGGGAGTCACCCGCTCGGAGGGGGAAATGCTGCGCTACGCCCCCCCGCTCAATTAAGAAAATCGACTATCACAGGCTCAGTAATACTTGTTGCAGCATTTGGTATGGCTGCACATAAACCGTTGTTTTTGTTGTTGTTTTTGTTTTTGATGCCGCCGATTGCCAAACGATATTCTGTGGTATTATTGAATTGTTCTTCGGCAATACTGTCGACAAAAGGAGTAGTGAAACATGAGCACCGCCGACACTTTCATAAGACGCCCGGAGGTCGAAAGACTAACGGGGCTGAAGACCAGTTCGCTGTACGAACAGATGAAATCGGGAAGCTTTCCCCGACCGACGAAGATCGGGCCGAAGGCTGTCGCGTGGCGATTGGCCGACGTGACCGAATGGCAAGAGCGCTGCCTCGCGAAGCGCGATGCTTCGGCAGCGGCGTAAGGAGGAATGAACATGGCAGACCAAAACTCCCACACCATACTTACTAAAGGCGACAACTATTACGCGGAGAGCGCACCCAAGCGCGCCAGGGAGATGCCCCTGACGAACGAACCGTGGCGCTCCGAACTTCACGAAGCCCACGAGCGGGATCAGCGCCTGCAGACTGATACCGAGAGAGTGGCGGGGGAACTTCTGGCACTCGCGCCGGATGCGCCCGCCGATTTTTCCTCCATCGTTCGCTCGTATCCGGTGGTGGCGGCGTATCTCCTCTCCGTCTTCGTGAAGGCGAACGGCGATGGCGAATGCTAAGTGGCGCAAGCGAAGCACGCAGGCGGAGGCTCGGCGAATTCTCGCCGGGCTTCGTTTCGCCGACTGTGACTTGGCGAGCCAAGTGATGGCCGCGTCGGACAACGTGCTGGCAGTTATGCAGGCGCTGATGTGGCTGTCCGGCGCATGGCTCGAAGTGGAAGGGGCGTTTCGCCGGCTCTTTATCGAGCACTCTGCGGCGTGGCTAGCCGAGATCGAGCCCTTGAAGCGCGCTCCGACGTGGGCCGTGATCGAAGCGTATCAGGCGATCACCGCGACGATGCGGATCATGGGGATCGAGCCCAGCGCCGAACTGCTGGACCACGAAGCGCACGTGAGTGCGTTGGTGGAGGCGGAACTAAGGCGACGCGCCTTCTTTGACGAGAGCGCCCCGCTTGAACCGCTTTGAGATGCCGAAGGTGCCGGGAAGCGAGGCCGCGACATCTCCCTGCGCTCGCGGCCCTCGCTTTTTCCGTGTGTCGTGCTGGCGAGATGAAAGGAGCCGAAACGATGGCAACGATAATCAATCTGAATGATGTGCGGGCAAAGCGGCGGAAGCCGCCCGATCCGCTGCAAGAGTTTGGCTCCGGGTGGCAGCGTCTGATGGATGCGGTGGATCGAATCGACGAGGCTCCGCCGTCGGCGCCGCTGGTCGCTGCGCGCGCGGCCATTCTTGAAGCGTGCGAGAGATTACTGGCTCGCGAGACGAGGTTCTATGGCGGATGACTGACGTGGTGAAAGACGGCAGCGGGTCTCCGCTGGTTAAAATGTTCGCGGAGCAGCTGGTGAGAAAGCAGCAGTCCTCGAACGGTGGCGCGGTGGTCAAGGCCGAGGCCTCAACGGAAATGACTCGGGTTCGAAATCCGAGCGGCATAGCTGCTTCGCTAGACAACGCGGAGCGAGCGATCCGAGAGCTCGGTATCGTGTTCCGCTTCGATGAGTTCCGGCAGCGCGTCGTGTGCGACGGACTTGAAACGCACCTCGGCGTGACAATGGAAGACATCGTGCTGCATGTGAGGCGCGCCGTCATTCAGAAGTTCGGCTTCGACCCGGAGCAAAACCACACTCGCGATGCAATCCGCATCTTGGCGCGAGAGAACTCATTCAACCCGGTGCTCGATTACATCGATGCGCAGAAGTGGGACGGAGTACCGAGGATCGACACTTGGTTGAGCGTCTATCTCGGCGCGGAGGATAACCGGCTGACCCGAGCCTTTGGACGGGCGTTCCTCATTGCCGGCGTTCGGAGGGCGCGTCGTCCCGGCTGCAAGTTCGACTACGTGTTGGTGCTGGAAGGTCAGCAGGGGCGCGGCAAATCGAGCGCCCTGAAGATAATGGCCGGTGGCGAGGACTTCTTTTCGGACGAGATTGTGATCGGCCAAGGATCGAAGGAACAGCAAGAACTGCTTCAGGGAAAGTGGATCGTCGAACTGCCCGAACTGGTCGGCTTGCGCAGTGCCGATATCAGGGGAATAAAGCAGTTCGTCTCAAAGACGGTTGACCGAGCGCGGGGCGCGTTTCAGAAGTCGGTCGAGGAGCTACCTCGTCGCTGCATTTTCGCAGGCACTACGAACGATGCGCAGTACCTGAAAGACCCGACAGGCAACCGCCGCTTCTGGCCGGTCGCGACTGGCAAGATTGATCTAGTCGCATTGGCGGACGCACGCCATCAGCTTTGGGCGGAAGCCGCCGCGGCCGACCCGGATGCTCCCGACCCGATCACCATTCCCGAAAGCCTTTGGGCCGCTGCAGCCGAGCGCCAGGCCGAGCGCTTTGCGAGTGACCCTTGGGAAGACATCTTGGAAAGAAAGCTGCCAGAGACGGCACAGCGCGTTGGCAGCGAACTGCGCATCCCGACCCATGCCATCTTCGAGAACTGCCTTGGCATGGAATTTGGGTCAGCGTCTCGCCGGGACATGTTGCGCCTTGGCGACTGCATGAGGCGCCTCGGATGGGACGGGCCGAGGGCGTTCCGGGTCGGGGGCGCGTTGGAAAAGGGCTATGTAAAGGAGGGGTAATATGGCTCTTGTGTTCCGTTACCGTTGTTACCGTGTAGCCGTTGTCCCGCTATGACTTCTCCCGGCGTGCAGTATCGCGGTCACCCAATCGGTTTTTCATCGGTAACTACGGTAACTACGGTAACACACCCCCAAAACATTGAAATGTCATGGCAATCTAGTAGCCGTCATCTCAACTCGGACGGCTACACCACGGTAACTAGCGCCCATTGGAGCGAAAAATGAACGACCCCGAAATCAGCCCTGCGCTGCGAAAGCTGCTGGACATCATGACATCACCGGAGGTGCCGGTTGCGCGCTCCATCGACGCCGCTAAGGCCATCATTGAGTACGAGGCCCCGCCCGAGGTGTTCGACCTCACTTACCAGTTCCTGATGGGGGTGGCGGAGGACCCAAAGCAGGGCGTGGGCTTGCAGTTGAAAGCGCTGGAATTGCTTCGCAAGGTCGAGGCGCGGCGCGTGTCGCCCGGAACGACCAGGGGTGCGGACCCGATGGAAGGGATTGGCCTGCGACTGGAGGCGGCGAGGCTGCGGGTAGAGGCGAAGCGAAAGGCGACGAATTAGGCGCGCTTATTCGGACGGCAACATCGAGCGTCGAATTCCCTGCGGCTGGTTTAGAATTGCCGCTTCAAGAGCCGCACTTGATCTCCTTGGATTTGGTCGTCAGACGGGTTCCAGCCGAAACGATCAAAGAACTCTTTGCACATTGCCAACGCGAGCCGTTGTGGGTTTTGAAGCCCATCCACCATCAAACGAGCTTCGATCATGACTTTTTCGGCGGCGGTAGTTTTCGGCTCAAAAAACGGCATTCGATTCTGTCCCACCCAAAGCCGCCTGCCGCTTGTCTGGCGGGCTTCAATTGAAATCCCAAGCCCATCCTTTAATGCCAGTGCGGCAGCCAACCGGCTGGCAAACTCAGTTATTTCAGTGAAGAGATAGATAACGCCTTCGATTGAGAGGAATGGCCGGGCCGGCATACCGGGGAAATCGTCTCGATCTTCCCACATCGAGCGGTAGTGGAGGAATTGCCCACTCTGGTACATCCGCCAGAATTCTCGCTGCATCATAAAGCTTACCCAGGCTTCAAAAAAGCCATCGCCATTAGAAGTGCCACCATATTGATCGTTTCCCCGCACCACGTGGGGATAGTCCCATCCTCTGAGTTCGACGCTACTGGCGGACACCACATCTCGACACTTTTGAAAGGAGAGCTTTTCAGCAAGCACAGAAAGCGGCCGAAGATTGATACGCCAATATCCCGCCCCTTCGATGTCTTTCAGCAGCGCCTCGTCCATTTTAAAAATCCCCGAGTTCCTTGTCGTAATCATAGGCAGGAGCAGCCGCGGCGCCAGCGAGACCGATTTGCTGCAACCCAGCCCATCTCTTTGCGATCGATTGCTCAATCACGCGACGCATATCAGTAGAATTTGAAATTCGAGCGCTCTGCGGCTTTTGGGCTGGGCTGCGAAAGTAGATCGTTCCCTTGGTAATATCCGGGCCATCCTTCTTGCAGATCACTGGCAGTGTTTCGAACGGTGACACCTGAATGACAACATATCGCCGCCCGGCGGCATCAACGGGCATGCGCACCGAGAAGATGACCTCCGGATCGGCGTACTCGGCAATCTGGTCGCGCATCTGGTCAGGAGAGTAGGAGTTACGTTGCTCCTCGCTGATACCTTGGCGCGCAAGGGTTTCATCCTCGATGCCTATTACGATGCGGCCGCCATCCTGAACGTTTGCCATTGCCAAGATGTCTTTGGCCAGCGAATGCTTGTCCCAAGCCATCCCCTGCTTGAATTCGAGCCGATCCGTTTCCTCAGCGCCAGCTAGAAGCGCTTCAAGTTCGTCAGTGGTCATGATTGCACCCCTCCTGCTCTTTATTGAGTAGGGCAATGCAGCGACGTCAAGAACAAAGTTGCCGAGAAGTCGCCTCCGCGATTCATCCCGCCATACCACCCGCCTCTCCCACCGGATCTCGACCAGTCGCCGAAAGTGGATGGTCTCTAGTTCCTGCCCGACAGGATGGAATAACTCCGCTCTCATCGATTCCTTTCGGCCGCACTTTTCGCAGCGGACCTTTGTCCGCACCTGATCAATGGTGACGTTGCCGATCACCTCCCGGAGTTCGAGCGGCTTATAGAAACGTTTGATGTTGCAAAGGCCACAGGTGATGCGGGCCACCTGCCCAGCGTTGTGGGCATGCATCAGTGTCCAGGGCGCGCCTCGCGGCCATTTGTCGGGTTGCTCAGGCATGCCATGAAATGAGGAGCATTTGCCCGCCCCGTCAAGGCGACACTTGACTCTTTTGTTCGCATTTTGTTCACTCTAACAAATGAGCGTCGAAATCAGTTTCTCGACCGCAGCCCAGGAGATCGCGTCGATGTCTCGCCACCAATTTGTTCAGGAACTCGAAAGCGCCGCCGACCACATCGCGGATGCGTCCCGAACCGATTTGCAGGTGCTATTGCGACGGGCCGCGCTTCTGCTTAGGAACGTTGGTGGGATCGCTCTTGCGCCGGGCATAGACGAAGTCCTGAATGGGCTGGCGGCTGAGATCGGTAAGCCTAAGCTCGATCTAGTCGAGACAATTCTGGACGAGTGGCTAATGGCCAACGCCTACTTGCCGGTGCCGCAAGCGCTGGACGAGGAAAGTTCAACGGCGGGCAAAGCCTGACGCGCGGGTGCCGAAATCATGTAAGCGTCTATTGTTTTTGAGACGGTATAATTTTCACTTCTTTAACACCTGGATGAGATGAAGCGATTTGCAGTATAGAATTACGCGTAGCATCCGCAAGAATTGTATCAATCTTTATTAGTACAGTTGCTCCAAAATTATAGAATGCTGCGTTGCCGGCGAGAGATTTAACGATGTTCTGTATTGACGAAATTATTTTTTGTGCCTCATTTTCGCTATAAGTCGGAAAAATCTCTATAGTAAAAGCAGTTCCTGTCGGCGGGCGTCGTGCCAGAAAATTGTTCAATTCGATATCGCCGCGTGTTTGGCCATATCGCGCGATAGAGAGCATATCGTTGTTCTCAATTGCTGATAGCCGCCTAGATATCTCGCCAAGCTGCTGTTGTATAATGGCGGTTTCGGGCGCAGCGCTTTCAACGAGTTTAACGACGCCACGAGCGCGAATAACTGGATTGTCCGGCTTGTAATCGGGTTGGAGTACTGCGTCCAAGGCTCGCCGCAAATCCGCTCTGGCCGTCCTGAGCTCAGTCGTGTCTGCATAGTCGTATGGGATTGCTCTGAATAACTTCACATCGAAGGGAATGATTCCCCCCTTCCTTACGATGTGCACTATCGGCAGCTCTTTCATATGCCGTATGCCAATTTCATAAAAAACGTTTGGGTTCAGCTCTGTCATGTCGGCGATCACCAAATCGTCGTCCAATAGGTGGCTGATAATTTGCGCGTCGATCATGCCGGGTTGATCGATCTTGTCTGCGCGTATCACTTCAAATTGGTCGGTAAAATAAGCTTCAAGGACGTGTTCAATTATCTCATGAAGTAGCCAGTCGGCATGTCGCCTCGTGGGACTACCTTCTTCGCCAATCGGGCAAACAACGAAGCAGCATTTCTTCTTTTTTGGCAGGTGCGCTTTAGAATCTGACATTTGCTGCTCCCTTTGGTCGCGAACCGATATGACGCTTCACAGCGGGACAGCACTGCTGTCGAGTGCTCAAAACATCAATGACTTTTTTCGGGCTTCTGCCGCTTCAGTGATGCCCACCCAGCGCTTGCTGTCGCTTATCAGCCGATGAATGAACCGATGACAGCAGGCGCACACCAAAGCCATGTCCGAAAGGCGGGTTGTTCGCTCCCCCTCTGCCACTGCTAGTGGAGTAATGTGGTGCGCTTCGAAAAAACTATCGGTGGATTTGGCCGCACTGGTGCTCACCGCAAAATCGCAGATCTCGCATCTAAGCCCGCCGGTACGCCTCTTTTCGATCAATCGCGTTCGCAGTCTCCGGTCTCTCTGGCGATGTCGCCTAGCCAAAACCTTGCCTTCCGGCACTTCAAGATCATCATCGTCCTCCATCGCGTCGGAAGGATTGCTGGCAAGCGCTTGCCGGATTGCAGAGGCGATCTCCGCCAGTTCGAACTTTCGGCTGCTTGTAAACTCGACGACGACCGCTCTATCCATTTCGGATGAACTGAGGCGTCGTTCGGGGTGCAAGGCCGAAAACAGATTCTGCGTTTTTAACGCTACTCCATCGGAGTTCCGGAAGCTGTCTTTTCGTTCTGTCGCTGGATAGATATTGGCTGCGCGCAGCAGCCGCGACAACTCCGCGGCGTCCGTGTGGTTTTTATCCACTGGTTTCCCGTGACGGTAGAGCAGATCTAGCGCCAGTAGGGTCTCGTCACGCGTCCACTTTGGATTACCCGAGCCGCTTGTTACAGGCATTGCGATTTCCCCTTTAATATGCGGAACCCCTGCTTAATCGAACTAACGTCTTTTCCTCTTGCGTTCGCGCGGCAAATTTCGCCTCGGTCCGGGCGAAAATTTGGAGTCGATTCCTTTGCGCACCGGCGCCGCGTCGGGGAAAAGCACAATCATTCGATCCACGCAGTCCGACAGCACCTCTGCACAGTGCTCCAGGAAGAGGCCGATATAAAATCGGTCAGCGTCGTTGTTAATTCCGGTTCCTCTACCGTTGTGCTCCATCCGATAGAAAGAGAACGTCAGAATGTGGGCATACTGGGAAAGGATGTCCCAGAACATATAAAACTCGCGGGCTTTCCATTCTACGAGTTCAAGCTGCTCAGGACGACTCAAAATCGTGAGTTCTCCCCCCTTCAAAAGTTTCTCTTGCAAGGTATCTTTTAGCTGAGAGAACCAACCATTTTGTTTTAGGCGTTTCCGGATTTCCTCCGCCGATTTCTCAAAGTCCTCAAGCATCGTCTTATCAACAACACCGCCCAGCACACGGATACGTTTTGTGCAATCGTAAAGGTGCATGACGTTGACACGAGCGTTCAACTCTTCGGCATTGGCAGGAGGGTGAGTCATGTATGCGAAAAAGAGGTAGCCTTCCACAATTGACCGGGCATGGCCGGCTATGGCCGAGAAGTCCCAATTCTCTGAGTCTGATTTGACCCACCTGGAGTGCGGAGCCGCTCGAACGAAAGAAACCGCGTGGCCGCAAATTCTCGCAAATATGTGGGTGCCGTATCCAACATGCGGCTCCGCCATCCGACCCGATGTCGCCTGACCGACCGCCAATGCTTCACAGACAGTAGCATCAAACGCCCTAAGGAGCTCCCGGTAACGCTCCATTGTCACCGGCCGCGCTGCTAAGCCGTCTTGCGCCTCTTCGAATGCTGCCTCTTCCATACGATACTCGTTACCTTCATGAGACGACATTAAGCTGTATCGCGAAGAATGCGAAATACGCTCGCCCGTCCAATCCCCAGCTTTGCGGCGATGGCATCGCCCGTCAGCCCATCCGCTTTCAGCTTAAGCACATCCTTCGCCTTCGCGCGCGCAGTCGGCGCCCTCCCCTTGTACTTCCCCTCGGCCTTCGCTTTGGCTATCCCTTCGCGTTGGCGCTCAAGCATCAATTCCCGTTCGAACTCCGCAATGGAGCCTAGCAGGTTCAACATGAGCTTGCCGGTGGGCGTGGCGGTGTCGAGGTTCATGGAAAGAATGCGAAGTGCAACGCCCTTGGCCCGCAAAGCCTTAGTAATCGCCACAAGGTCCGCAACAGACCGCGCGAGCCGGTCAAGCTTGGTGACGATAAGCGTGTCGCCCTCGCGGACGTAGTCCAGCGCGCGTTCAAGTTCCGGTCGATTGGTGGCGACCGAGGACAATTCCTCTCGAAAGAGCTTGGTGCAACCCGCCGCTTGGAGGTCGCGCAATTGCGCCTCAAGCCCTGCTTTCTGATCGGCGGTGGATGTGCGAGCGTAGCCAATGAGGGCGGTGGTGGACATGATAAAGGCCTCCGATGAGTCTCAATAAACTCAAAGAGACTGTGATACTGCCGTATCAAAAAGTCAACTCGGATTTGTGTGATACCGAAAACCGGGCTGCCGCAGAGAATCGCTAGGGCAAGCCCATGTGATACTGAGCCTCGGGCTGGCTTTTGCCGTGTGCCGCAACGGGCGATGGACGGGGTATCGGACGGTCGTGCGCGGCGTGGCCGTGGGCGGGCCGTGTACGCGCGTTCAACGCATTGGCGCACGAATGACCGGGGCAACGTCGGCGCGCGTTGTGGGCCGTGTGCGAGGCGCACATCGATATGGCTTTTGAGGACCCCACCCCCCTCATTTCCAATGGTCGCAGAGGGGCTTTCGCTGATGGCACCCCCGGCCATCCCCCGCACCAGGTCCCTCGCAAATTTTGCGCGAATTTTTGAAACCGGCGTGCTAGGGGGCAGATTGTTCGGAGTCGTGACACTCAAAGGATTAGGTGGCGAAAAATGGTGGCGGAGAGCAAAGCTCTAATTCTCTGGAACGTCGATGACGAGCCGATGGTCATTAATGACCTTGCGGTGGTGCACATTGACGAACAAAACGCGCGAACTAAAAACTTTCTCGCGAGCGCCGGGGCTTCCGATGACGATTGGCTGAAGTCCAAACTCCAGACCCCGATGGGCCTTTTTTTGTATCTTTCGGTGTATTACGGCTTCAAAGATCGAAAAGTCCTGAACAAAGCGATAAGCGAATTCGGCAAGATCGACGGTGACGATTGGTGCAAAGAACTGATGTCCACCATGTTTGATCCTCCCGAAGACTGAAACCAAATGCAGGGTCTCGCCGGGCTAGATAGCAGCAATACCCTCACCCTTTCCGTCTGCCTGGATTCAGGGGCGCAATCGGTTCGGCGTCCTTTGGAGGGATGGCGAACAACTCGGAGACGTCATGCCCGAGGACTATCGCCACCTTTTCGAGTGTGCTGATAGTCGCGTTCCGCTTGCCACGCTCCAGGTACCCGACATAGGCGCGCTCGATGTCAGCGGCATACGCAAGATGATCCTGCGACATGCCCCTCTCGACCCGTAAGCGCCGGACATTCCAGCCGACCCGTTCCCTGACATCCATTTAGTCAGAGCAACATCTGGCACTCTATGAAACCACGTCATATAAGACGATGATTTCCGGAGTATACGAGGGGCGTGGCATGGGTATGAACACATTTTCAACTAAAGCCCGTTTGCTTGCGGGAGCCTGCTTTCTTTTGGCACCGGAACACGCACTCTCCCACGGCTTGATCGAGACGCTAAATGCCTCAGTGGAACTTAAGAAGGCGCACGTCCTTCGGTATTACGAACGATGCATCTCGGAAAACAAATCCGATAGCGTTTGTCGCTCAGAGCTAGAAGCGCTCCACCCCCGCGAAGAGACTGCGCTGCAGGGTATTCTTCGAAGTGCGACTCGATACGACCAATTCGAGGTAAGCGAAGCAATGGCGTCGTGCTACGGTCAGACCAGGGATTACAAAGAGGTGATCGAGTGCTGGGAGCGGCTCGCGGTCAAGATGACAGCTGGCGAAGATATTAAGAACGATGCGAGCGTAAAACAAACATCGTTGCCGGCTGACCCCAAGGGAGAGCTGGCTGGGCTAACCTCGGCCGAGAAAAGGTCCGTGGTACTGTGCGTAAGGGGAGCCATAAGTACCAACTACCGCGATACCGTTGCCCACAACCTCCAAAAAGGTGGAAACGACACCGCCTGGGCATTGAAAGTTAGCGGTTTCGAGAGCGCCCAAATGAATGAACTCGCCAAGGCGGCAGATTGGCCCGATATGGTGACCTACTACCAAGCGGAAACCGATGCCGCCGAGAAGCTGATACAAGGCAAACTTAGCTGGGGTGGCTACGGCAACGCTGAGCGGCAGAATAATGGAGTCTTGAAAAAAATCTTCGATTCCGACCCAATCGGGCTGGATGAGCACAAGAGGAATTTTCAGAAATTTGAAGCGGTCTGCAAAGACATCTCTTCAAGCTTCATTGTCAGAGCCAAAGGTTCAGCCTCTTCCAAATGACCTCCGACTTCACTTGGCCGTCCCCGCAAAGCCAGCCCATGCGCTCATGAGTTTGCGCCGCTTGTCCAACAGATCGCCGCGCTGATACGCGGCCTCGGTCTTGTCGCTAAGGACGTGTGCCAAAGCCGCCTCCGCGATTTCGCGCGGGAAGTTCGAACGCTCCGCCGCCCAATCGCGGAAGGTGGAGCGGAAGCCGTGAACGGTTAAGCCCCCCATCCCCTCCATGCCACGCACTAGCTCCAGCATCGCCATGTTGCTGAGTGGCTTCCCCTTGCGGGCGCCTGGGAAAATGTAGGCGCTGTCCGCCTCACGCGGAATGCTTTTCAAGATCTCGATCGCGCGATCGGAGAGCGGGACTCGGTGTGGTCGGTCCGCCTTCATGCGCTCGGCGGGGATGGTCCAGAGCTTCTTCGCGAAGTCGAATTCCCCATCAGTCGCGCCGATCGCCTCGCCAGTGCGGACGGCGGTCAGGATCGTGAACTCAAGCGCGCGGGCCGAGATGCTGTCCATCGCGCGAAGCCGCGTCATGAATGCTGGAACGTCTGCGTAAGGCATCGCCGCGTGATGCTGGACCTTCGCGACCTTCGCCCGTGCGGGCAGCGCCTTGTCGAGGTGGCCGCGCCACCGGGCCGGGTTATCACCCTTTGGACGGAAGCCCCTCACGGTCGCCCAATCAAGCACCGACTCGACCCGGCCTCGGACACGCGAAGCGGTCTCGGTTTTCGTTTCCCAGATTGGGTCCAGTATCTGATGGACGTGGGCGGTCTCGACCTTCGCCACCGGCAGTTCCCCGATGAACGGCCAAGCGTAGGTGGCGAGAGTGTTGCGCCACTGGTCGGCATGTTTGGCGTTCTTCCAACCCGCCTTCTGCGCGGCAATATAGCGCTCGGACGCCTGCTTGAACGTGATCCGCTTAGCGTCGTCGGCGCGATAGGTAGATTTCTTCTCTTTCCGTTCCTCGATTGGATCGATGCCATCAGCGACCTTCTGGCGGGCTTCACGGGCCCTTTTTCGTGCCTCCTGAAGGGAGAAGGTGTTGACGTCGCCAAGCCCCATATACCGGGCCTTGCCCGCAAGCATGAAGCGGAAGAGCCAGGACTTGGAGACGTCCCCCGGCTTCGCAGCCTTCGAAGTGCTCTTGGCGACTTGCAGATAGAGCCCGTCGCCGTCACTGTAGATGCCCGGCTTGGATTTCTTCGCCACCTCGATGGCGCTGAGTTTGTTGATCGTCTTGGCCATAGGGGTCCCATCTCGCAACTCATATTTTCCGACGATGAAACGTACCTACAATTCAACCCACAAACAAGTGCTGGGTTTGGCCGGAATTGGGCAGAATTCGTCGGAGCGATTTAGACTGTTATCGCATTGCGATTATTGAGCTTTCGGAACTAGGCGGAACTGGGCGTGAGTTAGGCGGAAGGACACTCCCTCCGCCATATCCGTCCTTTGTCCAACCCGGAGACATGGGTAACAGATTGTACTTAAGACATGGGTGACAACCTCGTGCCGAACGGGTTGTCGATGGTCTGCAA